>JAUXXQ010000115.1 GCA_030684815.1 Methylobacter sp. | reverse complement strand
TAACAATCAATAAGTTAGACAAAGTTGAATGCTTTTAAAACCACAAAAAACACCTTTTTTACTGATTTATATCCCTAGTTTTTATTTCACCAATCAGTCATTACTATTTGTTTTTATTAATAAAAATTAGTTTTACAAAATTCAAACAAAAAATACCATAAAAATCTATTTCGACAGGCTAGATACATACATACCCACTCCTGATTCACATCAGGAATCCCCTTGCTTTAGCTGGGGGAGGATGTCAATGGCTTATGAGTGTTATTGTGAACTGTGGCAAGTTATTGGCGGCGACTATAACGGAAGCTTTCCCACTTTGTATTTTTAGGTATGCTGATGCATTGGAGAATCTATGGCTACCACGTTGATAGGATGCTACAAAATGAATCATATCAAATATTTTTTCGGCAACATTTATCTGGCCTCAATACTGGGGGTTGCTGTTATCTTGCTGGTTTTAAAAGACCTTCAATTTGTTTTCGGGGACTCGTCACCGTTGCTGCTTTTTTTAGTCGTTATTGCTTTCGCTGCCTGGTGCGGCGGCTTAAAGGCCGGGCTTTTCACTACCCTGTTGAGTGCGGCAGTAAGCGTTTATTTATTAGTCGAGCCTTACCATTCGATTTATATCGGCCGTACCAGCGAAATGCTGCGCACCGCGTTTTTGGTTGCTGTGGGCTCCCTGTTCAGCCTGATTATTTCACGGTTGCATGACCAGGAAAAACGGGTGTTGGCCAAGGTTATGGAAAGGGAGGAACAACTTAAGCAGGAAATCGCAGTGCACAATCAAACACAAGCAGAGCGGAACTTATATGTCTCACTCGTTACAAGCAGCACCGAGTTTATCGGCATGTGCGATACAGAAGGCATGCCTTTTTTTGTTAACGAGGCCGGACTGCGATTGGTAGGCTTGGACAGTCTTGAACAGGGGCTTAAAACGCCGGTTGAGGCGTTCTTTTTCCCTGAAGACAAGGCCTTTATTATGGATAAATTTTTTCCTGCGGTATTACGGGACGGCCGTGGCGAGACCGAAATCCGCTTCCGGCATTTCAAAACCGGGGAAGCCCTGTGGATGATCTACAACGTTTTCGCCCTGAAGGACTTAAACGATAATACAATCGGCCTGGGCACAGTCAGCACGGACATCACCCGGCGCAAACAAATCGAAGAGGCGTTGCGCAAAAGCCGGACAGACCTGAACCGTGCCCAGGCTGTCGCCCATATCGGCAGCTGGCGTATGGACATCCACAACAATATCCTGGAATGGTCGGATGAAAATTTTCAAATTTTCGGCATCGCTAAAGGGACACCTTTAACCTATCAAATATTTCTCGATAGTATCCATCCGGCGGATCGGGGGGCCGTCAATACGGCATGGCAAGAAGCCCTTGCCGGTAGCCCCTATGATATTGAGCACCGACTTATCGTAAATGGGAAGGTCAAATGGGTACGTGAACTTGCCGAACTCGAGTTTGACGGGCATGGGGCGCTGCTGGGTGGTTTCGGAACGACTGAAGATGTCACCGATATTAAAAACGCCCAGGAAGCATTGCAATATGAACGCGCTTTCCTTAGACAAGTAATCGACGCTGTGCCCAGTATGATTTTTGTCAAAGACCGGGAAGGGCAATTCCTTTTAGGCAATGAGGCTTTGGCCCGGTGCTATGCCACCAGCCCTGTAAATTTGATCGGCCTGACTGATGGAAGCTTCAATCGCGCTGCTGACGAACTGGCTCAGTTCTATCAGGATGACCTTGATGTGATAAGCCATTGTAAAACCAAGGTCATCCCGGAAGAAAAGGTGACGCAGGCCGACGGTTCCGTACGCTGGTATAGCACAGTTAAAATTCCGCTGGTCAACGATGGTAATTGCAACAAACTGCTGGGGGTGTCGACCGACATTACCGAGCGCAAGTGCGCCGAGGACGCCCTGTGCCTGGCGAACCGCCGCAAAGACGAATTTTTGGCGATGCTGGCCCACGAACTCCGTAATCCGCTGGCGCCCATCCGCAATGCCGTGCAGTTGTTGAAAATGGAAAACCTGACAGGCACCAAACTGGCCTGGAGTTGCAACGTCATTGACCGTCAGGTGACGCACATGGCACGGTTGCTTGATGATCTGCTGGATATGGCGCGTATCATGCAGGGAAAAATCAGGCTAAAGCTTGAGCGTTTCGAACTGGCCGACATTGTGAATAATGCGGTGGAAACCAGCCGTCCGCTGATCGAATCGCGTGAGCAGGAATTGATTGTTTCACAAACCGCAGCGCCGCAATGGCTTGAAGGCGACCGTGTCCGATTGGCGCAAGCGCTGTCCAACCTGTTGAATAACGCCGCCAAGTACACCTGGAAGGGAGGTAAAATTATGGTGAATGTCATGCGGGATGGCTCTGATGCTGTCATTGAAGTTCGGGATACCGGTATCGGCATCGCCCCCGACATTCTGCCTCATATATTCGACCTTTTTACTCAATCAGACCATACCCTGGCCCACTCCCAGGGCGGGCTGGGCATTGGCCTGACGCTGGTGCGTCAATTGGTTGGGAAGCATGGCGGCACCGTTACCGCAACGAGCGGCGGCCTCGGTCAGGGCAGTTCATTTACGGTGCGGCTGCCGACATTGCCCATCGAATCCGTTGCTGTCGATGCCACGCCGCATGGGCTCGCGTTACCGATACCCAAATTCCGCATTTTGGTGGTGGATGACTATGCGGATGCGGCCGAAAGCTTGATGATGCTATTGCAATCGGAAGGGCATGAAGTGGAAACAGCTGATTGCGGCATGGCAGCAATAGAGAAAGCGCAAATATTCCATCCGCAGATTGTGCTGCTCGACATCGGCCTTCCCGATATGGATGGTTATAAGGTTGCCGAACGGCTGCGCGCTTTACCGGAAACCCGTGATACGATCCTGATTGCTTTAACCGGTTACGGACAGGCTGAAGACCGTCATCGGTCGCAATCGGCAGGATTCAACCATCACTTGCTCAAGCCGTTGAACTTTGACCAGTTAAAGGCCTTGCTGACAGCAGCCACTATAAATGCTGAGCCGGTTGGAGGGGCGTCTGAGGCTGCGTGTTGAGGCTGCAACGCACTCGTCGTTATACATATCCTGCAACAGCCCGCTATTTAGAGCGCTGCAAGTCAGACCTTCCGGGTTTTTAAAACCTGGAAGGCCTGACTATCGGCCTGTTTCACGTGTATAAACTCGATATTCAAGTTTTTAGATAAAATAACCCAATATAAATCAATTTATTATGGTTTCAGTCGCATTAAAGTGAATCTCACGCACTTCATCATCCTCGGTTATTTGCGCATGTTTTAAAACGCCGTCATCGTCATAGTCATACTGATGTTCGGACTCAACTTCGCCATACACCACTTTCTGGCACAATATCATTCTGCCCTGATCATCAAAACGGCTGCGGTAATAGGTGTTGCGGTTATTTAAGCTGTCTTCAGTGATTTCGTTGACCAGCTTTAGCGGGAGTTTAATGCCGCTGTAACTGACAAAATAACGGAATTCGGAGGGTTGTTCTTGATTCATGGCAGGCAGGTGTTAAAAAAGATGGGTGGAGAGTATTTCCATGATTTGATCCAAGGTCAGGTCTTCATTTTCGCCGACAATGTTATGCATGGAAATCGGATATTTCAGGTCTATGCCGTAACGGCCTGCATGTTGGCCGAAAGTGTAAACGTAAGCAGAAATGGCCGGTTCGTTAAGCGTGCAGAGTTCGATGGCCTGGAAATGCTGCTCCTGATTATTCAATGCCAGCGTATTTTCGCCGTAACGGTGCACCAACTCCAGTAGCAGCAGTTTCAGCGGAATATCTTTGTTGATGGCCCAAACATTCATACCGGCATGGGGATTTAAATTTTTCTGACGACGACAGGCCGGGCGTAACCCATGATTAACAGGCTTTGCACTTTGTTGATTAGCCACAGCGAAGCTAAAAAGCTGAGTATGGCGCTACCGGCAAGCCATAAATCGGCAGCGTTAGCATCAACCGGCAACAGCCAATCGGCGATGCCCGCACCGGCAAACAGCGCGATTAACGGCAGCAAATACAATAACAAAGAGGCGCGCAGCAACAGGTTTTCGTCAATGGCGACTGTGACTTTATCGCCAATGTTTAGTGGAATGTCGCAATCTACCGGCACTGATTTTTTCTTCAGCACGCTGCCGATTGCGCTAGTCGTACACGATGCTTTTTGCAGGCAAGCCCCGCAGACGCTGTTTTGCGCGCTTTCGACCCAGACTTGATGGTTTGCTATTTTCACCACAACCGCTGATTCTTCTATCATCGCTGCAAGCCCTTATTGACGTTGCGGGAGCGGCCACCCGGCCGCGAATAGCTCGCAATTGTTCGCGGCCGGGTGGCCGCTCCCACAACAGGTGAATAACAAAATATCAACCCCAAGCTGGCGCCAGCATTGCCAACCAGGCTTCCAACCTTGCCGGGGTCAGGTCTTTTTGGTTTTCCTGGTCTAAGGCCAAGCCGACAAAGCGGTCATCAATGACCGCTTTGGATGCCTTAAAGTTATAGCCGTCAGTAGCCCACGAGCCAATCAGGGTGGCGCCGCATTGTTCAAATTGCTCATGCAAATAGAACATGGCATCGACAAATTCAGTAGGGTAGCTTTTTTGATTGCCCAAGCCGTAAATGGCGACTTTTTTGCCGCTGAAATCCTGCCCCGCCAATGTCGGCAAAAACTCTTCCCAACTGGTCGTTGCATTGCCGGTTGACAAGCCCGGCAACTGGCCTTCGCCATAAGTCGGCACACCTAGAATCAGGGTGTCGTAGGCCAGCAAATCGTCCACGGTCGCATTGCGCACATTGACCGGTTTGGCGGCAATTGAGCCTAGTGCCGTTGTTATATCTTTGGCAATACGCCGGGTGTTGCCGGTGTCGGTGCCGAAAAAAACGCCTACTTTAGCCATGATGTCCCTCGCTAAGTGCTTTAATAATGACTACGCTCCGTTGGGGCGGCTACCCAGTTAAGACGGGACAAACCGGGAACGCCGAGCCCCAGCTCGGCAATGTTGATCATTGTGGATACTCGCCAAGCAGGGGCTTGGCGTTCCCAGCCACTCGTTTACAACTGTCCCGGCTTATTACTGAATTTGCAGCAACCCGCTAGCCTTTTGTTTATCCGCCCATTCATCCGGGGTAAAGGCTTTAACGCTGACCGCGTGCAGTTTGCCGGATGCCAAGGGTTCTTTTAACGTTGCCAGAACCAACTGCTGTTTTTTCACCATCGTCAAATCGATGAATTGCGCACTGACCACGGTGATCGTCAAATCGCAGCCTTCGCCTTCGACCATCACGTTGGCATCGTCGATGCCTTGCTGTACCAGCTGCACAACTTCGGCGGTGCTTAAAGCATCGTTTGCGGCTTCGGCTTTTTTCGGCGCGGCGCTTTTTAACAAGGGCAATAAACTGCCGTTGTTGGCCATTTCTTCGATGATGTCGCAGCCGCCGACCAATTCGGCGTTAACAAACAACTGCGGATAAGTCGGCCAATGCGAAATCTTCGGCAATTTTTCGCGGATAAACGGCGCTTCCAGCACATTGACATAAGCGTAAGGAATATGGGTCGCATCCAGCAGGCCGACCGCCTTGGCCGAAAAGCCGCATTGCGGGTTAGTCGGTACCCCTTTCATATAAATGATGATCGGCTGGGCGGCCAGTTGGGCGTGGATTTTTTCTTCGGTTGTCATAAGGTTCTCGATGTAATAACTGTTGTTAGGAAAAATAGAACACGGATGACACGGATTAGACTGATAATCACAGATAAAATAATGAGTCCAAGAACGATAAAAATTCCGTCATAAATATACAGCGTTTTCAAATTCAGTTAATTACTAAAAACATCGCCGGAGTGCAGGCTTTGCCTGCCAGAGCAGGCAAAGCCTGCACTCCGGCGATAATAAAGACGACATAGGTTAGTAACTCATTTAAATTGAAAATGCTGTATATCCGCGTAAATCCGTCTAATCCGTGCCATCCGTGTTCCATTATGCAGGCTCTCTACCCAGCCTGCCTGAGTTTATCTTCGGCCTTCTTAACCAGCTTGATTTCGCCGTCGCCTTTGACCACATCAGCATCGACAATACATTGCTCGACGTCATCAACGGACGGAATATCGAACATGGTTTTGCGCAATATCTGCTCCATGATGCTACGCAAGCCGCGCGCGCCGGTTTCGCGTTCGATGGCCTTTTTGGCGATTTCAACCAGCGCTTCCTGTTCGAATGTCAACTCCACACCTTCGTAAGCAAACAATTGCTGGTACTGGCGCACCAGCGCATTTTTAGGTTCAGTCAACACCCGGATCAAGGCATCGACATCCAGCGGCTCCAATGGCGCCAATACCGGGAAGCGGCCGATAAACTCGGGGATCAAGCCGAATTTGCGCAAATCGCTGGGTTGCGTCGCGTTCAGCATGTCTTCCAAAGCCGGTTTTTCAGCCGGATTGGCCACTTCGGCATGAAAACCGATAGCCGAATTGCCCGGCACCAGGCGTTTTTCAACATGCTTTTCCAAGCCCGGAAACGAACCGCCGGCGATAAACAGGATGTTGCGTGTATCCATCGTGGTGTCGCCGTCTTTGTTGCGCCCTTTGGCCGGAAGCTTAACGTGCGAGCCTTCGACTAATCTTAACAAGGCCTGTTGCACACCTTCGCCGGACACATCGCGGGTACCGGTTTGCTGCTCGGGACTGCGGGCAATTTTGTCGATTTCATCCAGATAAACAATGCCCCATTCGGCGTTGACCCTATTGCCATCGGCCACATCGAGCAAGCGCACCAGGATATTTTCCACGTCATCGCCGACATAACCCGCCTGCGTCAGCGTGGTCGCATCGGCAATCACAAACGGCACGCCGACGACTTTTGCCAGGGTGCTGGCTAATAATGTTTTGCCGGTGCCGGATGGGCCGATTAACAGGATATTGGATTTGCCGATTTCCACATCCTTGTCGAACTCGCCCAAACCGGCATCACCGCTTTCATGCCTGAGACGCTTGTAATGGTTGTAAACCGCCACCGCCAAAATTTCTTTGGCCAGATGCTGGCCGATAATGTACTGATCCAAATGTTCCTTGATTTTTGCCGGAATCGGCAATTCGCCTTGCATTTCGGCCAGTTCTTTTTTCTGGCTCCAGCTGGTGACAACTTGGTTTGCCAGCTGTACGCACGCGCCGCAAATGGTGCCTTCCGCCCCGGCAATCAAGGGCACCGAGGCGGATTGGGCGATACCGCAAAAAGAACAGTGCTTAATGTCTTTGTCACTCATGATGTGCTTCCTCTTGTTGCAAAGGCGGTAATCCGGCTATCCAGGCGCGCTGGCAAGTGCGGCGGCTGCGCTCTTGCAGAAGCTGGCGTATTTTCGGGCTGGCTTTTGCCAGCGACAGAGTGTCAGCCTTTTGTATGCTTTTGCACAATAAGACATGAAAACCGATTTCCGATTTGACCACGGCACTGATTTCCCCGGCTTTTAATTGGAACAACACCGCGTCCAGTTCAGGATACAGTGTGCCGCGCGCTACGATGCCCAAAACGCCGCCCTGCAAGGCCGTCGGGCATTCGGAATGCCGTAGCGCCAGATCGGCGAATTTGTGCGGTTTTTTGTGCAATTTAGCGGCAAGTTCCTCAGCGCGGCGAAGCGCCTCTTCAGCGGTATTTTCAGCATAATCGGGGTTAATGCTGATGAAAATATGGCAAACTTCGCGCCGTTCCGGGCGGTTAAATTGCTCCGCATGTAAATGGTAATAGATGCCGATGTCGACGTCGCTGATGGCGGGTGCGCGGCTGGCAACCAGTTCCAGCACGGTGTTGACCCGGCACTGACGGTGCAACGATGCCTGCAGGCTGGCTTGGTCGAGCTGGTTTTTTTTAAGGTCGGCAAACAAAGCCTCTTCATCATCGTAGCGGTCGCAAATTTCCTGATAAGCCTGCTGCAATTCCTGTTCGCTAATAATGACCGCCGCCGCTTCAGGCGCATTCAATACCCGGCTTTCAAGCCTGAACTCATTTAACGCCTGAATTTTTGCCTGTTGCCATTCATCTTCGGTCAATTCAACGGGCGATTTTTTAAATAAAAGCAACGCAGCCCGCAATAAATTGTAATTGACCGGTTGGTCTAGTTGTTCAATGACCGCCATATCAAACCTCGGGTTCCTGGAATGACTCAGGGTGCGCCGGCGCCAGCGCCGACTCGGGCACTTGCAGGACTCTGCCGTCAAAGGCAACATGATATTGAATCTGTTCGCTGTCCCTTAACACCTTAAAAACTTGGCCTTCGCTGCCCTTGGCAAACACCACCTCACCTTGGAGGCTTAAGTTTATCGTGCAAACCACCCGATCCCTGAACTCGAAACGGCTGGGGTTCCAAGGTTCGTCAATGCCGATCAATTCTTCCAGGCGGCAGCCGACCATGCGCCCCTGATCCAAAAAATGCACGGTAAAAATAATCTGATCCTGAAGGAAAGTGCCCACTTCAATGACATTGCCGACACTGCCGCGCCGAATCAACAAAGTGCCTACGTCCATGCCGGGGTAAGTGCCGTCATTGCGGACATTCCGGGTCACCCGCACCGATTCGCCGAACTCGAAGCGGCCTTCATCAAAACGCTCGGGTTTCATGTCTTTATATCGCTTAACGAGACAAACGCGGTTTGCGAGGCCTCGCCCATCGAAAACACCTTAAACACCTTTTCAGTCTGCGCGTTGGATTCGACAAAATCCTGATAAGCCCGTTGCAACAGCTTGCTGTAAACCGCCCTTTTTGGGGCTTCGTCTTCCGGCATATCGTCAGCGGCTTTTTGCAAATAATCATGAAAGCGCTGCAAGATATGCAGGCGGTTGACATGCACCACGCTGGGTTCATAGTCCAGTTGAAAATACTGCAAAAAATCTTCAGCCGATTCCAATTCTTCCATTTCCTCTTCAAAACTCATCACATTTCTCCGGTAATTAAAGTGGGCCGACTGACGAAGTGTCCTGAAAAATCAAGTACAACGCCAACAGAACAAACGCCACTAAAGGCATGAGGGTCATCAATGAATCGGTTAATTCTTTTTTCAACATAGTCTTGCTCCGGTTAGTTTTTGAGTGAGCGCAGCACAACTCAAGCAATCGTGGTTCAAAAATATTGGGTCATGCTGCGCCTGCCCAACCTACATCTGTTTTACGTTTGATCACTAACTCCAATAAGCCTTGTGCACCTATCCTGTCCTTGCTGTCGAGTTCGACCAATTTTTCAAAAATGGCCTGACTCACATCCAGCTTCTCCAAACGCATATTCAAAAAACCGACCGCTTTCAAGGTAAACAAATACAGCCTGATTTGGGTCAGCGCTTCAGCCGGTGCTTCGGTAATATGGCTCAGTTGCAGGTCACGCCAGTCGTCCGGAACAGCGAGGGTTGACCTGATTACCGCCAGCGCTTTAGTGGTTGCAGACAAAGCCTCTTCCAACCGATGCTGGTAATAATAAAACCGGTTTAATGCCACCAGTACATTCAACGACTCAGGGGCGAGAAGAAAAGCTTTCAGTAAAAATAATTCCGCATCGCCACTGGCATAATTTTCCGCCGCCAGCGCAATCAGCTCTTTAACACCGGCCACATCCGCTTGTTCGAAATACAAGCCTTGTGCTTCAAAATCCAACAAATCCATTTACAGCCTCGCCGCCAGTTTTGTCGCGCCCTCTTTTTTGGGGACGCAAATGCTTTCCGCATCGCAGACATTGCAACTGTCTTCAACCAATACGTTATGCGCCTTTTTTTGCCCGGCTTCCAGCTCATCTATCCGTTCAATCAAACAGGCAATCGCTTTGCCGACCGGATCGGGAATCAAATGATGATCCAAATCGATGCCGTGCCGGTTTTGAATTTGCGTGCCTTTACTTTGGATAATGCGGCCGGGGATGCCCACCACCGTGCAGCAAGCCGGCACATCTTTAATCACCACCGAATTGGCACCGACCCGGACATTGTTGCCCAAGGTAATCGCGCCGAGAATCTTGGCGCCGGAACCCACCATCACATTATTGCCCAAGGTCGGATGACGCTTTTCCTTGTTCCAGGTGGTGCCGCCCAGCGTGACGCCGTGATACAGTGTGACATCATTGCCGATCACCGCCGTTTCGCCGATCACCACGCCCAGCGCGTGGTCGATGAACAAGCGCCGCCCGATAATTGCCGCCGGATGAATGTCGACACTGGTGATCATTTTGCTGAAGGCGGACAAGATTCTGGCGAGCAACTTCCAGTTTGCCTTCCACAAACGGTGGCTAACCCGGTGCACCAATACCGCATGGACGCCGGAATAAGTCAGTAATATTGCCCAAACGCTATGCGCGGCAGGATCGCGGCCAAAAACACAATGGACATCTTCATGCCATTGGGCGAGAAGTCCTTGCGGTTTTTGCGCTTTAGTTATCATGTTATCCGATATGGCCATAACCATTTTTAGCTCCTGTTGAGTGCGGAGATGTTTATCCTAATTTTAAAATCGTTCCCACGCTCCGGCGTGGGAATGCAGTCATGGACGCTCCGCGTCCCGTATCACCGTAGTGATAAAATTAAATGTCCCCGGCCTCGCAACGCTAGAGCGTTGCGCAATGCATTCCCACGCCGGAGCGTGGGAACGATGCTGAACTTGTATGTAAACGATGCACTAATTTAAGCTCCAACCGGTTTTACCCAGCATCGGCGGAGCAGGTATCCTGAAAAAAGAACCGGGATAGAAATCATCCTGATCCGGTATTTGCAAAGTCTCTTTAACTACCGGTTCGCATGACTGCTGTTCTTTATACCCAAAGGGCATAAGTTTCGTTTGAGCGGACAAACCGCTCAACTCAGCTTTATGTTCGTTCATGATGATCGCCCTCTAAAGATTTTGATGAAAGAGATTTAAGTCTTCGGTTTTCGGCGACCTTTTAGTGTCGCAAACAAAGCGCCTGACCTGCGTCAACAAGGCCTGAGCCTGAATTCGGCTGACCGCAATGCCGATTTGCTGATAAGCGTGGATCACCCCTTGCGTGCCCGAATGCTTGCCCAGCACCAGCTGATGGCTACGCCCGACTATGGCCGGATCGACGCCCTGATAATTGTTCGGGTCTTTCAGCAAGCCATCGACATGAATGCCCGCTTCATGGCTGAACACACTTTTGCCGATCAGGCTTTTCCGGCTGCCGATTGCGTCGCCAGATGCCCTGGCAACCTGTTCGGACAAGGCAGGAAACAGCTGCAAATTAACCCCCGTTTCAATGCCGTATAACTGCTTTAAGCCAACTACCACTTCTTCCAATGCCGCATTGCCCGCCCGTTCGCCCAAGCCGTTCACCGTGGTATTGACATGGGTTGCACCCGCCAACGCCGCCGTCAGCGTGTTCGCAGTTGCCAGCCCCAAATCGTCATGGGCATGCATTTCAATTTCCAAATCGGTAGCCGCCCTTAACTTTTTGATGGTCTCGAACACACCGAACGGTTCCATAATGCCCACCGTATCGGCAAAACGAATCCGGCTAGCCCCGGCTTGTTGCGCGGTTTCAGCCATGCGCAGTAAAAAATCCACATCAGCCCGCGAAGCATCTTCCATACCGACGCAAACATCCATTCCCAAACTTCGTGCTTCCTGCACACAAGCGCTAATCGTGTCTAAAACCCATTGCCGGCTTTGTTTCAGCTTATGCTGAATATGTTGATCCGAGGCCGAGATGGACAAATCAACCTTATCCACATTCAAGCCCAAACAGGCAGGCAAATCATCGCGGCGCATCCTCGACCAAACCAGTAACTTTGATGGTAAACCTAACCCCGCAATCGCCTTGATTTCCTCGCGTTCCACCGCCCCCATCGCCGGAATACCGATTTCCAATTCCGGTACGCCCAAACCCGCCAACTGCGTCGCAATCGCCAGCTTTTCATCCAACGAAAAAGCCACGCCAGCCGATTGCTCGCCATCTCTGAGCGTGGTGTCGTCGATGATGATAGTGCGGGGGTGTGTGGTCATGGCTAATCTCCTGCAAGGCCTTTAATTTTGATACAGCAAAATACTTGCCAACTATTTATTTAGCGAAAATAGCGGGGTATGACTTTTGATTGGCGCAATACCGACAGAACAATACAACGCAAAGACAAAGAAATTGTCGCAAACACGACAAAATAGGGGGATTACAAAAAGCCGAACACCCGGCCTTGCCCCGCTATAAGCCATTGGCTTACACTGACAACCCTGCTGACTACAGCCAAACTGGTCAAACTACTCGGATATAGCGCATTAGAGAGAAAACATGACTCACGCATTTGCAAGCATTGCCCAAAGTTTAAACGAGGCAATCGCCCTTAATGAAGGCAAAGATATTGCCGCAAAAACACACCGTCCCGAAGAAATTGACGTGGCGCAATTACGCCACAGCTTAGGACTGACGCAAACCGACTTTGCCGCTAAATTTTGCATCAGTATCGGCACACTTCGCCATTGGGAACGCGGCGACCGCAAACCTCACGGCCCTGCATTGGCGTTACTGCATATTGTGGCGAAAGAACCCCAAGCTGTGTTGCGGGCTTTGGGATAGTGGGTAACTTAACCTGGATACCATCAATGATTATTAAGCCCATCCGTAGCGACGAAGAATTAAAAGCCGCGTTCCAGCGTTTAGAAACAGTTTTTCAAGCGGAACTCGGCACACCCGAAGCCGACGAAATGGAAGCGTTAGCTACTTTAATTGAAGCCTACGAAAACAAACACTATGCAATAACCCCATTGTCGAACAAACCCTGATCTAATTTTTTGTGTATTATTGCGTATAATCAAAACATGAATAGCAAAGACGTCATCAAACGATTAACTGACGAAGGCTGGCTTAATGTCGGTGGCAAAGGCGATCATTTCAAATTCAAACACCCTGATAGACAAGGCCACGTCGTTGTTCCGCATCCGCGAAAAGACGTAGCAATAGGCACTTTAAGAAATATTTACCGGCAAGCCGGTTGGGAGTGGAAATAATGTTATATCCCGTTTATGTACACTTAGGCGATCAAAATCACGCGCATGGCGTAACCATTCCTGATTTTCCCGGTTGCTTCTCGGCAGCCGATGATTGGGAATTGCTACCCAATGCCATCCAGGAAGCGATTGAATTGTATTGCGAAGGTGAAGACATGGACATACCCGTACCAAGCCCTGTGGAAAAACTTATTGCCAACCCGGATTATCAAGGCGGCGTATGGATGCTGGTAGATGTCGATGCTTCGCGGCTATCAACCAAACCGATACGCATCAACATATCCTTACCAGAAAACCTGGTGCAAAGCATTGACCGTTACGCCAAATCAAACCATCTAACCCGCTCCGGTTTTTTGGCAAAAGCGGCGTTGGCGGAGATGCAGAAGGCTGGGGTTTTATGATTTATGCAGAATTTTTTTGAAAAAAAGCGAGACGGGGTTGCAAACCCCGTCTCGCTTGAGCTTTGTTATATTGTGCAAAAATTAATTTTAAGGATAAGAAATGAAAATTGAAGATGCAATCAAACACGCAATAGATGGAAATGCTTTGTTATTCTTAGGTTCAGGTTTTTCAGTGGAAGCAACACCATTAAAAGGTGATAAGTTTTTAACAGGGAGATGTTTGGCTATTCATTTATATAAGGAATGTGGAATGAATCCACCTCCGAATGAAGAACTAAATTATGCCGCTCAAAAATATGAAAAGAAAAAAGGCGCAGAACAATTAGTAGAAGAATTGCAAAATTTATTTACAGCCTCAGAAGTTCATCCTCATCATGAACGTTTTGCAGAAGTAAAATGGCAAGCTATTTATACTACAAATTATGATGATGTTATTGAAAAAGCATTTGCTAAAAGAAAGAAAAGAATTAACTCTATTACTATAGACAAGGACTCTCCAGAATATATTTCAAAAAATAATGTATGTATTCATATAAACGGCTATATAAATGAATTAACTACAAAATCACTTAATCAAAGTTTTAAATTGACAAATACCAGCTATCTTACAGAAGAGTTTTCAAGATCAAACTGGTCATTTATGTTTCGTCGCTCTCTTGAATCATGCCAAACAATAATTTTTATTGGGTATTCTTTATATGATATTGATATACAAAGGATTATTTATACTGATAGCTCATTAAAGGAAAAAATAATTTTTATTGAGCCTAATTTTAAGAAACTAGAAGAATATGAAGATAGCATTCAAGAAGAATTTGGAACAATTGAGCCAATTGGAATTGATGGTTTTTGGAAAAAATATGATGAGATATTGAAAAGTTATACCCCTCAAAATACAAAAGGATTGCTCCACACATTTGATGAAATAAAAGCACCAAAATCTATATCTGATTTTAAATATGATGATGTTTTTGATTTTTTATTTAAAGGTGAATATAAAATAGAACATATATGGAATTGTGTTCTTGATAGCACAAGAGACAGTTATTTTGTTGTGAGAGATGAGCATGAAGTTGTCTTAAATCAAATTACTCAAGGAATAAAAAATATTTTTATTCACTCGGATATTGCTAATGGTAAGACATTATTTTTATTAGGATTAGCTTGCGAACTAATATCAACTGGTTATCGTGTTTTTTGGCTTAGGGATGATTTAAATAGAATCTATGATGAGGTCAACTATATAACTGGCTTAAACATAAAAACCGCAATAATTGTTGAAAATTTTCCAAAACGAATTGAAGAAATAAAGTATATAAACTTAAAACGACCAAATGATCTTGTTCTTTTAATGGCTACTAGAACATCTTCCTATGAATCATCTCAAGAAAAATTGTCGGATATTTTCATTAAAACAAATTCAGTTATTGATATAAATCTAAACTCCCTTTCTGATAAAGAAATTAAATCGTTCAATCATATTTTAAGAAAATACAAATTTTGGGGAGAAAATGATGCTTGGTCTGAAATTCGACAGGAAGACTTCATCAAAAATAAATGTTCTTCTGAATTAAGTTCAATTCTTCTTGAAATAATTAAATCACCTCATATTCAAGAAAAGTTTTCAGCACTTTTCAACGTATTTCATTCCGATAATGCCTTAACGGATGTTGTTGTTACAGCATCGGTTTTAAAATTATTAGAATTCAATAACCCTTCTGAAAGCATGATTGCAGAGTTAATAGATAATAACTACTTAAGGACATTAGAATTTAAAAGAAATCCAATTGTTAAAGAACTTTTAAAATTATCAAATGACAGAATAGCACCGCGATCTTCTGTTATTGCAATGTATGGTCTAACAAATTTTTCAGATACTAGAAAATTAATTGACCGATTGATAAAAATTACAACTAATGCACATCATCGAGGTCAAATTGACAAAGTATATTTTGGCATTTATGTACGATTGATCAATTATGGTGCTTTACAAGCCATGTTACCTGAAAGAGGAAAACGAGAGGCTGTGATACGATTTTATGAAAGAATACAGAATCTTAGTTCGGCTCAAAATCACCCACATTTTCCACTTCAGTATGCAATTGCTCGTTTAAGCTATGACGAAGCTGATGATTTAGAAGTAGCAAAACGTTTTCTTGATAGTGCTTATTCACAAGCTAAAAAACGTAATTGGAATGATACTCGGCATATGGACAATGTAAAAGCTAGATACTTGATTAAACATAGTATTACTCTAGTTGATATAAATGAAGCGATGAAAGAATTTTCAGAAGCTCACGATATTTTAATCAAAGAAATGAGAACAGAAAAATCAGATGCGCCTTATAAGGTAGCCCAACAATATCTGAAATTTTACAACGACAAAAAATTCCTACTTGATTTTGAACAAAAGAAAAAATTAAAGAATATGAGTTTAGATGTACTTGGATATATTTCTAGTCTAAGTGACTATATTAAAAAAGAAAAAGCTATTGAAATATGTCAAAGTAATCTTGAGTCTTTAACACAAGATATAAAAAGTATTTAAATAAATTTGCGCCAATTCCAAGCTCCAGAGACTGTGAAAGCATTCTGAAATTAAACGGAATTGCCAATTTCGACAACCAACAATCAATAACTTACAGCGTATTTTTTGCTGTTTTTTTGTCTCGTTCCCAAGCTCTGGCTTGGGAATGCCTACCGTCAAGCTCTGCTTGATGTGTCTCGGCAAGCGGAGCTTGTTGGGTAGTCACTCCCAAGCTGGAGCTTGGGAGCGAGACATCTGCACTGTATAAAATTACAAAGTCTTCATCTTTGCTGATAATGATGCTTTTACTCTGCTTAGCCCACAGCCAAATATCTCTATCCGGCGTCTCCATCATCTTCAAATCAGCAACATGCTTGGATTCATGTCCATGCTGCAGCATCCGCGCTAAGGCTATGGGCAATTGAGCGTCGACCAAAAATCGCATTTCAAGCGACACTTAAAATTGGGTGATCCAGCAAATGCGCGGCGTATTCGAGGGAGGCCGTAATATCATCAGCTTCAAGATAGGGGTAGTCTTCTAAAATTTCTTCCGTACTGGCTCCAGACGCCAATAAATCCAAAATATCTTTTACTCTAATGCGTAGATGACGGATGCAAGGACGACCGCCGCATATTTGTGTGTCAATGGTAATTCTGTTTAATTCAGACATGTTGATTATCTCTTGATGAAGGGCTTTATTTGAAATATCAGGTTACATGCGTGTCGACGAGAATTAGTGTAACTCTGTAGAGTAGGCTGCGCGTGCTTTAAAGACTAACGCATCATATCATGTTCTAAAAAATCCATGCCGTCTTAAAATCAATCGGACAATAGGGGGGTAAAATCCATTCCGCACATTTATGTTTGTTATCAGTGAGGGGCTGACAATGCTGATTGATGTTATTTCTGTTCGGGTGCTCCCGGCATTTCAACTTGATCTTGAATTCAAGAATGGTGAGCGACGTAAGATTGATATGCGTCCGCTATTGTCAATGAAGCCTTGGAATCGGATTGCGCCGCCCGTTTTTTTTGGGGCGTGTGCGAGTTGATTCCGGCTTCCCATTTAAAGCGGGGCAAGCATACCGAAGCAGACCTTCCAGGTTTTAAAAACCTGGAAGGTCTGTCCCGCGTTAAGTTGATGGCCTTAATTCCGGTTCTTTTTCGATTGTCCTGCCGTAATTATTCAGCCACAAAAGACATAGAACACGGATGTCGCAGATCAACAGTATTAAATTTCCGTTGCCCCGCCAAAGCATTCTGCAATCAATCTTTAGATCCCCTTTGGCCACGTAGGCTGCGCACCGCGCACTTTAGTGCAAGCAACTATAGCCTATCCGCAAATGATAACCTTAAGGTGGTTGTCATTCATGATGTAAAAGGGTATTTTTCTGATACTGCTGGACTTTGAAAGTTATTAACCTACATTAAAACGCTGCCGTATAACATGAAACAGACCATACTCGTTCGCCAACCTAGAGATTTAACCGTTGCTTGGGCCCAGAAAGTTGTTGATAAGCACCATAGCCATGTCGTTGTGGATAAGGTTGATATTGTTGCGGTTAATGTCGGCACTACGACCCGGGTGTGTGTTGCTGTCGAGCATGATGGTTCTGACACGTTGCCGAAGCGGTGGTTTGTGAAGTTGCCTTCATTGGCGTGGCGTGCGCGGATGATCACGGCTTTACCCCGGTTGTTGCATACCGAAGTGCGTTTTTATAATGAGGTGGCGCGGTTTATTCCGCTGAGTTTGCCTGTGTGTTTGGCGGCGCAAAGTCAGCTTGGCTATGGCTCGACGTTGGTGTTGGCTGATGTGGCGCAGTTCGATGATATTCCTAGTGCGGCCAGCGATATGTTGACGCCGGCGCAAGCGGCGTTGGTGGTCGGGCAGCTGGCTTGCAGCCATGCGCGCTTTTGGGATAATAAACATTTGGGTTCAAGTTATCGCTGGCTTGGCGGGCCGGTTCGGCGGTTGGAAGATTCTCTGGGTACGGCTTTGGCTGTTCCTTTGATGAAACGCGGTTTGCACTTGGCTGGGGCGCGGATACCTGCGGCTTTACATGCCCCGGCCCTTCATTATGCGCGGCACCGCCGGGCAGCGATGCAGTTTCTTGCTAATGCGCCTAAAACGTTAATCCATCATGATTGCCATCCCGGTAATTTGTTTTGGAATAAGAGCCAGTCCAGGGTTGGTTTTTTGGATTGGCAGTTAGTCCGTATCGGTGATGGCGTGAGTGATGTGGCTTATTTTTTGGCTACGGCGCTTAGCCCTGAAATGCGGCGTGTGCATGAGGTGGGGTTGCTGTCCCGCTATGCGCAAACGCTGGCGGATAATGGGGTGGCGGGTGTTGATGTGGATTATCTGCTGCAACGTTACCGCGCCCATCTGGTCTATGCGCTTGAGGCTATGACTGTCACGCTTGCTGTGGGCGGTATGATGAATTTGGATTGTAATTTGGAGTTGATCCGGCGCACTGCGGCGGCAGTCCATGATCTTGATGCTTTTTCGGTGTTGCCGGTATAAACGGTGGGGCGTTTAGTCGCCATATTTTGCCGACAGTTGCAATAATACGAAAACGGCGCCGGTGCCGCCGTCTTTCGGCGGTGTCGAGCAAAAGGCCTGTACGTCTTTGTGCTGTCTGAGCCAGATGTTGAGGTGGTTTTTTAATACCGGGTGGTTGTCGGCTGAACGGTAACCTTTGCCGTGGACGATGTGGATGCAGCGGCAGCCGTCTTCGACGCAATCATGCAAAAATTGCAGCAGTTGGCGTTTGGCGTCGGTGCTGTTTAGCCCATGCAGGTCAATTTGGGCGTCTAGGCCAAATTGGCCTTTGCGCAGTTTTTTGAGCACGCTGTGTTGTAGCCCGGGCGCCATGAAGTTCAGTGAGTCTTCAAGCCCCACTTTTTCTACATCAAATTCAATTGCGTCGTTTAGGTGCTCTTCGACGTTAATCGTTTGCGTTTTAGGGTAGGGCTTGGGTTTGTTTGCCGCTGTTAATGGCACTTTGTCGCTTTTTACCGTGCGGACTTTGCCGATGGTGAGGCGAAATAAATCGCGGTCTTCTGGGCTGATGGTTTTTTTTGTCACGGAAGCTGATTTTGTTGGGTTTTGTTGCTAATATGTTTGATTTTATAGCTTATTCTGCTTCAGGGCGAATTGATAATGCACATTTTGTTAAGCAATGATGACGGTTACTTGGCTGAAGGGCTGACGGCATTGGCCGATGCATTACGCGGATATGCCGATATTTCGGTGGTTGCACCCGATAGGAACCGCAGTGCGGCGAGTAATTCGTTGACGCTGGAAATGCCGTTGCGCGCTTATCCGGCTTCAAACGGTTTTATTAAGGTGGATGGCACGCCGACCGATTGCGTGCATTTGGCTATAACAGGGCTGTTGGAACACGAGCCGGATATGGTGTTTGCCGGGATTAACCATGGCTCGAATTTAGGTGATGATGTGCTGTATTCGGGTACGGTGGCGGCAGCTACTGAAGGGCGTTTTTTAGGTTTGCCTGCGGTTGCCATTTCGTTGGTCGGCAGCAATCCCATTCATTTTGACACCGCCGCGCAGGTTGCGGTGACGCTGTTGCAACAATTAATCAATAAGCCGTTGCCGCAAGACACTATCCTTAATGTCAATGTGCCGGATGTTGCGCTTAGCGAGTTAAAAGGTTATCAGGCGACGCGGCTCGGCCAGCGGCATAAGTCGGAGCCGGTCATTAAGGGCAATGATCCGCGTGGGCGCATCATTTATTGGGTGGGACCGCCGGGCGCGGAACAGGATGCGGG
Organism: Methylobacter sp.; assembly: GCA_030684815.1. Taxonomy (GTDB): domain Bacteria; phylum Pseudomonadota; class Gammaproteobacteria; order Methylococcales; family Methylomonadaceae; genus Methylobacter_A. The sequence continues at coordinate 54,187 of JAUXXQ010000115.1, read as the reverse complement.
GCCGGGCACCGATTTTTATGCGGTTAATGCGGGCTTTGTCTCGGTGACCCCGTTGCAGCTGGATTTGACCTGGTATGACCGGCTGAATGCGTTGGTAGACTGGTTGCCCAAGGAGCCGGGTTTATGATGCCGCATTTACAGGGCATCGGCATGACTTCTTTGCGCACCCGTGAGCGTATGGTTAGCCGGTTGATGGAGCAGGGCATACGCAGCCATAAAGTGCTTGATGTGATGCGCAATACGCCCCGGCATATTTTTATGGATGAGGCTTTGTCTAGTCGGGCTTATGAGGATACGGCGCTGCCGATTGGCTTTGGCCAAACTATTTCGCAACCTTATATTGTCGCCAAAATGACTGAGTTGCTGCTGGCGTCAGCGAACCCATTAACCAAAGTGCTGGAAATAGGCACGGGGTGCGGTTATCAGACTGCCATTTTGGCGCAGTTGGTCGGCCATGTTTATTCGGTTGAAAGGATCGCGCCGCTGCAGAAAAAAGCCAAAGATAGGCTGTGGGATTTAAAGCTGAAGAATGTCAATTTTTTGCACAGTGACGGCGGCTGGGGTTGGCCGGATCACGCGCCTTATGACGGTATTTTAGTGGCGGCGGCGCCGCCTGAAATACCGGAGATGTTATTGCAGCAAATGGCGGTCGGTGGGGTAATGATTATTCCCGTTGGGGTTGGTGAAAGCCAACAGTTACAACGGGTTACGCGTAAGGATAACGGTTATGAGCTGGAGAGGCTGGAGCCGGTTGTTTTTGTGCCTTTTTTGTCGGGAAGGAAATAGCTATGTTTCAAAAATTATATGACAAAGCTCTGCAATGGTCTCAGCACCGTCACGCAGCCAAGTATTTATTTGCCATCAGTTTTGCCGAATCTTCATTTTTTCCGGTGCCGCCTGATGTGATGCTTGCCCCTATGGCCTTGTCGCAACCGGACAAGGCCTTTCATTTTGCGCTGTTGACCACGATAGCTTCGGTCTTGGGCGGGATGTTGGGCTATGCGATTGGCTTTTTTATGTTTGATGCCATTGCGCCATGGTTACAAACTACCCATTATTGGGGGGATTATTTGACGGCAAAAAATTGGTTTGAACGGTGGGGGTTTTGGGCTGTGTTTATTGCCGGTTTTTCACCCGTCCCGTACAAGGTTTTTACCATTGCCGCCGGTACGCTCAGTATGATGTTTTTGCCGTTTGTGTTGGCGTCAATGGTTGGCAGGGGGGCGAGGTTTTTTCTGGTGGCGATGTTGCTTGCTTCCGGTGGTGAAGAACTCGCATTGAAATTGCGTAAATATATGGATAGGTTGGGTTGGATAACCGTGGTGCTGGTGATTATTAGTGTGGGTGTTTATCGGTATTTATGGCAGGATTGATCGCCATAAGCGGCCGCCTGATATGCCAAGTTAAAGGCCGGTAGCTATGGCGGTGGACTTTGGTATAAAAAACATCTTGGTCATTGAGGATCAGGGGATTATCCGGGAAACGATTAAGCATACCCTGTATTCGCTAGGGGGGCGGCATATCGTTGAGGCGGGGACGGGTATCAACGGCCTGGTTGAGATGAGGCGGGAGCCGTTTGATATTGTCCTGTGCGATTATAATCTGGGCGAAGGCAAAAATGGCCAGCAGGTTTTGGAAGAGGCAAAGCATTTTAAGCTGCTGCCGTTTAACGCCGTTTTTATCATGATTACCGTCGAGCAGAGCAGGGATATGGTGCTTAGCGCGCTCGACTGCAAGCCTGACGATTATCTGATAAAGCCTTTTAACCGGCTACAACTGTCAACCCGGATCGAGCGTTGTATCGCCCGCAAGGTGCATCTTGCCGACATTGAACAAGAAATAGATGCAGGCAATGTTTATCAGGCGATACGGAATTGTGACGTGTTGCTTGAACAAAACGATAAAAAAACGCGTTTGCATGTATTGAAAATGCGCGCCGAATTGGCGCTTATTATCAAGGATTTTAAGGTGGCAAAAGCCGTTTATGAGGAAGTTCTGCAAGAAAGGGAGCTGCCTTGGGCTAAGTTGGGCTTGATTGTTATTGACTTTTTAAATGGCGATTATAAGCAGGCCATTGAGCCGTTGCAGGCGTTTATTGAACAATACCCTATGATGCTTGAGGCCTACGATTGGTTGGCAAAGGCGTATGAGGCTCTCGGTAGCGAGGAGCAAGCGTTGGCCTCACTGAACCAAGCGGTTGACCTTTCGCCCCATGCCATTTTAAGGCAGCAGCGGTTAGCTTCGTTGGCGGATAAGACTGAGCATCTTGACGTTGCCAAAAAAGCGTATAAAGCAGCGGTTAATTTAGGCAAGTATTCTGTACATGGGTCGCCCCGTGATTTTTCGGGCTTGGCGGGCATCTACTTAAAGTCCAATTTGGCGGCTGATGCGCTAAACGTATTGAACGACATGAACAAGTTTTTTGCCAATGACCCTGATGCAAAACTTAGGGCGGCAATATTGGAAATTGATATTCAAAAGGTAAGGAGCCGCGATACGGCAGGCTCGGCGCCTTATGAAAAGGTCTTTAAATTATACGGGAAATTTGGCCGGCAAATATCGAGGGAGCTGCGGCTGGAACTGGCGAAGATTGCCCATTTGAATGGGGCGGGCGACATCGGCGATAGTATCCTTGAAGAATTAATTAAAACCAATATTGATGATAAGCATTTTATCGATGACATTGACAAAATGTGTGCTGCATTTATTAGCGAAAGTTATGGGCAAAATATGATTAGCCGGATAAAGCGAGCCTTAATTGAGATTAATAATGAGGGCGTCAATTTGTTCAAGGATGGGCGGGTTAAGGAGGCGCTTGCCGTTTTTGAAACGGCCATTGAAGATATGCCTAATAACCAGACGATTGCGTTAAACAGGCTGAAAATTATTATGCATGACCTTAAAACGTCCAAGTCAGACCCGGAAAGGTCAGCGCAAGTCCAGTCGTATATCAATGATGCCATTAAAATAGGTGTTCCCTATGGGCAAGTTGATGGGATGCAGAAAGAGCTGAATGATCTTCAATGCATCAAAGTGTTGTCGTAATGTTTCATTAACGCCGGAAAAATTATCACCGGGAGGTTGGCGGCGAGCACGAAGTTTTATTTTTCGTGGTTTTGTGTTGGGAGGGTTCGCCAGATGGGCGGGTCATGCGGGGGAGGGCAGCCGGGCAGTTGAACTGCCCGGCTGCTTGTTACAGCTTATTTCTTTTTGTTGCGTTCGTTCACTTCTTTGATCACTTCTTCAGCTACGTTTTTCGGGCACGGTAAGTAGTGCGAGAATTCCATAGAGAATTGACCGCGGCCTGAAGTCATGGTGCGCAAGTCGCCGATGTAACCGAACATTTCACTCAGCGGCACATCGGATTTGATGCGCACACCGGTTGCACCGGCATCTTGTGATTTGATCATGCCGCGACGACGGTTAAGGTCGCCGATAACATCGCCGACATGGTCGGCTGGTGTGAATGTGTCAACTTTCATGATCGGTTCGATCAGCTGCGGCCCTGCTTTCGGGATTGACTGGCGGAACGCCGCTTTCGCTGCAATTTCAAACGCAATCGCAGAAGAGTCAACCGCGTGGAACGCACCGTCGGTCAAGATAACTTTAAAATCCAAGCAAGGGAATCCGGCAAGAACGCCTTTGTCCAACATGCTCTTAAAGCCTTTTTCAACCGCAGGCCAGTATTCGCGCGGTACGTTACCGCCGGTAACCGCTGATTCAAAGACAAAACCGCTGCCTGGCTCACCTGGCTCGATGATGTAGTTGATTTTGCCGTATTGGCCTGAACCGCCCGATTGTTTTTTGTGGGTGTATTCGTCTTCAACCGATTTGGTGATGGTTTCGCGGTAAGCGACTTGCGGCTTGCCTACGATAACGTCAACGCCGTGGGTACGTCTTAAGATGTCGACTTTAATGTCAAGATGCAGTTCGCCCATACCTTTAAGGATGGTTTCGCCGCTGTCTTCATCGGTTTCAACGTGGAAAGACGGATCTTCTTGGATCATTTTGCCTAGCGCGATACCCATTTTTTCGGAAGCGGCTTTGTCTTTCGGTGAAATCGCTAATGAGATAACGGGATCAGGGAAAACCATTGGTTCCAAGGTTGCCGGGAATTTAGGATCGCACAGTGTATGACCGGTTTGCACGTTCTTCATGCCCAATACGGCAACGATGTCGCCTGCTTGAGCAGAGTCGAGTTCATTACGGGTATCGGCATGCATTTCAACGATACGGCCGATACGCTCGGTTTTGCCGGTGAAGGTGTTTAGTACGGAAGTGCCTTTTTCCAGTTTGCCGGAGTAAATGCGCAAGAAAGTCAAGGCGCCGAAACGGTCATCCATGATTTTGAACGCCAGCGCGCGCAATGGTTTGTTCTCATCGACGATGGCAAAGGTACCGGTCGGGTTGCCTTCCAGATCGACTTCAGGCTGCGGCTTGACTTCGGTCGGGCAAGGCAGGTAATCGATGACGGCATCAAGCACCAACTGCACGCCTTTGTTTTTGAAAGACGAACCGCAGTAAGTCGGGAAGAAATCCAGGTTGATCGTACCTTTGCGGATACAACGTTTGATGGTGTCGATATCGGGTTCTTCGCCTTCCAGGTATTTTTCCATGACGTCGTCAAATTGATCGGCCACTTGGTCGATCATTTTTTCGCGCCATGTTTTGGCATCCTCGACCATATCGGCAGGAATGTCTTTGATTTCGTAGTTCATTGGGTCGCCGGAGTCATCCCAGATCCAGGCTTTTTGTGTCAGCAGGTCGACTACGCCGGAAAATTGGTCTTCGGTGCCGATAGGCAAAGTCATCACCAACGGCACTGCGCCGAGCACTTCTTCAACTTGCTTGACTACGCGGTAAAAGTCGGCACCGATGCGGTCGAGTTTGTTGATGTAGATGACACGCGATACTTCTGAATCGTTGGCATAACGCCAGTTGGTTTCGGATTGGGGCTCTACGCCGCCTGATCCGCAGAAAACGCCGATACCGCCATCAAGCACTTTTAGTGAACGGTAAACTTCAATCGTAAAGTCAACGTGCCCCGGGGTGTCGATGATATTGAAACGGTAGTCTTTCCAGAAACAGGTGGTCGCAGCAGACTGGATGGTGATGCCTCGCTCCTGCTCTTGTTCCATGAAGTCGGTAGTCGCCGCGCCATCGTGTACCTCGCCGATTTTGTGGATTTTACCGGTAAGCTTTAAAATCCGCTCGGTAGTCGTTGTTTTGCCGGCATCGACGTGAGCGAAGATGCCAATGTTTCTGTAATGCGCTAAATCTGTCATGTTTTTACTCTAAAGTTGGGCATAAAAAACTTTTTTGGTGACCGCTCTCAATTAACCTTTTGGAGGTTAATTGATACTCGTACCGGGGCGATGCGCTACAGGCCATAACCGCAGCCACACAACCTAAGACCGCAGTGGCGGAGCCATTGGAATGGATGAAATGCGTGGAATACGGGCAGGTAGCTCAAGCCGAGTGAGGTGCAATTATTGGGGTCACCAGCGCTGCTCACTCGTCCAGCTTCGAAAGCCGACTATTTTAACCTAAAAACTGGGTAAAAACATAGAAAACCCATGTGTTATGTTGTAGTGGCGCTAAAATGTCCGCAGCTATTGGGCTATTTGCCGTATAAGAACACGCTTGCAGCCTTGATAATGCGGGCTCAGTTAGTTTTTCGGGAGATGCATAGGAACGGGGAAATGATAGGTAACAGAATAGATTAAGGGCATCTTTACATCCCCAACTTAAAGGAAGGGGCTTTACGGGCGTTTTTTGGTAAAATGTCCAGTCTAAAACAGGAGTTTCAACACGTATGATTATCGCCGATATTATGATCGCCAAACCGATTACGGTTGGTATGGACACAGGTTTGTTAGTGGTCAAGGAAATTTTTGATCATGTTTATTTTCACCATCTGTTGGTTGAAAATGAGGAGGACAAAACATTTGCCGGGGTTATTTCCGACCGTGATTTATTGGGTGCATTAAGCCCTTATGTCCATACGGCCGCAGAAACTTCGCGTGATAAGGCAACCTTCAATAAGCGCGCACATCAGATTATGTCGCGCCAGGTGGATACCGTGTCGCCAGCAACGAATTGCAATATTGCCGTGCAAAAGATGCTGGATGCCGATGTGTCCTGCCTTCCTGTCCTTGACGAGAATAAATTTATTTTGGGTATCGTGACTTGGAAAGATTTTTTAAAAAACTATCTAAGACAGCGTGCGCCTGATGGTTTCACGCATCCCGTTATGAAATAGGGTTGGCGTTGTGATTAAAATGACTCATGGCGCCAACAAAAAAACGCAGGCCAAATATTCCGGCAAGGCCTTGCCATGACTTCAGAAAAAGACGTGTTAAAGCTTGATTTAATAGAATTCAATCCGGAGGTGGTGCAGCCTAAGGTGATAGCGGAACGGCTTTCCCTTCATGGCTGGACGCATGTGCTGTGTAATGAGGAAATGCCGATATTTTCCAATACTGCGCTGAGTATTCATGGCATTTTGAATGACAGCAGAAAAGGCGCCATGGAGCTGGCGTCCGTTATTTTGCAAGACCCTAATCTGACTGTTAAGTTGTTGAAAATGAGCAACACGCCCCATTACAACCCGTCGCGTCAGAAAATGGTGACAGTGTCACGGGCCATTGTTCTTATCGGCTCCGATATTATTCGGGAATTGACGCTGGTTTGCTCTTTTTTTGAATCGATTTTATCCGCAACTAACCGGCATCAGGCCAATGAGGAAATAGCCCACGCCATTCATGCGGCGGTGCAGGCAAAGTTTATCGCGCAGCTGGTCCGGGATTCTTCGCCGGAAGAGGTGTTTATTGCCACCCTGCTTCATCATATCGGCAGCATTTCGTTTTGGTGCTTTTGTGGCGAACAGGGCGAAAGCATTCAAGCACTGGTCAATGAAGGCAGCCATTACGAAGAGGCCGAGAAAAAAGTGCTGGGCTTTACGTTGACGGAGCTGGGCGCTTCTTTAAGTAATGCCTGGAAACTGGGGCGTTTAGTTGAGGAATCGATGAAGCCGGTGCGTTTCTCAAAAAATCCCAGGGTGGAATTGGTTCATTTGGGTTATGAAATTACGGACGCTTTAAAAGAAGGCGCCGGGTCAGAAAAATATGAGGCCTGCATTAAGAAGATTGAAGGGCTGACCAAACAATCCAGGCGGGCCATTATCGAGAATCTGCAACACAACACCGATAGCGCATGTGATATTGCCCGCCAGTTCGGGGCAATCGATGCGGCCATGCTTATCCAAAGCCGCCTAAACCGGGCCATTACATTAGAAGAATCGGTGCCGGCTGTTGATAAAAAACAAATACAGCTTTATATATCGCAAGATATAGCATCAATAATAAGCGCACCGTTCGACATTAATTTGTTGCTGGAAACAGTGTTGGAAGGGGTGCATCGGGGTGTCGGCATGGACCGGACTGTGTTTTCTTTGTTAACGTCCGATAAGCAATCGCTTAAAGAAAAATTGTCTTTAGGTTGGCGTAAAGAAAGTTATGAGCACAAGGTTGTTTTCCCTATCTCGGAAACGCCGCCCAATTTGTTTTTTCATGCCTTGTCGGGCGTCCAGGCGTTCTGGGCCGACCCGTTGACCAATGCCCGGCTGTATACGCTTAGGGATATTAATGTGATGGGCAAAAACGAATGTTTTATCATGCCGGTTTTTTCCAATAAGAAAGCTATTGGCTTGATGTATGCTGATCGTGGGATCAGCGGCCAGCCGTTAACCGAAGAAGATTTTAACGCCTTTAAATACTTCACCCAACAGGCCAATATAGGCCTTATGCTTTACCGTATTCAGCGCAGTTAAAAAATGTCGGCTGTTTTATACTGAAATGAGGGGGCTGGTATGGTGGTCGCTTTGGGTTGAGCCATCTGCGTCGTAGGTATTTGCCGATTCCGGCTTGCCTTTTATGATGTTCAGCGAGCGGCGGGTGTGGCGGGACAAAACATCAATGCTGGCACCGTTTTCTTCATTCTGGCGTTTGCATTCGCTGCAGATGTGCATCAGTTGGGCCCAGTTATGGGCCGATTCTGCGGTTGGCAAGCCTGCTGTTTCAGCGGACTTGAAATATTCTTTCACGCTGTCTGGGGTGTTGGGCAGTTTTTCGGTTGCCAAGATTTGGGTGAGTTGCGCATTAAGCTGGTCTAGCTGGGCAACCAGCTGTTTTTTGCTGTCAGCAATAGTGCCAATCAGTTCTGCCTGTTGTATTTTTTTTAAGGCATCAGCTTCGTGAATGAGAGCCTGGTGCAGCTGTTGTGCCAAGTGCAGGGCATTGGCAATAAGCTTTTCTGTGAAGGGGTAAGTTTTTTCTATCATGGCTCTGCACTGTTTTCCTGTGGAATTAACTGTTCGAATTGTATCAATTTCTGAGCAACTTTTTCAGCATTTATAGAATAGCTTCCGTCGGCAAGCGCTTTTTTTATGCTGTTGACGCGGTCGGTATCGACAGGGGCTGCAGAAGACGCGCCCAATGCTTTTTTAATCTCTTGTGTTGCCGATGTCAATGCGACACTGTCATCTTTTTCTGCGGACGCCGTTGCGGCAAGTTTTTTTTCGCTTTCGGCGCTATGTGGTTTTGGGGGAGTTTTTATCGGCGTCGGATTATTTGCTCTGCCGCTTATTTCAATAGTCATGTCAAATTCCTCGGTGTATTTTTCGGTTGGAAATTTTATCGGCGATACGCTGAGAAACTTTAATTTTTTGTCTTGGTCAATCGACAGACACCAAGCCTGGATTGATAACCGTTGCATTGATAACGCGCCCCGAATTCTGGTTTTTGACCTTGATGCGCTGCCCTTTAGCGCCATCTGCCATGGCAATCCCGCTCATATTAATGGAAACGCCCGCTGCTGATGTGCCGATCATCACTTTGTCATTCCTTTTAATCAGTTTCGGTTCGGTAAGGCTTTTAAAGTTCAGCATGGCGCCGGTATTCAGTTGGCGTGTGGCTTGTTTGTTTTCGGCCTGTTCTATTTGGGTGACAAAATCTTCCCTGAGGTTGGATGTTTCCCGTCTTTCGAGGGCAAGATGCTCTCGGCTAATGATGTCGCCGCGCTGTGCCGGTTGGGCCAAAACTACGACCATTTGATAAGTCTTGATAAGGGCTGAGGTGAAAATTGACCATTTTTTCCCGGTTTTGCAACGTACGCCTACCGTTATTCTACCCGATTTAATGGCGGCGTTTGCGCTAAATGCTTCTAACGCCTCGCTACATTGGGGCAAATTTAACCGGCTGTCCAATGGCAGTAGGGTGGCCTCATATTCACCCGGCAAGTTTATGTTTTGTGCAATGTAATCGGTCACGGCCTCGGCAATAGCAGTGTGTGATTGTGACGCTTGTTCCGCTAGGCTTAGTGTGGGGCCAAGAAGCGCCAGTGCCGCTATGAGTAAGGTGTTTTTTATCATTGTTAATGCCTGTTTTATGACGTGTGCAGATTAATAAAGCATGATTAATGCCAGGGAAAATTGTCAAATTATTGGCATTTTGCTGGAGTGGCGCAGTGTATAAATGGAGGTGCTGTTTGTGAGGGCTATTTTTTGCCGCAGGCGTCAAAAAACAGGCCGGTTATTGTCACAGCAGGCTAGGGTGCTCGGTGGGTAATTAGTTATCTATTTGATTATAAATATTTGTTTATAGTTGGCATGTGCCGTGCTTTTGTTTTTGTGTAAGCAATCAGGAGGCAACATTATGACTATTAATTTTGACACGGCCTTGGGCATTCACCCTAAGGCGCTGGCCGTCCGCGAAAAACGCAATGAGATATTGGCGTCTAATTTAGCCAACGCCGACACGCCGCATTTTAAATCGCGGGACTTGGACTTTAAGGCGATACTCAAACAAAGCACCTCGAATGTGAGTGTGGAGCGTACGCATGTTGGGCATATTGCGCCGCCGCAAGAAATGTTCGGTGCTAACTTGATGTACCGGAACCCCAATCAGGCATCATTGGATGGCAACACTGTCGAACCGCATGTTGAACAGGCCAAATACGCTGAAAATGCGTTGCAGTATCAGGCCAGTTTACAGTTTATCAATAGCAAATTTTCCGGTCTGATGACCGCATTAAAAGGACAATAATTATGGCCAGTATCTTTGATATTGCCGGTAGCGGCATGAATGCACAATCGTTAAGGCTTAACTTGGTTGCCAGTAATATTGCTAATGCAAACACGGTCAGCAGCACGGCGGCAGAGGCTTATAAGTCAAGGCAACCGGTATTTGCCGCCGAACTTAATAATGCCATGAACCGGCACGATTCTACCAGCAAGGTCAAAGTGCTGGGTGTGGTTGAAAGCTGGGATTCGCCGGTGATGGAATATGCGCCGAATAATCCGGTTGCCGATGAAAACGGCTACATCTTTAAATCCAACGTCAACACGGTCGAAGAAATGGCCAATATGATGTCGGCTTCACGTTCTTATCAGAACAATATCGAAGTGTTGAACACATCTAAGCAAATGATGTTGCAAACATTAAAAATGGGACAGGGGTAAACCATGGCTATCCAAGGCGCAGCTAATCAATACAGTCATTTAACCGTTACCGACAAACCGGTATTGGCGACATCGGCTAAAAAAACAACATTGGGGCAGGAGCAGTTTTTAAAGCTGATGACCACGCAAATGACGCATCAGGATCCGACCAAGCCGATGGAAAACGGCGATTTTTTGGCGCAGATGGCGCAGTTCGGCACCGTGGCCGGGATTCAGGATTTGCAAAAATCATTTGGTGATTTTGCCAGCTCCATCAATTCCAGCCAGGCTTTGCAGGCCACCAGCCTGGTCGGTCGCCATATTTCTGTGCCGATGAATAAGGGCTTGTTGGCCGCAGGAGGCGACATATCCGGCAATATCAACTTACCGGATAGCACCACCAATGTTAATGTTAAAGTCGTCAATTCGGTGACCGGTGAAACCGTGCAGAATGTCGATTTGGGCGCACATAATGCGGGGAAAATACCGTTTGTCTGGGACGGCCTGAATGGCAATGGCGTTATGTCTAATCCCGGCGTTTATAAAATTGAAGCAACCGCTTCGATTGACGGCAGAAATGTTGTGCTGGAAACCGATATTAAGGCGCAGGTTGACAGTATCACCATGGCCAATGGCTCTACTGGTTTAAAAGTTAACCTGACCGGACTGGACAGCGTGAACTTTAATCAAATTAAACAAATTCTTTAGGATTGGAGGTGTAACATGGGTTTTGCAACAGCATTAAGCGGATTAAAAGCCGCAGCAACAAATTTACAAGTCACCGGCAATAATATTGCCAACGCGCAAACAACCGGCTTTAAGGAGTCCCGTGCCGAATTTGCCGATGTGTATGCTGCCAGTATTGGTGGGGTCAGTAAAACACAGCCAGGTTCCGGTGTTAGGGTTACTGAAGTCGCTCAGCAATTTCATCAGGGCAATATTGAGGCCACTCAAAACGCGCTTGACCTTGCCATCAGCGGCAACGGGTTTTTCGTTTTGGCTGATCCCGCCAATGTAAACCTGCCTGATAAAAACAACCCGAATGCGCCGGTTGACCCGTCAATACCCAGTTCATATACCCGTAACGGGGCTTTTCAATTGGACAGTGCCGGTAATGTGGTGGATGATCAGGGTCGCTATTTGCTGGCTTTTGCGCCGAATGGCCTGACTAAAGAGGAAGGTTTCAGTGCGGGTGTTTTTAGGCCGCTGACCATTGATACCTCGCAAGGTTTGCCGACGTCGACCGAAAATATCAATATGAAATTGAATCTTAACGGGGGAGGGGTTTCGCCAGCAGAGCCTGTGTTTAATCCTACAAACCCTTTGTCTTATAACAATACTACATCGGTCACTGTCTATGATTCCCAAGGTAATGCCCATGTTGCAACGACTTATTATGTAAAAACGGCTACTCCGAATGAATGGGAGGCTTATTTATATCTTGACGGACTCGGTGTAGAGCCTGCGCTTTTTGGTCCTCCGGTAGTGCCGCCTCCAGCGCCTCCAGGAACACCTCTTGCCGCCCTAAACACACCCCCCGCTCCAATACTAATGACTTTTAATACACAAGGGGCATTGGAAACGATTAACGGCTCAGCGCCTGGCGATAATGTTAGCCGGACGGATTATGGGCTTATTGATATAAGCGCCATTAATGCTGGTGTGGCACCGATGGCATTGAATATTGATTTTTTCGGTACGACCCAATTTTCTTCGGCGTTTAGTGTTAACGGTCTAAATCAGGATGGTTTACCTGCCGGTAATTTGACAGGTATTGATGTTGATAAGAGTGGGGCGGTGTTTGCCCGCTACAGTAATGGTGGTTCCAAGGTGTTGGGGCAGGTGGCATTGGCGCGCTTTCCAAGTAACCAATCCTTGGCTAAATTAGGCGATACCACATGGGGGGTTACATCCACTTCAGGTGCACCCATTTATGGTGCGGGCGGTGATAATAATTTCGGTGCCATTCAATCGTCAGCGTTGGAAGGCTCCAACGTGGATTTAGCCGATCAGCTGGTTAGGCTGATTATTGCCCAGCAGACTTATCAGGCCAACTCGCAAACTATTACGACTGAGAAGACGCTGATAGAAACTATCCTGAGGGCGTAGTAGGGTCATAATGATTGTTTCTCGCTCCCAAACTCCATTTGGGGGGGGGCTACCGAACGCGCGACGGGGTATGTACCCCGTTGCAATGTTTGACGGTGGTATCGAGTTATATCTAAGCCATAAAACGTTTCGGACGGGGCAACATGCCCCGTCCGGCACGAATTTGCGACTAATCGCGATGTAGGCATCGCTCCCACATTGCCATTCATATTAAAAAACTTATGAACACCGGCTTACGATGAAGCCTGGGCACAAAGCCTGTTTTTAATCCAATTTAAAATAGTAAGGTAAAAAGGAGACTGTTATGGATCGTAGTTTATATATTGCCATGAACGGCGCCAAACAAACGTTATTGGCGCAAACGGCAAATGCCAATAATTTGGCGAATTCCCAGACCACCGGCTTTAAATCGGATTTGGAACAGTTTAGCAGCCGACCCATGTACGGAGCCGGTTATCCCACCCGGGTTTATGCGATGAACGAAAAACCCTGGCTCGATTTCTCCCAAGGCCCGATACAAACCACTGGTAACGATCTGGATGTGGCGATTAGCGGCGAAGGCTATCTGGCGGTTCAGGGGGCTGATGGTGGTGAGGCTTACACCCGCGCTGGTGACCTGCGGGTAACGCCTGAAGGTTTATTGCAGACCGGCGCGGGATTGCAGGTATTGGGGCAGGACGGCCCGATTGTTATTCCGCCGGCAGAAAAGATGACCATTGGCAGTGACGGTACTATCAGTATTGTCCCATTGGGTGCCGGAAATGTGACGACTCTGGTTGAGGTTGACCGTATTAAGTTGGTGAGGGAAGCGCCGGAAAACCTGGAGAAAACCAATGACGGCTTGTTGCATACCAAGAACGGCAATCCGGCGGCTGTTGATGCCAATGTCAGGCTGGCGCAGGGTATGTTGGAAGGCAGCAATGTCAATGCGATTACCGCGATGGTCGACATGATTGAGTTGGCGAGAAACTTTGAATTGCAAACCAAGGTGATGAAAAGTGTCGATCAAAACTCAGCCGCCGGTACTAAGTTGATGCAGTTGAGTTAGCACGTCGCCTGTAACATCAATAACCCGTAAAGCCGAGTTTAGCTCGGCTTTTTTTTGCCCGGCACTTCTAATGCAGGATGGCACGAACTCTGCTTTATACATTGTTGAAGACGATAAATTGACACTGAGGAGATTATCATGACAGAACGAGCATTATGGGTGGCTAAATCCGGTTTGGATGCCCAGCAAACAAAAATGGCGGTCATTGCCAATAACTTGGCCAACGTAAATACCGTAGGATTTAAACAGGGGCGCGCTAATTTTGAAGACCTGATGTATCAGAATATCCGTCAGGTTGGTGCGCAATCTACGCAAAATACGATGCTGCCAACGGGCTTGCAGCTAGGTACCGGCGTAAGGGTGGTTGGCACCGAAAAACTGCATAAGCAGGGCAATATACAGCAGACAGAAAATTCATTGGATGTGGCCATAAATGGCCGGGGGTTTTTACAAATATTGACGCCTAACGGCGATATTAACTATACCCGTGACGGTTCTTTAAAGTTGGATGCCACAGGCCAGTTGGTGACATCAAGCGGGATGACGCTGGATCCGGCCATTATTGTGCCTCAGGATGCACTCAGCGTCTCCATTGCGACTGATGGCACCGTCTCCGCGTTGCAGCCGGGCGCTGCCCAACCAGCCATTTTAGGTCAAATTCAGCTCGCCAATTTTATCAATCCAGTCGGATTGGAAGCGATTGGCGAAAATCTGTACCGGGAATCTGCAGCCAGTGGCGCGCCCTTGATAGGTATTCCCGGACAGGCCGAGTTTGGTACCGTGGTTCAAGGCGCATTGGAAACCTCCAATGTTAATGTCGTTGAGGAGCTGGTCAATATGATTGAAACGCAACGGGCTTATGAAATGAATTCCAAAGCGATTTCAACCACCGACCAGATGCTGTCCTACGTCACGCAACAACTCTAAGTTAGGCGGATAACATGAACACTCAAGAAGCTGAATTGACAGTCCATAGTTGCGGCTCGAGCGTTTGCGCACTTGCTGCCGCGTTGTTGCTGTTAGGGGGGTGCGCCCCGATACCGCAAAGGGATCCTGCCTTTGCGCCGGTTGCCCCAGCCGATTTAAGGCCGCCGGTACAAAGCAGTGGCTCTATCTATCAGGCCGGTTATGACATCCGCCTGTTTGAAGACCATACCGCAAGACGGGTTGGCGATGTGCTGACTATTCAGTTCAACGAGCAGACTCAGGCAAAGAATAAAAACAATCTGATGGCCAAAAAGGACATGGCCGTATCGGTGACGGCACCGACCTTGTTTGGCGTCGCGTCGTCGGTGCTGACCGGCAATGACCTTGAAACCGAAGTCGGCTCGAAAAAGAATTTCACCGGGATGGGCATGTCCGATCAGGGTAATAGCTTAACCGGCAGCATTTCTGTGACGGTGGTCGAGTTGTTACCGAACGGCAATTTAAGTGTGCGCGGCGAAAAACGCGTTGCCTTAAATCAAGGCGATGAATTCGTCAGGCTGTCGGGTATTGTCAGGCCGGTCGATATTAACGCCGCTAATATGATTTCCTCGGATAAGGTTGCCGATGTCACCATCATGTATGTCGGCGAGGGTGCTATGGCCGATACCGCCAGGATGGGTTGGCTATCTAGGATACTCTACAGTCTGTGGTTTCCACTTTAATCAAGGATTTTATTATGTACACAGCAGGCAAATATGTTGGCGTTTTACTCATGCTAGGCATTGCTTATAGCGGCTCGGTTTATGCCGAACGGATCAAGGACATTGCTTCCATTGAAGGTGTCCGCAGCAATCAGCTGGTCGGTTACGGCTTGGTGGTTGGTTTGGACAAATCCGGCGATAAAACGGCTTTCACCGGGCAAAGTTTGCGCAGTATGTTGGCGCGTTTAGGCCTGACCTTGCCGCCGGGGCTTGACCCTAAAGCCAAAAATATTGCGGCGGTGTCTATTCAGGCCGAATTGCCCGCTTTTGCCAAGCCGGGTCAAACGATTGACGTCACAGTGTCTTCGCTGGGCGATGCCAAGAGTTTGCGCGGCGGCACTTTGTTGATGAGCCCGTTAAAAGGAGCCGATGGTCAGGTTTATGCTATTGCCCAGGGCAGTTTGGTGGTCAGCGGTTTGAGTGCGTCGGGTCAGGACGGTTCCAGCATTACTGTCAATAACCCTAACGTAGGCCGTATTCCCGGCGGGGCAACGGTTGAGCGCACCGTGAACAACTCTTTTGCTGAAGGCGATGCGCTGGTATTTAATTTGCATACCTCCGATTTTACGACGGCCAACCGTATGGCCGAGTCAATCAACGCGACCTTGGGGGCAAATACCGCCAAGGCGCTTGATGCGACGTCGGTCAGGGTTAATGCGCCGCTAGATCCTAATCAAAAAGTGACCTTTGCATCCATGGTCGAAAACATGACGGTCAGTCCGGATGACGCCCCGGCACGTATTATCGTTAATTCGCGTACCGGCACTGTCGTCATTAACGGCAAAGTCAGGGTGCAGCCGGCGGCGGTGTCGCATGGCAGCTTGACCGTGACCATTACCGAAAACCCGCAGGTCAGTCAGCCCGGCGCATTTGCGGGCGGCCAAACAGCCGTGACACCGGATTCGAAAATAAGTGTTGAAGAAGAAAAAAACCGCATGTTTGTGTTTAACCCCGGCGTTTCTCTGGATGAAATCGTTAATGCGGTCAACAAGGTGGGCGCAGCACCTAGCGACTTAGTGGCTATTCTTGAAGCGTTAAAATCAGCCGGTGCGTTGCACGCTGAGGTCATTGTTATTTAAAACCCATGCAGGGTGCGCGGCGCGTACCTTCATAGTTATCGGCCTGGTTAAGAAAGTCGTTGATCGTGGCGGTAGCGGGTTATTTGTAGGGGGAAGTTGTTATGTTAAGTACAAAAGGTGCCGATGTTTACACGGACTTTAATGGCTTGGCCAAGTTAAAAAACGAGGCCAGAAAAGAGTCGCCGGAAGCGTTGAAAGAAACTGCCAAGCAGTTTGAATCAATTTTTCTAAATAACGTGCTTAAAAGTATGCGTGCGGCGAAGTTGGCTGATGGCGCCTTGGATAATGAACAAAGCAAATTTTATAACGATATGTACGATCAGCAGTTGGCGGTGCATTTGTCAGGTTCTCCCGGCGTGGGTCTGGCTGATTTAATCGTCAAGCAACTGAGCCACGATAAGCCTAAGCCTAATAACAATAAACAAGGTGTTGAAGATTACCTGAATAAACCGGTAGGCATGACGCCGAGCAGTTCAGGGCGTTCGTATCACGGTAATCCCTCAGTCAGAGCTAAAGTACAGCCGACGAACCCGCCAGACAAGATCGCGCCATTAGCGTTTAACACTGAAAATAGGTTAGCGACTAAACGCAGATGGCCGACTGAAACCACGCGGTCATTAAAGCTTGAGCAAAGACAGCCGATAACATCGGCAGAAGAGTTTATTCGGCGTCTACATCCTCATGCCGAAAAAGCAGCCCGGGAATTAGGCGTAGAACCCAAGGTTCTTTTGGCGCAGGCAGCACTGGAAAGCGGTTGGGGACGTTCATTGATCAAAAAAGGCAACGGCGAGAGCAGTTTTAATTTGTTCAATATTAAAGCCGACAAATCCTGGCGTGGCGAACAAGCACGGCTGGCGACACTGGAATTCGATCAGGGTGTGGCGAAAAAAGTCAATTCGGGCTTTCGATCTTACGGATCGTTCGAAGAAAGTTTTAAGGATTATGTCGATTTTATAAAAAGTAATCCGCGTTATGGCGATGCCTTAAAAAAAGTAGGTAATGCGGAACGCTATATGCATGAATTACAGCGGGCAGGCTATGCCACCGATCCCAAATATGCCGCTAAGGTCATGAGCATTTATCAGGGCGACACGATGGCCCGATTCGAGCCTGGCGTTACCGTGGCAATGAACTAACCAGCAGTTATAACCCTTATTACAGGACAGACTCATGAGTAATTTACTAACATCAATAACCGGGTTAAAAGCAGCCCAGCGTGCGTTGGAAACGGTGCAACACAATATTTCCAACGTCAATACCGAAGGTTACAGTCGGCAACGGGTTGAGCAGGGCACTATGCCTGCGAATTTGACCGGGAGCGGCTATATCGGCCAGGGCGTTAATGTTACCAATGTCACGCGCAGTTATGACCAGTTTGTTAATAAACAATTGAGTTCCAGCCTTTCCGCGTTCGGCGAAGCCGACCGTTACCATCGGATGGCGGCACAGGTTGATAATATTATGGCTGACCCCAGTACCGGCATATCACCGGTGATGAACCGTTTTTTTAATTCGATTAATGAAGTGGCCAATGACCCTTCCTCGGTGCCTGCACGGCAGGTTATGTTGTCTGAAGCCGAAATTTTGACAGAAAGTTTCAATGCCATGAGTGGCCGTTTTGACACGCTAAGGACGCAGAACAATAACGACATGATCGGCATGGTGAAGGACATCAATTCTTACGCCACTGCAATCGCAGAGCTTAATTTACAAATTTCCCAGAGCCTTGGCAGCTCACAAGGCACCAAGCAGCCTAACGATTTGCTCGACCAACAGGACGCGCTGATTGCAAAGTTATCCGAAATTGTCAATGTGACCGCGTTGCCGCAGCAAAACGGTATGTCCAGTATTTTTATCGGTAATGGACAAGCCTTGGTGCTGGACGGTAGTACCTCGACCTTTACCATGATGCAGTCTAAATTCGATTTGAACAGGCTGGAAGTCGGTCTGGTAACCAAGACCGGCGTTATGGAAATCACCAGTCAACTCAGCGGCGGTTCGTTGGTTGGTGCCTTGCGTTTTCGCGATGAAGTGTTGGATCCGGCACAGCAAAAATTGGGTCGGGTCGCGGTCGGATTGGCTATGGAGGTTAATACGCTGCATGAATCGGGTCGTGATCTTAACGGCGAGGCAGGCGAGGCCTTTTTTAGCTTTGCCAGTGGCATACCGGTGGTTGAAAATCCGCTGAACGGGGGCAATGCAAGCGTGACCGTTGAATTTAAAACGCCATCGGCGGCCGGGGAGCTTGATTTTAGCGATTATCGTTTGGAGTTTGTGGGGCCTGATTACACGTTAATGAGGATGCGGGACAAACAGGTGACTACTCTTACTGCTACCGAAACCGGCGTGGGTACGAATATTTTTACCCTATCCTCACCAAGCGGATTGCCGGGTATTAATATAACCGTCGATCAGAATCTGGGGGCAGCATCAGGAGGCGATCAATTTTTAATTAGGCCGACCTACACAGCGGCTCAAAAAATAGGCGTTAACATCGACGATCCGAGAAAAATAGCGGCAGCGACTGAGGGCACACCTGCCACTCCTGCACCCGGCGATAATAGGAATGCCCTGAAAATGGCCGAGTTGGCCAATCAATTAATCATGGTCGGCGGCAAAGCCTCATTCAACGATGCTTATAATGAAGTGGTTGCCGATGTCGGCACCTCGACACGAGCCGGTAAATTACGCAGCAGCGCACAGGAAACCATGCTCAATCAGGCCAAAGGTGCTAGAGAGAGTTTGGCCGGTGTCAACCTGGATGAAGAAGCTGCCAACTTAATAAAATTCCAACAAGCGTATCAAGCCTCTGCCCAAGCCATTTCCGTGGCCAGATCCTTATTCGATACCTTAATCGGCGCACTGAGATAGGAGAATAGCAATGAGAGTATCAACCGCATGGTCGCAACAGCTGAGTGTTAACGCAATGATGCTTAAGCAAGCCAACTTGACCAAAGTGCAGGAGCAAATAAGTTCTGGGCTTAAAATATCGACGCCAGCCGAAGATCCGGCCGGCGCCGCTAGGGTATTGGATTTGGAGCGGACCATTTCAAAAGTAAACCAGCATCAAAGCAACATTTCCACGGCCCGTGGGCGCTTAGGTTTTGAAGAGTCGGCTTTGGATGCGTCAACCAACATTGTGTTTCGTGCCCAAGAGCTGACGATACAGGCGATGTCCGGTGCCTTAAACAGCGACGACCGATTAGCCATCAAATTTGAAATTGACCAGTTGATGGAGCAGATGGTCGGTACCGCCAACACTAAAAATGCCAATGGCGAATATATTTTTGCAGGCGAGTTTTCGACTACCCCACCTTTTGTCAAGAATACGGTGACAGACGAATATGATTATCAAGGCGGCACGGTACAGCGGGTTTTGCAAATCGGTGATACCCGGCAAGTGGCTGATGGTGATTTGGGCCTTAATATTTTTGAAAATATACCCTCAAGCATAGGTGGCAACCGCAGTATTTTCGGTACTTTAAAGGCGTTATCCGATGGTTTGGCCGGGCCGTTTAACAGTGATTTTACCGGGATGAAAGAGGTTTTAGCCGATCTTGACACCACATTAGGCCGTTTTTTAGAAACAAGAACCAGTGTCGGCGCGAGACTAAATGCGTTAGATAACCAAGAGCTGCAAAATGAAAAATATGTCATCGACACCCAAATAACGCTGTCCGAAACCCAGGATCTTGATTATGCAGAGGCTATTAGCAAATTCCATTTGCAATCGACAGCCTTGTCAGCGGCGCAACAAACCTTTGCCAAAGTCAAAGGCTTGTCGTTGTTTAATTATCTTTAACTTGATGTCTTACAGTTTTAGTCGCGACGCCTACGTCGCGACAAGATTATGAATGATGTTGAAGCATGAAAAATGTGTTTGAATGCGCCGAGGCGTTTTTTCGGGAAATCCCCGTTGATGAAAAACTGGCATTGACGCATCAGGCTTGGTGCGCTTGCATAGCCGGTGAGTTAAGTTTTAACTCAGACCGGCCGGTATTGCCGATAGCGCAGGTTTCTTTTCCTGAACGTCCTGAATTGTTGGCGCCCCGCCAAATGCCCCGGCGGAAACTGACCACGCCCGAGGGCGTTGCAGCCTTTTTTCATGCCATCGCCCATGTTGAATTTGTCGCCATTTATCTGGCTTGGGATATGCTGTACCGTTTTCGGGGGATGCCTGAACAATTCTACCGTGATTGGTTGCGTGTTGCCGATGAAGAGGCGCAGCATTTTGCATTAATCAGGGCGCATTTGCGGGCGATGCAGCTTGATTACGGCGATCTGCCCGCGCACAGCGGTTTGTGGGATCATGCCAAAGATACGGTAGATGATTTGCCTGGGCGTTTGGCGATGGTGCCGCGTTGCATGGAGGCGCGCGGGTTGGATGTCACACCCGCGTTGATTGAAAAATTTAAGGCATTGGACGATGATGCCAGCGTCACCATTTTGACGCGCATATTGACTGATGAAGTCGGCCATGTTCAGCTGGGTTCTTACTGGTTTGACACTGTGTGCCGCCAGCGCGGTTTGGATGCGGAGGCCGCATACCGCGAGTTAATTGGACGCTATTATGTCGGCGGCAAGCCGAAAGGCCCGTTTAACCGCGAGCTGCGTAAAGTCGCCGGTTTTTCCGATGCTGAAATTGATTGGTTGGAAGGTTAGGAATAAAACAACTCGAACAATGGGCGCTATCAACATAAACAGGGGCGCGGTCTTTATCGTTATGGGCTACCAACTTAAGCCGGGACAAACTGGGAACGCCATTTAAAACTGTCCCGGCTTAAGTTGGTAGCCTCGTTATGCACATCCTGTAATAGCCCGCCTGATTAGACCTTCCAGGTTTTTAAAACTTGGAAGGTCTGCGTATCAGCCTGTTTATCACCCGGCATAGGTAAGAAAATAACGGAATGGCTGCCCGTAGACACTCGTATATCAATCATTTTTCTTGCAGCCACCGGGCTGCATCTTTGGCGTAATAAGTCAGGATGGCGTCGCTACCGGCGCGCTTGAATGCTAGCAACGATTCCAGCACCACTTGTTTTTCATCCAGCCAGCCGTTTAGCGCGGCGGCTTTGAGCATCGCGTATTCGCCGCTGACTTGATAGGCAAAGGTCGGCACGCCGTATTGGTCTTTGATCCGGCGGATGATGTCCAGATAAGGCATCCCCGGCTTGACCATCACCATATCCGCGCCTTCCTGCAAGTCCAGTTGTATTTCGCGCAACGCTTCATCGGAGTTCGCAGGATCCATCTGATAACTGTATTTGTTGCCTTTACCCAGCATCCCGGCAGAACCGACTGCATCGCGGAACGGGCCGTAAAAGCTGGAGGCGTATTTGGCGGAATAGGCCAATATCAGCGTATTGATATGGTTGTGTGCTTCCAGTGCCTGCCTGATCGCGCCGATACGGCCATCCATCATGTCCGACGGCGCGACAATATCGGCTCCGGCTTCGGCATGGGACAGCGCCTGTTTGACCAACACTTCGATGGTTTCATCATTCATCACATAGCCGTCGGCATTGACCAAGCCATCCTGGCCGTGCGTGGTAAACGGATCCAGCGCGACATCGGTGATAATGCCCAGCTCGGGGACGGCTTGTTTTAACGCCCTGACGCTACGTTGGATCAAACCATCCGGGTTGTAGGCTTCAGTCGCCTGTGCCGATTTTTTATCGGCGGAGGTGACCGGGAACAAGGCAATGGCGGGAATGCCAAGCTGGACAAGTTGCTGCGCTTCGGCCAATAACAAATCCAGCGACAGCCGTTCCACGCCCGGCATTGAAGAGATGGCTTCGCGCTGGTTGGCGCCTTCGGTGACAAACATCGGGTAAATTAGGTCGTCGACAGACAGGCAGTTTTCACGCATTAATCGACGGGAAAAATCGTGGTAACGCATTCTTCTCATGCGTGTTTGGGGGAAAGTGATGTTATTATATGTCATCTTGTGCTTGGCTCTAAGAGGTTGGAAAAATCTGGAATCTCTGCTTTAAGTATGGGGGTCTGAGTACAAAAAACATTGTATCAGGGAAGCTAACCAGCCCTGATATGCACGGATAAAAAGCATGAACCGGTTCAATTTTAGTTTCAATCCACATTCGACCTCATCTGTCGAATGACAAAGCCATCGACAGATGAGGTCGGTGGATGGCCTCCCCGTGAACGAGGAGGTTACCCGAGGATAACGATGCGGATACATCGTTGTCAAATTTAACGATTTCCCCTAAAGGGGAGGTTTCTAAGCAACAAGGAAATACGATGAAAGCTAAACAAGTCGCCCTATTGGGTTTATGGGTTGTATTACTCGGTTTAATGTCGGTTACCCGGGTTATTGCGGCCGACTTATTGCCACCGCAGCAGCCGATACACGCGGCTTCGGTGACATTACAGGAAAGGCTGCAAGACAAAACGTTTACCCAGGATTTTGCCAAGATTGCCAAGTTTGTAAATGAAGTCATTTATCCGCATACCGATTTCGACCGTATTTCGGCCTTAGTTTTGGGTACGCTTTGGAAAACGGCGACTAACGATGAACGCGAGCGTTTTAAAAACGAATTCCAAACGTTGTTAGTCAGGACTTATTCCCGTGCCTTTGTCGAATTCAAGGACTGGTCGGTGCGCTTTTTACCGTTGGAAATGGAGCCGGGCGCTACTAAGGTCGTGGTCCGAACCGAAGTATTGCAACCCGGCATACAGCCCATTGCTGTTAATTACCGGATGTTGCTGAGCAAAGGCGAATGGAAAGCCTACGATATTATGATTGAAGGCGTCAGCTTGGTGACCAACTACCGCACCACCTTTGCCAATGAAGTGCAAAGCAAAGGCTCATTGAGCGCAGTGATTGAAGGGCTGGTTAAGCGCAATGCCGAAGCCTTGGCGGCAAAAACCGCTGCACGCTCTTAACCTGCAAAACTGATTTTGCGAAAGGGCGGCTGCCGGCCGCCCTTTTTTGTTTGCAGCAGCGGAAAAAACGTCATGTTTTTTTGTAGCTTCCCATCTTTCGCGGACAATATCCCCCCTACCTGTGCTATTTTTCTAATTGATGTTTCAATCCACATTCGACCTCATCTGCCAAATGACTTGTCTTACGACAATCCATCGACAGCTGGAGGCCGGTGGATTGCCTCGCCGTAAACGACGAGGTTACCGAACGATAACGATGCTAAAGCATCGCTGTCAACGTTTAACAAATCTCCCTGAAGGGAGAGGTCTCAAACCAACAAGAAAATTTGATGAATTCTTCCAAAGATTCCCTGTATGCCAGCCCTGTTGGCGACGTCGGTGCGTTTAAATTCGACGATAGCGTCGTCCGTGTTTTTCCCGACATGATCCGGCGCTCGGTGCCCGGTTACAGCGCCATTATTTCGGCGATAGGTCTGTTGGCGAGCCGCTTTGCCCGTGACCGTAGCGTTTGTTATGATCTGGGCTGCTCATTAGGTGCGGCAACTTTATCAATGCGCCATCAGATTACCGCTGAACACTGCCGCATCATTGCCGTGGATAATTCCGAGGCAATGCTGGCGCGCTTTCAGGAGGTGTTGCAGCAAGACCAGGCTGCGGTGGCTGTCGATGTGTTGTGCGCCGACATCCGCGATGTCGCCATTGAAAATGCCTCGGTGGTGGTCTTAAACTTCACCTTGCAGTTTATCCCGCTGGAAGACCGCCGCCAGCTGTTACAAAAAATTTATCAGGGGCTGTTGCCCGGCGGCATTTTAATCCTGTCGGAAAAACTCAAATTCGATGATGACCGGCAGCAGGACTTGCAGACGCAAATGCACCATGCGTTTAAAGCCGCGCAAGGTTACAGTGGTTTGGAAATCAGCCAGAAGCGCAGCGCATTGGAAAACGTGTTGATCCCGGAAACCTTTAGCCAACATCAAAGCCGCTTGCGCCAGGCCGGTTTTAGCAGTGCCGAAGTTTGGTTCCAATACTTCAATTTCGCCTCCATCATTGCGCTGAAATGATCGACTACCAATCTTTATACGACGCATTGATTGAGGCCAAAGCCGACACCTGGGCGGCGCTGTTGCCGCAACAGCAGGAACACGGCTTTGATACCGGTAAACACGGCGATTTGGCGCAGTGGCAGGCCTTGGTTAATAGTGTGCCGCAATGGCCTACCATACAACGGCGATTGGATGCCGATGCGGTGCAAATCGGCGCTTTCGATGATCTGACCGCTGCCGAAAAACAGCAGCTTGAAAGTCAGTTGAAAACGCTGCATCCCTGGCGCAAAGGCCCTTATAACCTGTTTGGCATACACATCGACACCGAATGGCGTTCGGACTGGAAATGGAACCGGCTGAAAAATCATATTGCGCCCTTGCACCACCGGCTGGTATTGGATGTCGGTTGCGGCAACGGCTACCATTGCTGGCGGATGCTCGGTGCTGGTGCCAAAACCGTGGTCGGCATTGACCCCATGCTACTCAATGTCATGCAGTTCCAGTTGATCAGAAAATTGCACGGAGAAGCGCCGGTTTACGTGTTGCCGTTGGGCATAGAAGACCTGCCTTATGGCCTGAAAGCCTTTGACACGGTGTTTTCGATGGGCGTGCTTTATCATCGCCGTTCGCCGATTGATCATCTGATGGAACTAAGAGATTGCCTGAAACCCGGCGGCGAGCTGGTGTTGGAAACCCTGGTTATTGATGGCGGTTTAGGTGAAGTATTGTTGCCGGAAGACCGTTATGCCAGAATGCGTAACGTCTGGTTTTTGCCCAGTTGCGAGACTTTAATCAGCTGGCTAAAACGCTGCGGTTTTAAGAATATCCGTCTGGTCGATGTTACAGTGACTAGCGTTGAAGAGCAGCGCAGCACCGAATGGATGACTTTTCACTCGTTGCAGGATTTTTTGGATGCAGAAAACCCGCAGCTCACTTGCGAAGGATTACCGGCGCCAAAGCGGGCGATTGTGCTTGCCAATGCGGCTTGAGTGTTCAACCCATTATGCTAATGGAACACGAATGACACTGATTAAACGGATAATCACTGATTAAAAGCGCGACATATTAAAAAAACCGTGTAAATCTGTCCCATCTGTGTCATCCGTGTTCTATTTCTTTTTTCACTGAGTAGTTACATGTTTTTTATGTTTGTAAGTTATGTCTGAAAATTATTCGTTCGACCATGATTATTCGCTGGATTCTCTAAAAGTGCCGCCTAATTCCATTCAGGCCGAGCAATCGGTTTTGGGCGGATTAATGCTGGACAACCAAACCTGGGATTCGGTGTCGGACAAGGTGGTGGAAAGCGATTTTTACCGCCGCGACCACCGGCTGATTTTTAAGACCATTGAACAACTCGCCGAAAAGCAGATTCCTTTTGATGTCATTACCATCTCGGAAGCACTGGAAGCCATTGGCGAACTGGAAAATTCCGGCGGCCTGTCTTATTTGGGCATGTTGGCCAAAGACACGCCCAGCGCCGCCAATATCGTCACTTATGCCAATATCGTTAGAGACCGCTCGGTATTGCGCCAGTTGATCCATGTCGGCACCGAGATTTCCGATTCCGCATTCAATACCGAAGGCCGCGAAACCGCAGATTTGCTAGAAAATGCCGAGCGCGAAGTGTTTAAAATCGCCGAACAGCGCCAACGCGGGCAGGGCGGTTTTTCCACGATTAAATCATTGCTGGCGCGCGCCGTCGATAAGATTGAAACGCTGTTTGAACAAGAAGGCAATATCACCGGCGCGGCGACCGGCTTTACCGATTTTGACGAACTGACCTCCGGCCTGCAACCGGCTGATTTAATTATTGTTGCCGGACGGCCGTCAATGGGTAAATGCTTTGGCAAAGGCACGCGTATTTTGATGTATTCGGGCGAAACAAAGGCGGTAGAAGATATTCAGGTTGGCGATAGGCTGATGGGCGACGATTCTACGCCGAGGCAGGTGTTGTCTTTGGCGCGCGGACGGGAGGCTATGTATTGGGTACGGCAAAATAAGGCGCTGGATTATCGCGTGAATGAAGCACACATTTTGTCGTTAAAACGTAGCCGCAACGAAGGCCGACATAGTAACGGTGATGTCCTCAATATTCTTTTAACCGATTATCTCAAGGCTAGCACCAAGTTCCAGTCCAATTACAAAGGTTATAAGGTGGCTGTTGAGTTTGCCGAACAGCCGCTTCCGGTGTGCCCTTATTTTTTAGGGCTGTGGTTGGGCGATGGGGTTAGCGCCGCCGTCGATATTGCAACGACCGATACGGAAGTGATTGATTATCTGAGGGCGTATGCAGCGGAATTGGATTTGCATTTAACCGAGAAATTGGCCAAGGATAATCTGGGTAATGACAAATGCCCGCTGTACAGTATCAGCTCCCAGTTAAGGGGTAATCATCAGAATAACTTTTCCTTACAGAAAATATTAAGGGAGCTGAACCTGCTAAACAACAAGCACATTCCCCCGTTGTTTTTAGCAAATTCCCGCGCTAACCGGTTGAAGCTGCTGGCAGGTTTGATCGATAGTGATGGCCATTACGCGCATAAATACAAGGTGTACGAAATAACACAGAAAAACGCTGCGTTGGCGGCGCAAATTAAGTTTTTATGCGATAGCTTAGGCTTTAGAACGTCACTCATTGCAAAACAGGCCAGCATTAAAACAACAGGCTATCAATGCACGGTTTATCGCCTGCGCTTTTCAGGCGACATCAATGCGATTCCGGTCAGAGTTGCGCGGAAAAAAGCGGCGGCCTGGACATGCAACAGGACGTGGCAGCAAACAGGAATCCGTATCGAATATGACCGGGAAGATGATTACTATGGCTTTGTTTGTGATGGTAATCGATTGTTTTTATTGGAAGACATGACGGTTGTGCATAATACGACGATAGCCATGAACATGGCGGAAAATGTCGCGATCAAAGGCGATAAGCCGGTTGCAGTATTCAGTATGGAAATGCCCGGCGATTCGCTGGCGATGCGGATGATGTCGTCATTGGGTCGTATCGATCAGCACCGGATTAGGACTGGCAAGCTGGAAGATGATGAATGGCCACGCCTGACCTCGGCCATTAATATATTGGCGGAAACCAAGTTGTTTATCGACGACACGCCGGCGCTGACGCCGACCGAAGTGCGCTCAAGGGCGCGACGTTTGGCGCGTGAACACGGCCAGCTGGGCTTGATTGTGCTGGATTATTTGCAGCTGATGCAATCGCCGTCCAGCGGTGACAACCGGGTGCAGCAGATTTCCGATATTTCCCGTGGCTTGAAAGCACTGGCAAAAGAATTGAATGTGCCGGTGGTGGCTTTGTCCCAGCTTAACCGTAATCTCGAACAGCGCCCCAATAAACGTCCAATGATGTCGGATTTGCGCGAATCCGGCGCGATTGAGCAGGACGCCGATTTGATCGTGTTCGTTTATCGCGACGAAGTGTATAACGAAGACAGTCCAGATAAAGGCATTGCCGAAATCATTATCGGCAAACAGCGGAACGGCCCGTTGGGCACGGTCAGGCTGACCTTTTTGGGGCAATATACCCGTTTTGAAAATTTCGCCGGAACTTATTACGGCAGCGGGGACGATGAATGACCCCGGCGGCTTATGCGGAACTCAATCTGGGCGCGCTCCAACATAATTTGGATAAAGTGCGTGGCTGTGCGCCGGATGCCAAAGTCATGGCGGTTATTAAGGCGAACGGTTACGGGCATGGCTTGATACGCATGGCCGAAGCGTTAAAACAAGCCGATGCCTTTGCGGTCGCCCGGGTTGACGAAGGTATTCGCTTGCGTAATGCCGGATTGGGTCACAGGATTGCCGTTTTAGAAGGCTTTACCTGTGCCGAGGAATTGGAGAAATTGCAGTATTACCAATTAGATGCAGTGGTGCATTGTTTAAGCCAGTTGGACATATTCGACGCTATAGCGGGACAACCTATTGCAGCTTGGCTAAAACTCGACACCGGCATGAACCGCCTGGGTTTTAAGGCGGAAGCGTTCAACGCGGTTTATCAGCGCTTAAGCCAATGCGCTGTTATTAAACAGCCAATCAACCTGATGACGCATTTTGCCAATGCCGATGACATTAGCGACGATAAGACGCTAAAACAGATCAGCCTGTTCCAGCAGACCGTTGCCGGATTGCCCGGTGAGCGCAGTCTGGCGAATTCGGCGGCCATTTTGGCGTGGGAGAGCTCGCTAAGCGATTGGGTGCGTCCCGGCATCATGCTGTACGGCATCTCGCCGTTCCCCGATGCAACAGGCCAGCAACTGGGGCTAAAACCGGTGATGTCCCTACATTCCCGCCTGATTGCGGTCAAGCCCATCGAAGCGGGTGATACTGTGGGTTACGGCGGCAGTTGGACATGCAAAAAGTCTACAATGCTCGGTGTGGTGGCGATAGGCTATGGTGACGGTTATCCGCGTTATGCCAAAATCGGCACCCCGGTATTAATTAATGGGCAACGTGTGCCACTGATCGGCAGGGTGTCGATGGACATGATGACGGTTGATTTAGGTCTCGATACCGAGGCCAAACCCGGCGATCCGGTGACCTTGTGGGGCGATGACTTACCGGTTGAAGAAATTGCCTTATGCGCCGATACTATTCCCTATACTTTGGTATGCGGTGTTACCCAGCGGGTGCGGCTGGTTGAAAAAACAGCATGAGAGCCTACGCTTTGGGAAGACAATTTCAAGAGGAAGCGTTTATGAAATGTCCTGTTTGTAAACACGGCGACACAATGACTGGCACAGCAAGTATCACATTAGAAAAAAATGCCGCAACTTTGGTATTCAAGGGTGTGCCAGCGCAAATTTGTAATAACTGCGGCGAGGAATACTTTGCCGATAACATTACCCAGTTAATTATGAAGCAAGCTGAACTGGCGATTGCCCAAGGCGTACAAATTGATGTGCGGCAGTATAGAGCGGCATAAGTTAATTTTGCCGATGTTAAAGTTATAGCGTTTTCAAATTCAGTTAATTACTAAAAAATATCAAAACAATAACATGGCCGGAGTGCAGGCTTTGCCTGCTCTGGCAGGCAAAGCCTGCACTCCGGCGATAATAAAGACGGCATAGGTTAGTAACTCATTTAAATTGAAAATGCTGTACAAAATGCCATGCGTGGTTTAAATAAGGCCAATGCCTTACATTTATTGGCATCTGAAGATGCAATTTAGGAAACATAATGTTTAATAATAAATCTATTTTAATCACTGGTGGGACGGGGTCTTTCGGTCAGCATTTCACCAAGACTATTCTTGAAAATTACAAGCCCAATAAGCTGGTGATTTATTCGCGTGATGAGCTGAAGCAATTTGAAATGCAGCAGCAGTTTAACGCCCCTTGCATGCGTTATTTTATCGGTGATGTGCGCGACCAGGATCGTCTGAAACGCGCCCTAGAAGGCATTGATATTGTTATTCATGCAGCGGCGCTCAAACAAGTGCCTGCCGCCGAGTACAACCCGTTTGAGTGCATTAAAACCAATGTGTTGGGCGCGCAAAATCTAATTGAAGCGTGCCTGGATACTAACGTTAAACGGGTGGTTGCGCTATCTACAGATAAAGCGGCGGCACCGATTAATTTATACGGCGCAACTAAACTCTGTTCGGACAAGCTGTTTGTCGCTGCCAATAATATCAAAGGGTTTCGCGAGACCCGTTTTAGTGTTGTCCGTTACGGCAATGTAATGGGCAGCCGAGGTTCGGTGATACCGTTTTTTCTCGAACAGCGCAAGACCGGCATCTTGCCGATTACCGATCCGGCGATGACGCGCTTTAACATCAGCCTGCAAGACGGGGTGGATATGGTGTTGTGGGCGCTTGAGAACGCATGGGGCGGCGAAGTGCTGGTGCCGAAAATCCCTTCTTATCATATTACCGATGTCGCTACGGCGATTGGGCCAGAGTGCGAGCAGCAAATAATAGGCTTGCGTGCGGGTGAGAAAATCCACGAAGAAATGATTACTGCCAGCGACAGTTTCAATACCGTCGATTTGGGGGTCTATTATGCCATTCTGCCAGCAGGCGGGCATTATTCCATCGACGAGTATTGTGCAGGAACCGGTGCGAAAGCTGTAGTCCCCGGATTTAGTTACAACAGCGGCAGTAACGGGCATTTTTTGACAGTGGATGAATTGCGCGGTTTAGTGCATAACAAATGAACCCCATGATCCCTTACGGTCGCCAAACCATTAGCGAAGCGGACATCCAAGCCGTGGTGGATGTATTGCGTTCGGATTTTTTGACGCAAGGGCCGGCAGTACCTGCTTTTGAAAAGGCAGTGGCAGATTATTGCGGTGCGCACCATGCCTGTGCCGTTAACAGCGCCACCTCGGCCTTGCACCTTGCCTGTTTGGCGCTGGGTGTCGGCAAAGGCGATAAGGTTTGGACAAGCCCAGTCACCTTCGTTGCCAGCGCCAATTGCGCCTTGTATTGCGGCGCTGATGTTGACTTTATCGACATTGACCCGCGCACATACACAATCAGCACCGAAAAACTGGCAGAAAAATTGGCGCAGGCAGAACAAACCGGGCAGTTGCCCAAGGTGGTTATTGCAGTGCATTTATGCGGCCAGTCTTGCGATATGGCGGGCATTCATGCCTTAAGCCGACGCTATGGTTTCAGCATCATCGAAGATGCCGCGCATGCTATTGGCGGAAAATACCAAAACCAAGTGATCGGCAATGGCCGTTACAGCGACATCACCGTATTCAGTTTTCATCCGGTCAAAATCATCACCACTGGCGAAGGCGGCATGGCGGTGACTAATAACGCAGAGCTGGCCAACAAAATGGCTTTGTTACGCAGCCACGGCATTACCCGCGACCCGGCGCAGATGACCCATGTACCGGACGGAGCTTGGTATTATCAGCAGCTTGAGCTGGGCTTTAATTACCGGATGACCGATTTGCAGGCCGCGTTGGGGCAAAGCCAAATGACGCGGCTGGATGAATTTGTCAGCCAACGCCATGCGCTTACCCAGCGTTACGATACCTTGTTGGCCGATTTTCCGCTGACATTGCCTTGGCAACACCCGGATAACTACTCCGGCTTGCATTTGTATGTAATTCGCCTACATTTGGAACAGCTCGGCAAAACGCACAGCCAAGTATTTGACGCACTGCGGGCAGCCAATATAGCTGTGAATCTGCATTATATTCCCGTTTACTTGCAGCCTTATTACCGGCGGCTGGGCTTTAAACCGGGTTATTGTATGGAAGCGGAACGCTATTACGCCGAAGCGATTAGCTTGCCCCTGTATGCCGACCTAACCTTGGCAGATCAAGACTATGTAATAGCCACATTACAACAAGCGCTAACTTAATGAAAATAGCCATTATCCCTGCCCGTGGCGGCAGTAAACGCATCCCGCGCAAGAATATCAAGCTGTTTTACGGCAAACCGATGATTGCCTGGGCAATTGAAACTGCCAAGGCGTCCGGGTTGTTCGAGCATATTGTCGTCTCCACCGATGATGCCGAAATTTCAGCACTGGCAAAAAACTGGGGCGCGGAAGCGCCTTTTGTCCGGCCTGCAGAACTGGCGGACGATTACACGCCTACCGTTCCTGTTGTTGCCCATGCTATTAGTGCTTGTCAGGCATTGGGGTGGCAGGTTGATCAGGTTTGTTGCATTTATCCCGCCGTACCGTTTATGCAGTGTGCCGATCTTGCGGCCGCCTTACATAAATTAGAGGCCGGTAATGCGGATTATGTCTTTCCTATTGCCGCCTATCCTTCTGCTATCCAACGTGCGCTACGCCAATTGCCGAATGGTTTAATGGAACCGTTTTACAGCCAATATGCATCGACCCGAACCCAAGACCTTGAACCGGCTTATTACGATGCAGGACAGTTTTATTGGGGGCGGGCGCAAGCCTGGCTGGCGGAAAAAAACATTCATCAGCATGGCGCGGGTTTGGAAATTCCTAGCTGGCGCGTGGTGGACATTGATAATACAGAAGATTGGCAGCGAGCCGAATTGATGCTTGCGGCGTTTAATAGTGCGTAACTAACAGCACAACATTGATAAACTGGAGATCACAATGACATTCAAAACCGAACAAGAAGCCTTTTGGGCCGGTGATTTCGGCACCGAATATATCAAGCGGAACCAAGGCGATGCTTTACTGGCCTCTAACTTGGATTTTTTTGCCAAGGCCTTGCGTGCTGCGCGCGGTGTGAAATCATGTATCGAGTTCGGCGCCAACATCGGCATGAATCTCAAGGCACTCAAACTCCTGCATCCTGAGCAACAACAGTACGGCATAGAAATCAATGCCGATGCGGCACGTGAGCTGGCGTTGACCATTCCGCCCGCGCATCTGTACCACAGCTCAATCCTTGACTTTAATCCGCAACAGACTTGGGATCTGGTGCTCATCAAAGGCGTGCTTATCCACATTAATCCCGACGAACTGCCGCAGGTTTACGACAAACTGGTTGCGGCATGTGGAAAATATCTGTTGGTGGCGGAGTATTACAACCCTGCACCTGTCGCCATCCCTTATCGCGGCCACACCGACCGGCTTTTTAAACGCGATTTTGCCGGTGAGATCATGGATCGTCATCCGCAGATGGAGTTGGTCGACTATGGTTTTGCTTACCGGCGCGACCCTAACTTTCCGCAGGATGACATTTCCTGGTTCCTTATGGAAAAGCGGGGCTGACATGCTGACATATTGCAAACGCTGTGTAATGCCGGATACTAAGCCGGATCTGCAACTGGACGAAGAAGGGGTCTGTAATGCCTGCCGCAGTTACGAGAAGCGCAAAGAAGTTGATTGGGAAGCCCGCCATGCTGAGTTGTTGCAGGTACTGGAAAAATACCGCAGCCCAGATGGCAGCAATTGGGATTGCATTGTTCCGGTCAGTGGTGGCAAAGACAGCACTTATCAAGTCGTGCGTATGCTGCAATTGGGTTTGAACCCCTTATGCGTGACTTCAACCACTTGCGATCTTTCGTCGCTTGGCCGCAAGAACATTGAGAACCTTAAACATTTGGGCGTGGACTATGTTGAAATGTCCCCGAACCCATTGGTCAGAGCCAAACTTAACCGTATCGGACTCAAGCAAGTGGGGGATATTTCATGGCCGGAGCATGTGGGGATATTCACTATTCCTGTACGTGCCGCCGTGCAATTCAATGTGCCCCTGCTGGTTTGGGGGGAAAATTCTCAGAATGAATACGGCGGCCCTGCAGCCGCTGCAGATAACAATATACTCAATCGCCGATGGCTGGAAGAATTTGGCGGCTTATTGGGTATGCGGGTCACAGACCTGATCGGTTTGGAGGGCATTGAAGCCAAGCATTTGATTTCCTATACCTACCCGAGCGATGAGGAACTTCTGCGTGTGGGGGTGACAGGTTTGTTTTTGGGGCATTACATACCTTGGGATGGCTTGTCGAACACCTTGATTGCACAGGCAAATGGTTTTCACAGCTATGATAAAGTCGTCGAAGGTTCCATGGTCAGTTATGAGAACTTGGACAATCATCAAACCGGCATTCATGACTATTTTAAGTTCCTTAAATTCGGTTTTGGCCGGGCAACCGATTTGGCTTGCATGCATATCCGTCGCGGGCGGCTTACACGTCAGGATGGATTAGAGGCCGTAAAACGGTTGGATGGCACTTTCCCCTGGGAATATTTGGGCAAGCCCTTGGCAGAAATCTTGCGCCCGCTTGATATTACGGTGGATGAATTCATACGCTTATGCGACAAATTTACCAACAAGAAGATTTTTAAGCGCGATTCATCCGGCGCCTTAATCAAAGACCGTGACGGCAACCTCACCAAAATTAACGACGATAACCTATGAGGGTCGGTGTCATTGATTACGGGGTAGGTAACTTAGGCTCAGTGATGCGGGCGCTGGAAGAGTTGCGCGTGACGCCGGTATTGATCACCCGCGCCATTGACATACACACCGTAGACAGCCTGATTTTGCCAGGAGTGGGCAATTTTGCCGATTGCGCACAGTTATTGGATGAAGGCGGTTGGGCACAGGCTTTGCGCGATGAAGTGCAGACGGCAGGCAAACCGTTGTTGGGCGTATGTTTGGGCATGCAGCTTTTGGCAAGCTCCAGCATGGAAGGCGTTGCCGATAACGCAATTGAAGCTACACCAGGGCTCGGCTTTATTCCGGGACGGGTAGAAAATTTGCGCACTTTGGGCTGCAGCCTGCGCATTCCCCATGTGGGTTGGAATGGGGTGGCAAGCCACACTGCATCGGGTGGTTTGTTTGATGGGATTCCCGATGGCACCGACTTTTATTTTGTCCATAGTTACGCCTTCGTGCCGGATGACCCGGCACATGTACTGGCCACTACTGAATATGGCATAACCGTGACCGCAGCTGTCAGATGCGGTCATATCTGGGGCACCCAGTTTCATCCAGAAAAGAGTTCCCGCGCAGGGTTTCGGTTATTGCGTAATTTTATTGAGAATCCGACATGCTGAAAGTGCGCGTGATACCCACTTTGCTGTGGAAACAGTTTGGTTTGGTCAAAGGCGTAGGTTTTGACAGTTGGCGCAGGGTCGGCCCTGTGTTGCCCGCAGTCAAAGTTTATAACCAACGGGAAGTTGATGAACTCATATTGGTTGATATTGTGGCGCACCAATCGGCGGATGACCTCGATTTTGAGTCCATTGACGAATTCGGCCAAGACTGTTTTGTCCCGCTCACCGTCGGTGGCGGCATCACCCGTATCGAACAAGTGCAAAAACTGTTGCGCGCAGGTGCCGACAAGGTTTGCGTCAATACCGCAACTTATACTTGCCCGGAATTGGTCGGCGAAATCGCCAAGCGTCACGGCTCGCAATGCGTCGTCGCGAGTATTGATGTGCGCCAAAATCCGTCGGGTGCGGGGTGGCAATGTTTCAGCCATGCCGGGACACAGCCTACCGGGCGCGAGGTATGTACATGGGCGCGCGAGCTTGAAGGCCGGGGTGCCGGTGAAATTTTAATCACCTCGATTGAGCGGGACGGCACTTTTCAAGGCTACGACTTGGCGCTGGTTGAAGCGGTGGCGCATGCGGTGAAGATTCCCATCATTGCTTCAGGTGGTGCAGGCAATTACCAACACATGGTCGATGCGGTCAAGCAGGCTGGAGCCTCGGCTGTCGCCGCTGCGAGCATGTTCCACTTTACCGAACAAACACCGGCCGGTGCTAAAGCCGCCATGCAGGCTGCAGGGATAGCTGTCCGGCGGAGTTTTGTCGAAAACGTAAGTAAATGAACATCGCCTTTCGCACCGATGCCTCGTTACAAATCGGCAGCGGCCATGTTATGCGCTGCCTGACCTTAGCCGACGCGTTACAGGCGGCTGGCGAGCAGTGCCATTTCATTTGCCGCGAGCAGCCGGGGCATTTGATAGCGCAGATTAGGCAGCGCGGTTTTGCGGTAACTGTTTTACCGATGATGGCTACTGAAGCGTTGAGCGCAAACGAGCAGGGCAGTGGGGCGCAATCAAATTATGCGGCTTGGCTCGGTGCCGATTGGGCGACCGATGCGGCGCAGACAAAGGCCGATATGGATGAATCGGCGATTGACTGGCTGATTGTCGACCATTACGCATTGGATGCCCGCTGGGAGCAAACCTTACGGCCGCAGTGCCGCAAACTGATGGTGATTGATGACCTAGCCGACCGGCCACATGACTGCGACCTTTTGTTGGATCAAAACTTAGGCCGTGATGCGGTGGATTATAGCCGCCTTGTGCCTGAGCATTGCCGGGTTCTTGCCGGGGCTGGTTATGCGTTGCTGCGGCCTGAGTTTGCCGCCTTGCGTGAGGAAAGTTTACGCCGTCGCGCCGTCCCGCAACTTAAACAGCTGTTGATTACCATGGGCGGTGTGGATCAAGCCGATGCAACAGGTAAGGTGCTTGAAGCGCTGAAGGATTGCCTGTTGCCGATAAATTTGCGAATCACCGTCGTAATGGGGGCACACGCGCCCTGGTTAGAGCGCGTTAAGATGCTGGCAAAGCAACTGCCGCAAACAACCGAGGTCAAGGTTAATGTCGATAACATGGCGCAACTGATGGCCGATAGTGATTTGGCCATCGGTGCCGCAGGCAGTACATCGTGGGAACGGTGTTGCTTGGGCTTGCCGACAATATTGGTGGTGCTTGCAGACAATCAACGTAAGGGCGCTGCCGCCCTTGAGCAACATGGCAGTGTAAGGTTGCTGGGTGACGCGGCGGCAATCCCTGGCGCTTTGCAGTCCACACTTGGCGCACTTGTTAGCGCTGATGCGTTAAATCGGTTAAGCCGAAAAAGTTGTTTGATCACCGATGGACAAGGCACAATTCGTGTGCTGGATGCGCTAAACGGATGCCAGGATTGATGCTGCTATGGGTCAAAATTGTCTACGGCTAATGACTGCCGCCGATCTTGAAAGCGTTTTGGCATTACGCAATCACGCTGAAATTCGGCGCTATATGTTCACACAACATGAAATTTCAAGCGAAGAACATGCCTCATGGTTCGACCGTGCATCGAACAACGCTGGTATAGAGTTACTGGTATTTGAAATGGACAAACAATGTGGTGGATTTGTCCAATTTAAAGAAACAAACTACCACGGTGTGGTGGACTGGGGTTTTTATGCCGCTCCTGATGCCGCAAAAGGAACGGGTAAAAAACTCGGGCTGGCGGCTTTAGCTCATGCGTTCAAAAAAGAAAATTTATATAAAGTTTGCGGACAGGCGCTGCATTGGAATCAGCCCTCAATTAACCTGCATAAGTCACTCGGCTTTGTGCAGGAAGGGATACTGCGTGACCAGTATTTCGACGGCACTGATTATCACGATTTAGTTTGCTTTGGTCTGCTTAAACGTGAATGGCTTGCCAAAGAATCACCGACAGGAATAAATAAATGATCATCATTAGAGACAAAAAAATCGGCACAGGCCATCCGCCGTTCATCATCGCTGAAATGTCCGGCAACCATAACCAATCGCTCGAACGCGCCTTGGACATTGTCGAGGCGGCCGCCAAAAGCGGCGCACATGCGCTGAAAATTCAGACTTACACGCCCGACACCATGACACTGGATCTGGATGAGCGCGAATTCCATATCAGCGACCCCAAGAGCCTGTGGGCAGGAACGTCTTTATATAAGCTTTATGGCGAGGCCTACACCCCATGGGAATGGCATCAACCGATTTTCGAACGGGCGCACGAACTGGGTATTATTGCTTTCAGCACCCCGTTTGATGATACCGCAGTGGATTTGCTGGAAAGTTTGGATGCGCCCTGCTACAAGATTGCCTCATTCGAAAATACGGACTTGCCGCTAATCCGCCGTGTCGCCGCTACCGGCAAACCGCTGATTATCTCTACCGGCATGGCCAGCATTGCCGAACTTGATGATACGGTGCGCACCGCCCGCGAGGCCGGATGCAACGATTTGATTTTGCTTAAATGCACCAGCACCTACCCGGCAACCGCCAATAACACCAACATTTTGACTATTCCGCACATGCGCGAGCTTTTCGCTTGCGAAGTCGGCTTATCCGACCACACTCTGGGTGTCGGCGTATCGGTCGCCAGTGTGGCATTGGGCGCAACCGTCATTGAAAAGCACTTTACCCTTAATCGTGCCGATGGCGGCGTGGACAGCACTTTTTCGATGGAGCCCGCTGAAATGGCGCAATTGGTGGTGGAAACCGAACGCGCCTGGCAAGCGCTAGGCCAAGTCAGTTACGGCGCTACAGAAGCCGAAAAGAAATCCATGGTGTTTCGGCGCTCGCTGTATGTGGTGCAAGATTTGAAAGCTGGCGATGTGTTGACGCGTGACAATGTGCGTGCAATCCGTCCTGGTTTTGGCTTGCCGACGAAGTATTTGGAACAGTTGCTAGGCAAGTCTGTGAGGCACGCTGTAAAAAAAGGGACGGCGTTGGGGTGGGCGTTGATTAAATGAGTACGGCAAGCAGGGATTTAGCATCTTTGCGAGTCTTGATTGTAGGCTGTGGCAATATTGCTGGCGGCTTTGATCAGGGACGCGTCGCGGGACATTTACCCTCTACTCATGCGGGTGCATACATGCGGGATGGGCGGTTTGATTTGCTCGCATGTGTTGAGCCGGATGACAAACGGCGTGGCGAATTTATGGCTGCTTGGGGGGTGGCTACCGGTTTCCAGACGATTGAGGAGGCATTGGCATCCGGTAAGCAATTCGATGTGATTAGCATCTGTTCGCCAACAGAGTGTCATGCCCATGATCTGGAAATGGCTTTGAGTTTGCAGCCAAAGCTAATTTTTTGTGAGAAACCGTTGACAACATCGGTCACTGAAAATCAAAGGCTGCTTGAGGAATGCGCCCAATTGAATATTCGGCTTGCGATAAATTACACGCGTCGTTGGGATGCCGAAATCTCAACACTTCATGCCAACATGCAAGCGGGGCGATGGGGGCAGTTGCGGTCAGTCATGGGCTATTATAATAAGGGGGTTTTGAACAACGGTTCGCACATGGTTGATCTTTTGCATCTTCTTGTGGGGGCTATGGAGATTGTTAAGGTCGGTAAGCCCATACATGATTTTTTTGCCAACGATCCGACGGTGCCGGTTTGGTTGGAGGGGGCTTCGGGCATACCAGTCATGCTTGCTTGCGGTCATGCTGAGGATTATGCAATCTTTGAACTTCAGTTAGTTTTTTCAGTGGGCATGGTCATCATGGAAGAAGGCGGCCTGTTCTGGCGCGAGCGTGCCGTCTTGGATAGCGGGACATTCAAAGGTTATCGTGTGCTTGATGCGGGTGTCCGCCGAGTAGGGCAATACCCAGGCGCGATGCTCAATGCTGCGGATAATATTTACCGCGCCATTCAACAAGGCGATTTGCTGGCGAGTAGTGGTGAATCAGCACTTGCCGCACAAGACATGTGCGAAAAAATCAAGCAGCAAGCCTACAATGTTAAGGAATAAAAATTTATTAACTTGTACAAAAAATAACGCATTAGGCTTAGTCTCTGGCTTTGCAGATGCAATTGTTCAAGTTGTTTTATTTTCATTCCTAATGTGATTTCCGAGAAATAATATTCCTTAATGGTCATGGGCTGTAAAAATATAGAGCCTACGAAAGGCAAGAAAAAACACGAAATTTTCGTGTTTTTTCTTGCCTTTCGTGGACACTTTTTGGTAAGTCCTTTTCAGGAAATTACTTAAATAATCTGGTTGATTAATATAATCAAAGATATGAGTCATTATGAGCAATACAGTAAACACAGAAAAACTTGCCCTGTTCGGGGGCGGAAAAACCATACAAACTGCATTTAAAGCTTACAATTCGATTGGAATAGAGGAAGTTGAGGCGGCTAAACAGGTCGTTGAAAGCGGCGTGTTGTCTAAGTTTTTGGGTTGTTGGAGCCCTGATTTTTATGGCGGCTCCAAGGTGCAGGAGTTTGAGCGCCAGTGTGAGGCTTACTTTGGCGTTAAACATGCCGTTACTGTCAACTCTTGGACGTCGGGTTTGATTGCAGCGGTCGGCGCAATCGGTATAGAACCCGGTGATGAGGTGATTGTCACGCCGTGGACTATGTGCGCCAGTGCAACAGCTATTTTGCACTGGAACGCCATTCCTGTTTTTGCCGACATTGAACCCGAAACTTTTAATCTTGATCCTGCTTCTGTGGAGGCAAACATCACGCCCTATACCAAGGCGATTATGGCTGTGGATATTTTTGGCCACTCGGCGGATATGGATGCGCTGATGGCGATTGCCGAACGGCATGGCCTCAAAGTGATCACCGATTCGGCCCAGGCGCCAGGTACCTATTACAAGGGTAAAGTAACCGGCACCTTAGCTGATGTGGGCGGTTATAGCCTTAATTATCACAAACATATTCATACTGGGGAGGGTGGGATTCTTGTCACCAATGATGATGAGTTCGCTGAGCACTTGCGCTTGATCCGTAATCATGCTGAAGCGGTTGTGTCCGGCAAGGGAAGCACGGACTTGCGCAATATGGTTGGTTATAATTTTAGACTGGGAGAAGTCGAGTGCGCCATAGGTATCGAACAACTGAAGAAACTGGATGGCTTTGTTGCCAGTCGCCAACGCGCTGCCGAACGTCTCAGCAAAGAGCTGTCGGGCTTACCGGGTCTGCGCGTACCAATAGTTAAAAAAGATTGTACCCACGCCTATTACGTGTATCCAATGGTATTGGATAGTGAAAGGCTTGGTGTGTCGCGTTCGCGCATCATAGAGGCGCTTGAGGCTGAAGGGGTCATAGGACTTTCTGCTGGCTATATGAATATTCATTTGTTGCCCATGTATCAACAAAAAATAGCTTATGGCTCAAAAGGGTTTCCTTGGTCGTCGGATATTTGTCGACGTGAGGTGAGCTACCGGAAAGGTATTTGCCCGGTGGCGGAAAGGCTGCACGATTTTACTTATTTAGGTTTTGCCATGTGTATGCATGAGTTGACAGATGACGATGTGGATTTAATTGGCCGAGCGTTTCGGAAGGTGTGGGATCAAATGGAGGGATTAAAATGATTTACCAACTCAGTAAAGATTATTTCGTTCGGCACCTTGCAGAAGCTGATTTGGATGGGGTTTACCCCAGTTGGTTTGAAGACCAAGACGTCACCCGATATAGTTCTCATGGCAAGCTCTTTAAGACGAAAGCTTATTTTAATAGCTATGTGGAGGCATTGAACCGGGAAGACCGTGTTGTTTGGGCAATTTGCCATGTTAATGATGGGCACATTGGCAATATCAGTTTGCAGGCTATTTCGTGGATCGACCGAACGGCTGAATTTGCAATATTATTAGGTGATAAGAGGCATTGGGCTAAAGGCGTTGGATTACTGGCGGGTAAAAAAATATTAGGGCACGGATTTAATAAGTTAAATCTGGAGCGTATTTATTGTGGAACAGCAGCAACTAATGATGCCATGAAAAAGCTCGCCCAAACTATGGGGATGGTGCTTGAGGGCACTCAGCGCCAACATTTTTTCTTGGAGGGTTCCAGGGTTGACTTACTCGAATATGGCATATTGCGGGCTGAGTTTGAAAGGGGTGTGGGTTTATGATTGCGCTGGTTTGTCATGATGCGGGAGGGGCTGAAATCCTCAGCAGTTATGCACGCCAGACAGGCTTGGATTACCTTTACGTATTGGAGGGGCCAGCCTGTAAAGTATTTGAGCGCAAGTTAGGCCCTATTAAAACAACACCACTTGACGAAGCGGTACGCCGGTCGGCCTCGATTCTTTGCGGTACCAGCTGGCAGTCGGATATTGAGATTAATGCGATAAAATTGGCGCGTTCATTGGGCAAGCATTCTGTCGCATTTATTGACCATTGGGTGAATTACCGCGAGCGTTTTACCCGATCAGGCGCAACTTTTTTGCCGGATGAAATTTGGGTTGGTGACCGGATGGCTGAAACAATGGCAAAAGAAGTTTTTCCGGGGCTTCCGGTCACATGGGTGGATAATCCATACTTATTGGATATTAGGCAAGAGTTGGCGGCAATTGAAGCACGCAATTTGCCTGCACAGGATTCGCTTTCCGTTCTCTATATTTGCGAACCCATTGGTGAACATGCATTACTGCGGCATGGTGATGCGTATTTTTGGGGTTATGTGGAAGAAGATGCGTTACGTTACTT
The DNA here is from genome assembly GCA_030684815.1 of Methylobacter sp. Classification (GTDB taxonomy): domain Bacteria; phylum Pseudomonadota; class Gammaproteobacteria; order Methylococcales; family Methylomonadaceae; genus Methylobacter_A. The sequence goes on along the minus strand of JAUXXQ010000115.1, from coordinate 12,191 downwards.
CCTTACCAACTGTGCGGCGTTAGGCAAGCCGATTAGGCGTGTTTTGATCCGCCCGCATCCTTCCGAGCGGGCAGGAAAATATAGTTGGGCTCAAGATGAGTTCGGGTTGCCTATTGAGATGGGCGGTGAACATACCTTGCTGGAGGAGGTTATTGACAGTGATGTTGTGGTGGGTTGCGGGTCTATGGCGATGGTAGTGGCTTTGCTCATAGGCAAAAAAGTAGTTAGTTGCATCCCTCCTGGCGGTAAATCCTTTAGCTTGCCTCACGCTGACATTATCAGCCTTCAGGCTATAATAAAAAATGATGAATTTTAAGCTCTTCCGTTTAAAGCGGAATAGGGGGTGTCATGGCGCATCAGTATGGAATAGGGATTAAAAATAAATTAAAAAAAAACTAAAGGAAGCAATGATAACGTCGATAACTATTACGAGTTTGAAAGGGTAGTTTTTTAGAAGCTTTATTTTTTTAATATTTTTTGAGGGTAAGATCATGTCAATGGTAATCAACACAAACGTCGGTTCACTTAACAGTCAACGGCAATTAAATCAAACCAATAATAACCTTTCAACAACCATGCAGCGGTTGTCGTCAGGTCTACGCATTAACTCCGCTAAGGATGATGCGGCAGGTTTGGCAATCAGTAACAAGATGACCTCGCAAATACGCGGTATGACTGTTGCGACCAGAAATGCCAATGACGGCATTTCTTTGGCGCAAACCGCTGAAGCGGCTATGGGTTCCTTAACTGATACCATGCAACGTATGCGTGACTTGGCGGTGCAATCGGCCAATGATGGTGGTGTGACAACAGATGATAGGGCAAAGATGAATACAGAATTCCAGCAATTAAATGCGGAATTGACCCGTATTATTACTAATACTGAGTTCAATGGCAAAAAAGTCCTTGGTGGCGGCTTATCCGATGGTGTGAACTTTCAGGTTGGGGCTAATACTGCGGCTGACAATCAAATAAGTATCCAAATTTCTAATGTGTCAGGTATGGCTGGTGTGGCCAGCGTTATTATTGCGAGTATAGTCGGAGATAGTGCTGGTAATGCCCTTTCTGCTATTGCTGCTTTAGATGCGGCTATTGCCACCATCGATACTTCAAGAGCCAAGCTGGGTGCAGTCCAAAGCCGCTTCACTACGACTGTTGCCAATTTGCAATCTTCTATCGAGAACCAATCGGCAGCCCGTTCACGGATCACCGATACTGATTTTGCTTCTGAAACTGCAAACCTCAGTCGAAATCAGATTCTGCAGCAGGCCGGCACTGCGATGCTGGCGCAGGCGAACCAGGCGCCACAGGCAGTAATGAGTTTGCTCAGATAGGCATCATGGCAATAATCAAGGGAGGCCGTGGCCTCCCTTTTTCACTAGATCAAATTAGAAGGTTGGTGTCATGAACAGTGAAATTACAAACGTATCTAAGCTTGTTCCTGTGCCCGTTCTGAGAAATAAGCAAAATGACCTGAATGATGTTTCAGCTAAGACTACAGCAGCCAAAGAACAACAGGCTGGCCTTAGTCCTGCCAAAGCAGAGTTAAAAATACAGGCTTCAACTGTAAGCGTTGAGGCAAAAGAAGCAAAAGAGGCAAAAGAGGCAAAAGAGGCTTCTTTAGACTCGGTCAAATCGGCGGCAGAGACAGGCAATTCCATTTTTCAGGCGACCAATCGTAGCCTGAAGTTTGAGGTTGATGATTCGACGCAAAAAGTTGTGGTTAAAGTGGTTGATAGCAATACTGGCGATGTGGTGCGGCAAATCCCCTCTGAGGAGATGCTGAGTTTCGTCAAGAGGATGCAGGAGCTTGAGGGCGACAATCAGGGGACGATACTTCAAGACACGGTTTAACACAGGTTAGATAAATAAAGACAGGAGAACGTTATGGCTATTTCATCAGCATTTGGCATGGGCAGCGGCATGGACATCAACGGCATCGTTAGCCAGTTGGTTGCTGCCGAAGGCCAACCGCAGTTTGCTGCGATTTCGCGGCAAGAAACAGCGGCAAAAGCACAGGTAAGCGGATTGGGCAGCCTTAAAAGCGCTTTGTCGACTTTTCAAACAGCAGTACGTAAGCTGAACGATGTCAATTTATTTAAAACCCATCAAGCCACATCCGGCAATGAAAGTATCTTAAAAGTCACCGCAGGAGCAGGTTCGGTAGCCGGATCCCACACGCTGAGAGTGCTTGACTTGGCCAAGGCGCAAAAATCTGTTGCTGCCGCTGAGTTTAGCGGCGCATCTGATGTGGTCGGTTCCGGTACGCTGACTTTTTCGGTGGCCGGTAAAGATGACTTTTTGCTGACGCTTGACGGCAGCAATAACACCTTGGCGGGTATTCGTGACGCCATCAACAGCGCGTCTGACAACAACGGTGTGATGGCCAGCATTATCAATGTCGACAGCGGAACACCCGGAGGCGGCACTGTCTCTAAATTAGTGCTGACTGCCAAAGACACCGGCTTGGCCAATGCGTTTTCAGTCAGTGCAGTGGGTGATGCCGGATTAAGCAGGCTCGATTCCTCAACGCCCGAAAATTATAGCGGCCAGAATGCCGTCGACGCCAGAATTTTGGTTGATGGTCAAGCCGTCACCCGCAGCAGCAACATTATTTCTGACGTATTGCAAGGCGTAACGCTGAATTTGCAATCGGTAGCGTCGGACACCGACGTCAACATAGACATTAAGCTCGACAACGAAGCGATTAAAAAAACCATCACTGACTTTGTCGCCGCCTATAACACCATGACAAGCACCACCGCAAACTTGGGCAAATTTGCCGGTAAAGACGGGGGCAGTAATGGCGTCTTATTGGGTGATTCAATCCTGCGCAACGTCAGAAATGGACTGCGCCAACAAACCAGCTTGCCTGTCAGCTCGGCAAGCAGCGCGTTTAATACCTTAAAAAGTATTGGCATTGATATTGATAAAGATGGCGTTATGTCGATGGATGGTGGTGCACTCGATAAGGCGTTGGCGACCAACTTATCATCAGTCAGCGACGTGTTTTCCTCCAGTGACGGCGTTGCCAACCGGTTAAACACCAAGGTCATGCAATACCTGCAAACAGGCGGCGCTTTGGACACCCGCCAAACTTCGCTGAATAAACAATTAAAGACGTTGAGTGTTCAGCGTGAGAGCGTCCAGTTACGCCTCGATAACGTGCAAAAAGGCCTGATGAAACAATTTATAGCCATGGACTTGGTCGTAGGCAAGTTTCAATCAACCGGTTCTTTTTTGAATAACCAAATAAATCAATGGAGTAGGTGATGACAGCTTTAGCGTATAGAAACAATGCCAATAAATATGCCGCCGTTCATACTGAAACGGTGATTGATGACGCTTCGCCGCATAAACTGATTCAAATGTTGATGAACGGCTTTTTGATGCGGGTCAATGCGGCCAAGGGCAGTATGGAGCGGGGCGATTTTCAGGAAAAAAGTATACAAATTTCCAAAGCCTCTGCCATCGTTGGTGGTCTGATAGATGGCATCGATATTGACAAAGGCGGCGATATAGCGGCTAACTTAATGAGTTTGTATGAGTATATCGACGCACGACTGTTTCAGGCCAGTGCTCAAAACAGCACCGAAATGTTGGATGAAGTGCTGATACTGATGCGGGAAATCAAACAGGCTTGGGACACTATCCCCGAAATGTATCAGTGATACTGATGGATATCGATACTCAACTGCAACAATTGGATGGTTTTACCGGACTGATTGCCAGCGCCATTGAGTCTGGCGATTGGGACGGCTTGAACGGGATACTGGTTAATCGGCAGGGTCTGCTGGACAGCTTGTGTGCCTCAGAACTGACTAGTCAGGAGCGCGAGGTCGTTGTCAAGATGATGGTGTCAATACAGGCTACAGACCAGCAATTTTTGGCACAGGTGCAAAACCAAAAAGACGTGTTGCAAAAGCAAGCCGCGTCGCTTGCGCATGACAGAAAAGCCGTTAAAGCATATCAGGTCGAATAGCGGCCATAGATTTTCCATCTCCCATCGTTAGTCCCCCCACCGCTGTTTAAGTTCGGCCTTTTGCTGTGCCGTTTCTCTCATTCCTAATCATCGTATTTCCTTGTTGGTTTGAAACATTGTTATACACATCTTGAAGTTGGCCTTATTCAGGGCTGCAACGTCTCGGTTATTTAGCCCATTGCAAGTTAGACCTTCCAGGTTTTAAAAACCTGGAAGGTCTGCCTATCGGCAGTCTGTAGATACTGATGCATAATTGTTTTGAATCAGTCCGCTTGCTGTTTTATCGCGGCCAGTTGTTTCTTTAAATTGATGGCCGATTCAAAGTCCGGTGTTGTTTGTAAAATATGTTCCAGCATCAATTCGGCAGCTTCATAAACCTTAATGTCAATATACAGCGAAGCCAGTTTTAATTTGCTTAACGTGTCTTCCGGAAAAAACGCGATGTAAGCGTTATAGCTGTCGATGGCCAGTAGATGGTCGCCGGTGATACGTGCCAGTTCCGCCTGATAGGGCAGGTAAGCTGGCGATATCTGGGACAGGCATTCCAGCGCCAACAAAGTGTTTTGTTGGTCGTGTCGGTTAAGGCTGATGGCGGCAATCTGCACTAAGGCCTCTTCAAGCAAGGGGGATTGGTCAATATCAAGGATATGATGGTAATGGAGCAGGGCGCTGTCGGCATCATTGTTCAGTTCGGCAAGATAGCCTTCAATCAGCAACAGATAGGCTGCTTTGTCATCGTGTTTGGTGTCGTCAAGAAAGCCGGATTTAAGGTCTATTAATTCGTCGATTTTTTTATGTTTGAAGAGTATCTTTATTTTGCTTTTTAGCAGCGGCAAGGTTGAGCTTCTTGCCACTTCGGCTTTAAAGGCGGTGTCCTGTTGGGTCATGACCCGATTGAACTGGTCTTGCATGGCTGTTAGCGCTAATGCAGTTTGTTCGGGGATAGGTGTTTGGGGGTGTTTTTGCAGCCAAAACAAAGCGCGGCGATAGCTTTTATCTTGATCCCATTGCGCCAGCAACAGGTTAAAATCCGGTTCGGCTTTCAGTTCTTCTTGCCGGGTTTTTGTGCGGATTATGGCTGAGGTAATGAGGTTTGATAATTTATTGGCGCCTGACTGATAAGCTTGATAATAAATGTTGCCCAGTTTTTTGGCTTTTTCCGCATCCCAGTCGTCGGAGTCGTGCGGCGAGGTAATTTTTATAAATTGGCGTATGCCAAAATTTTTCACCAGTTTGCTGTGTTTCCGGTATTTTCGCTTGAGCTGTTTTTCAATGCTATCGAGTTCGCGTTTATCTTTGTAGTTTTCAATTCTGCCCTCTGCGCTATACATGCTCTCGTTGATGTCGAGTGCTTTCTTGGCTAGTTTGGCGATAGCCTTGATTTGGAAATTAGCCTTTTCCAGTTCATCAATCACGGATTGGTAGTGCGTTTGCAATAGTGCATCAGTCAGTTTCGGTATGCGTTGTCTTATGCTATCGAGGTTTTCGCCTTCAAGCTCTGGCAGGATGATTTCAGTGCAGGGGATATGGCTGATATGCTCGACTTTTGCCGCTGTGGGGGCAAGATTGATGATTTCGCAGCGGTCACGGCTAATATTTTTTGCCTGTTCTGCCAGTGTTAGCAGCGCGGTGTAATAGCCGTGGTTTGTAGGTCTGTATTCGCCGCTATAGGTCTCGACTTGCAACAGTGTTGGATCGTATGTTGGCCCCGCTAACTGTTCGTCGCTGCCTTTTGCGTGGGTGATGCCTTCTTTAGTAAAACATAGGTCGAAACCGGTCAACAGGATTTTTTTAAAGCCAAAATAATGTGCCATCGACAATGCCGAGTTGGTGACTGTCGGGCCTGTACCATGGATGTTGGTGATGTTAATATCCGATTGCCAGGGTAGCCTAGTGCCCATATACAGGCTTTGCCCATGCCATTGGTTGATTAAGGGCGGTTGTACGTGGAATGAGTTTATAAAGACAGTCCGTTTGCCGAATAAAAACATTTCCCGGCTGACATCGATGTTTTCATCGAGGGGATCGACTGAAAAAATGAAATCGGGTTCAATGCCGATACTGATAAGTTGCCTGGAAATCCGCGAGACTGAAAAAACCACCAGTTTGTGCCTGTTTTCCTGTAGCCATGGAAATACGCCCGTTAACGACGGCCCACCGGCAAGAATGATGACGGTTTTGTCTTGATAAGCATTGGCCAGGCACGTCATTGGGAAAATATTTTCGGCAATATTTTCTATTTGGCGGATGATAAAGAGCTCGTTGCCGAGAGTCACGCTATAACGAAAATGTATTGCGCGCAGTGCTTCAGTGATGTTCCAGCTTAGTTCTGAATAGTCATCAAGAACAGTTTGCTGGGAGCAGATTGCGTTAAATGATTTGATATTATTGATATAGGCATATTCGTGTATCTTAAATTCCTTTGCTTCTTCTTCCCAATGACCAAGAGTCGTGCAGACGATTTCCGGGGGCATATCGTCAAGCAATTGGTGGTGCTGTAATTGTTCCAGTACCTGCTCTGGCTCAATAAAAATATAACGCGCACCTGAAGGAATGCCCTGTTGTTGCACATATTTCGGCAGCAGGCCGGAGTCAGTGCCGATGATAATGTTAAGGGAGTCTTCTTCCAGCAAGTGTTTACTAAACTCAGCATCAAAAATAGCGTGGGCGCCGACTTTATCAAAATTACCGCGATTGATGTTGTATAAATATCGGTCGCCGAACGTGTTGGTTTTTAAGATGCCGGTCGTTGATAGCTGAGTAAGAGTGGTTGAGGTCATAATGGACGGTGTTAAGTGAGCCAAAAAACACACAGCCAGACCGTGGAGGTGTCTAGCTGTGCTTGTAATATGTTCACAGTGTAGACGTTATTGCAGTAATTGCATAACCCCCTGCTTGGACTGGTTGGCCTGTGCTAGCATTGCCGTGCCCGCCTGTTGCAGTATTTGGTTGCGGCTTAGGTTGGCGGTTTCCATGGCAAAGTCGGTGTCGGTGATCCGCGAACGGGCCGCTGACTGGTTTTCGATAGAAGACTGCAGGTTGGCAATGGTGGCAGTGAAGCGGCTTTGGACAGCGCCTAGTTTGGCTCTTGAGTTATCGATGCTGGCTATGGCCGTATCTAACGAGGTAATGGCGGCGAGCACGCCAGACGTGGTTTGCGTGCTACCTATGCTGGCTGCAGTAACACTAGTAATAGCTAAAGATAAGTCGTTGATTTCAATTGAAATTTGGTTGTCGGCAGCGGTGTTGGCGCCGACCTGAAGTGCTACGCCACCTGACAAATCACCATTGAGGATTTTTTTGCCGTTAAAGTTGGTGTTGTTAATGATCCGGGTCAACTCAAGGTTCAATTGATTGAATTCGGTCTGCATTTTTTCTTTGTCACCTGTTGTCACACCGCCCTCATTCGCCGATTGCACGGCTAGGTCACGCATACGTTGCATGGTGTCGGTCAGTGCGCCCATCGCCGCTTCAGCCGTTTGTGCCATAGAAATGCCGTCATTGGCATTCCTCGCGGCAACGGTCATGCCGCGTATTTGCGAAGTCATCCGGTTGCTGATTGCCAAGCCTGCTGCATCATCTTTAGCGGAGTTTATGCGCAAGCCTGATGACAAGCGTTCCATCGAGGTTGCAAGGTTATTGTTAGTCTTATTCAGTTGGCGTTGACTGTTGATTGATGCAATGTTTGTGTTAATGACCATGCCGCTCATTGTTGTTCTCCTAATAGAAAAAATAAATTGTAACTGTCAAAATTTATTAAGCTATTTTTGTGCCAACAATAAAATTAAACATAAGTTATTGAATTTAATTGTATTAATTTTGTATTTTGTGCTTGAGTCGGTTTTTTGACTCGGGAGTGAATGGGTTTTTTTGGATGGGTGGCAGTTTTTTGCCGCTAGGATCTAAGGCGATTTCCGGGGAAAGAATGTCCCTTGATGAATTGTTCATCGTTATGCATATGCTTTAAACGCCCAGGTTTTCGGTTTTTGCAATCAGCGGCAGCTATTCCGCGCCAAAAAATTGAAAGCTTGATCTTTCAAAACGTTGCGAGTTAGACCTTCCAGGTTTTTAAAACATGGAAGGTCTGTAGTTCGGCAGTTTTTTCGCCCAACATAAGCTGAAAACTTAACCGTTCAAAGCATATCCTGTAACAGCTAGGTTGTTTAGGCATTGCATGTTAGAACTTCCTGTTTTAAAACCTGGGGAAGATCTGCATATCGGCTTATTTTTTTGCTAGTCGCGACATTTTTCAGAAAATCACTTGGTTTTTTTAGGGGAGAGCCGATACTGGCAAGGAGGTGGCAACGAGCAAGTAAATGCCCGATAATGGCAATGTGTTTAATGTAAGTTAAATTTAAGGAGTTAAATTATGATTAGTTCTGTAGGTAGTGATGCGCCGGGCTTGGCGACGGCATTGATGAAACAAAAAACATCAGAAGAGCAACTGGCGGTTACGGTGATAAAAAAATCACAAGATATTGAAAAGGCGCAAGGTGAAGCGGCAGTTAAGCTGATTGAGGCTGCTGCGCTAGGCAAAATTGATACTTATGCATAAATGTCTTGGCCTACCCACTTAGGTGATTTGCTTGCCCACTTAAGACCGGGTAATCGCCAAAGAACTGGGAACGCCGAGCCCCAGCTCGGCAATGTTGGTTATTGCGGGTACTCGCCAAGCTGGGGCTTGGCGTTCCCAGCCACTCGCTTAAAACTGCCCGGCTTATGTTGCTAGCCAATCAAGGGCATCCTTACGGCCCTCACCTGAAGGGAAGGGCTTTACGGACTTTTTGGTAAAATACATGACGATGAAAAAGCCCGGCCGCAATGATGCCTGTTCTTGCGGTAGCGGTAAAAAGTATAAGAAATGCTGTGAACTTGCTGTCCGTACTGTTCAGGCGCATCCAGTGCCGCCTTCAGTGCTTGCCGCTCTACAGCAAGCGGTGGCATTGCATCAAGCAGGCCAACTTTCTGACGCTAAAGCGAGGTATGAAAAAATTCTTGGCATAGCGCCGGATAATCCCGATGCTTTGCATTATTTGGGCTTGGTTTATTATCAAACCGGCGATAGTGCAAGTGCTGTTACGCTAATATCTAAAGCGGTGGCGTTGTCGCCTACGCATTTGATGCATAACCATTTAGGGGCGGCACTGCAGGCGCAAGGACAGCATGATTCGGCGATAGCGAGTTATCGGGCGGCGATTGCATTGCAAGCGGATTATGCGGAGGCTTATAACAATCTGGGGGCGGCATTGCAAGAGCAGGGGAAGTTGGCCGACGCAGTCCAAGCGTTTGGGCAAGCCTTAGCGTTAAATCCTGAATTTGCCAGTGCACAAAATAATTTGGGCAATGCCCTGTTAGTGCAAGGCAATTTGAAAGCGGCTATCGCCTGTTATTACGCGTCTTTGAAAATACAGGCGAATAATTTAAGTACACGCAGCAATTTATTGTTGGCGCTGAGTTATTACCCCGACTGTACGCCGCAACAGTATCTTGATGAAGCGCGTTTGTATGGCAATAAGGTGTTTGCCATGGCGCGGCCTTATCGTTATTGGCCAGGTTTTTCTGCTCAGCGTGGCGATGGCAAGTTACGCGTGGGTTTTGTCTCCGGTGATTTTAAAATCCACCCGGTCGGTTATTTTTTAGAAAGTATTCTGCAACATATTAACCCCGAACAGTTAGAGTTGGTCGCTTATGCGGCGCAGTATCATGAAGATGAGTTGACGGCGCGTATTAAGCCCTATTTTAAACACTGGCATATCATTACCGGTTTAAATGATGCATGCGTTGCCCAGACAATTTATGCCGACGGTATTGATATTTTAGTGGATTTGGCCGGGCATACGGCGAAGAACCGGTTGGCTGTCTTTGCTTGGCGGGCGGCGCCGGTACAGGTGAGTTGGTTGGGTTTTTTTGCCAGCACCGGTGTGCCGGGGGTAGACTTTCTGTTGACAGATGCCGTTTCGGTGCCTGCTGCGCAAGGGGATTGTTTTTCCGAGGCCTTATGGTATTTGCCCGAAACCCGCCTGTGTTTTACGCCGCCTGACTGCGATTTAACGCCTAATGGGTTACCGGCGGCGGCTAATAAATATGTTACTTTTGCCTGCTTCCAGAACTTGTCCAAAATTAATGACGCGGTTATTAATGTTTGGGGGGAGATATTTAAGGCCTTGCCGACGGCCAAGCTGATAGTGAGAAACAAGCAGATGTCCTGTTTGGCGGAGCGTGATGCTTTGCAGCAGCGTTTAACTGCGGCCGGTATTAGTGCTGATCGGGTCACCATTGATGGGTTATTGCCGCGTGAGGATTATCTGGCGTCTTATGCGGATGTTGACATTATGTTGGATACTTTCCCTTACCCAGGGGGCACAACAACCTGCGAAGCGCTATGGATGGGCGTCCCTACGCTGACGCTTGCCGGGGAAACATTGCTGGCGCGCCAGGGTGTGAGTATGTTGGCTTGTGTTGGCCTGCCGTCATGGATTGCGCACGATGAGCGCGATTATATCGGTAAGGCGGTGGGCTATGCGGCTGATATGGAGATGTTATCAGAGTTAAGGCAAAATTTAAGGGCGCAATCACTAAAAACCGCACTGTTTGATGCATCCCGTTTTGCTAAACAGTTTGAGCAGGCAATGTGGGCGATGTGGCAGCAGAAATTATCTGAAATAACGTAACTGCTCATTAATGACAGGTAAAAAGGTCATCAGCACGGAGGGCACGAAGTTTCTTTTTCGTGTTTTTTTCGTGCCTTTCGTGGACAATTTTTGATGTCTTTTTCAGGAAAAGGTCTTATTGCAGTAATTGCATAACGCCCTGTTTGGATTGATTGGCCTGTGCCAGCATTGCCGTGCCCGCCTGTTGTAATATCTGGTTGCGGCTCAAGTTGGCGGTTTCCATGGCAAAGTCGGTGTCGGTGATCCGCGAACGGGCCGCCGATTGGTTTTCAATAGAAGATTGCAGGTTGGCAATGGTGGTGGTGAAGCGGCTTTGGACAGCACCTAATTTGGCTCTTGAGTTATCGATGCTGGCCATGGCTGCATCTAGGGCGGTAATTGCGCTGAGCACGCCCGCTGTAGATTGCTCGCTGCCTATGGTGGCCGCAGTAACGTCGGCAATAGATGTCTCTAAGTCATTAATCTCAATAGATATTTGGTTGTCTGAAGCCGTATTGGCTCCGACCTGAAGCGCTACGCCCCCTTCCAATGAGCCATTGAGGATTTTTTTGCCATTAAACTCGGTGTTGGTAATAATTCGGGTCAACTCGTCATTCAATTGTTGGAATTCGGTTTGCATTTTTTCTTTGTCACCTGTTGTCACGCCACCCTCATTCGCCGATTGCACGGCCAGGTCGCGCATACGTTGCATGGTGTTGGTCAGTGCGCCCATGGCCGCTTCAGCTGTTTGCGCCATGGAAATGCCGTCATTGGCATTCCTTGCGGCAACACCCATGCCGCGTATTTGCGAGGTCATCCGGTTGCCGATTGCCAAGCCTGCTGCGTCATCTTTGGCTGAGTTGATACGCAAGCCTGATGACAAGCGTTCCATTGATGTTGCAAGGTTATTGTTGGTCTTATTTAATTGGCGTTGACTGTTGATTGATGCAATGTTTGTGTTAATGACCATGCCGTTCATTGTTGTTCTCCTGGTAGAAAAAATAAATTACTATCAAAAGTTAGTAAGCTATTTTTGTGCCAACACAGGAGTTGATGTTAATGCATTGAATTTTATGGTGTTATTTTTATGTTTTGTAGTTTTGACAGTTTTTTGACTCAGGAAGCAATGGGGGCTTTTAGGGGTGGTGACATTTTTTTGCCGCAAGGATATGCGCATTTTTTAAGGCTGGCCGATAGGCTTGGGGGGCATCAAAAATCACGGTATTATCTGGCCGCAGGACAGGTTTTCGCCATTTTTAAAAGGCGTAACTTCCCATTAATTACAGGCAAAAACATTATCACCACGAAGTATACGAAGATCACGAAGAATGAAACTTCGTGCCGCCTAAAGCGCCCACTTTGGGTCTCTGTGTTCTTCGTGGTAAATAAATATTGTCAATGGCCTTGTAGATTTGATGTTAAGGAACGAGCACGAAATAACTTGAGCAACTTAAAATACTGACTCCTTTTGTATAGGTCATCTCAAATGTAAACTTGCACAAGTTAAATCATGCTCATTCCTAAGCTCCGGCTTGGGAACGAGCTAAAAGCGTTAACCG
>JAUXXQ010000112.1 GCA_030684815.1 Methylobacter sp. | reverse complement strand
GAAAGCTTATGTACATTGACATAACACAGCGGGCTGTTGGGGGGCGTGTAATTTCTCTCATGGCGGGTGTCCTATTTGTTTTTACTAGGCTATGTCACTTTGATCTCGCTTTTGTTAATTTGTCAATGCGTAAGTCCTATGACTACTTATACGCATCCTGCAATGACCCACTATCCAGAGCGCTGCAAATTAGACCTTCCAAGTTTTTACTGGAGCCGCTCCCGACGGCTCCAGCACTTCCGCCATCCATGGCAGTCGTAAAACCTGGAAGGTCTGTGGTTCGGCCTGTTTCACGGTAATGCCAGGCGCAGAGCACGCGCCGCTATCCAGAATGTAGCGACGACGCAAAATCCGCGAGTCACTCAGCACGCCGCGTAAAAACGAGGGAATATCCTTTCCCGAAAATCGCCTAAAGCCCCTTTTCCCGCACCATGCGCGCCAAATCGACCCGGTTACGTGCATCGAACTTTTGATAAATGCGGTGCAAATTAGCCTTAACCGCCCCCTCAGTGGAATCGAGTTTCCGGGCAATGATTTTATTGCTGTCGCCGTCGGCCACCATACGCGCCAGCTCAAGCTCTTTCAGCGACAGGCTTTCTGTCGTTTGCGCCGCCTGAGCGCCGTTTTGTAAAACCTGGTCCAACGCACTCCTGACCGAATCGCGTTCCAGCCACTCGCCACCCGCGTAAACCTTACGGATGCAGGGAACCAACAACTGCAATGCCATCCCCATCAACACCACACCACGCACCTGGCAGCGCACCGCTTCCAGCAGCGTCTCGCCATCCATCGCCGCAACCAGAAACACCACGCGGGTACAACTTTTAGCCTCATGCAACTCACGCAACACCGACAGGCCGGTTTTGCCCGGCAAATCAGCATTAACAATAAGCACATCCGGCTGATATTGCTGTACAGCCAATAAAGCCGCATCGCCGCTGGTACAGCGTTCCTGCACGGTAAAATCGGTTTCGGATGACAACAATTTATCCACGGCAAACAAAATCAACGGATGGCCGTCAGCAATAATAACGTTGATAGTCATAGGGCATAATCCAGTAAAAAGTAACTAAAGTTACGAAAAAGTATAACCTAAGAAAGCATAGTTACAACCGTTAGATAATAGATAACTTACGCAATTCAACGTATTCTTTCCCCCATCGAAAAATGATCGAGGTTGGAACATGACACTGAACACCGCAGACCAACGCCAAGGCCGCCGCTATTTCCTGTCATGGCCGGTAGGATTCAAAGGCGGTAACGGCATCACCCGCGATATGAGCACCTCAGGCGTCTGTTTTGAAACCAAACAACTAATCGACCTTGGCAGTTATATCCATTTTTTTATTTTTCCGCGTCAGATCGCGGGAGCGCCGGAACGGTTGGATTGCGAAGGTCATGTAGTACGGGTAGCACCCAGTGCCGAGGGGTATGGCATTTCGGTGAGTTTGACAGCAACGCGGCTTGAGTTTTGAAAACAATAATAAATCCGCTTTTGGATTCGTGGAACGCGTAAGTAACCAACCATTTATTTTTATAACAATTTAGTTAAGGAGAGCAGTCATGAAAACGTATCAATCAATAAAAGCCGATCCGCGAAGCGGACTTTTCGGCAAAACAATCTGGCTCATGGCGTTAGTCGCCATGTTTTTGGTCAGTCCGTTGGCATCAGCTGCTGAGACTTGGCCTTTATTGGCAGGACAATCGACCGACGTGGGAACGGTTGTTGTTGATCATGACATTAACGCCGGCCAAGTATCCGTAACCTATACCCTCACCGACCCAAACGCCACGTTTGGCACATTGCATTTATGGGTTGGCAATCAAACAAACTTTGATAACCTTGATAAAAGCAACAGACCGGCACCGGGGAAGTCTCCTTATTCTTTTAATGCCACTGGCTTAACCACTCATACATTCACTGTTGACTTGGCCGATGTCTTTGCTGAAGCGGATGCTTGCGGTAAGGATATCTATGTCATACCTCATGCTGAAATCAATTATGCCAACGGCGGCAATGATACTGCCTACGGCTTTGAATTCGACGGTAAAGACAAGTTCAATGCCAGAAACAAAAAAGGCGCTGCTGTTGGCGCGTGGTGGTATTACGGCGTTTATAACGTTGTCTGCACTCCGCCTACTGAAGATGATCAAGCTTGCTATAGCTATAAAGGGGAAACCGCTTGGGCTGATGGCTCTCGTTATGTAAATCCTGGTAACTGGGCTACTTATACTGCTTATGTAGCAGGAACAACAGTTGACCTATTTGCCGGTCAAACCCTTGATGCAGGCAGCGTAACTTTTTCCGCTGTTAATAACGGCAAAGTAACCATTACCATTGACATTGCCGCTGGCTGGAGATTCGCACCAGTCGCTGAGAATGTCAAAATTCAGGGCTACAATGAAGCACCAAGTGGCAATCCGGCTCCTGGCAACTTCACTACCCACAAAGCACAAGCAAGCGGAGCAAGCTATACCGTCGATGTAGATGCTTTTAATTTCTACGGCGTGCATGTCGATGTTGAAAAGGTGACACCCGTGGCATGTCCTGTTACGCAGCCCGAATGATGTTTAGCTAAAAGGTTCGCGTTAGCGTAACCCGATAACAATGATTCAAAAAAGCCGGGTTACGCTAACGCTAGTCCGGCTTTTTTGTTTTTGTTCACGCATTACGTTGAAACGTAAATTTGTCTCGTTCCCAAGCTCTTGGCTTGGGAATGCCTACCCTCAAGCTCTGCTTGACGTTGTTACACCAAGCGGAGCTTGGTTGTAGTCACTCCCAAACTGGAGTTTGGGAGCGAGAAAGCGAGGGTTTCAAACTAATGACCATAAAAATATGATGATTTTCACAGTTAAATATCTTCATGGGCAATATACTGGCGCAGATTCCGTCAAAAATTAGCTTCAGGTTATTTATTGTTTTGAGAATCTAATTCGGTTAGCCCATACACAAGGAAACAATCATGAACATTTACATCAAACCACCCACCCGCCCCGCCGTGATCGGCTGGGCAGCGGCTCTGTCCGCATTGCCCGGCATTGCCGCAGCAAGTGACGACAGCGCCGCTAATTTAACGCTCTGGCTGGCCTCGCTGCCTGACTGGGCATTTCCACTGGCACTCACGCTGTTATTTTCCGGCCTTGCCTTACTCGGCCTGATGCTGTCCCGTCACTGGCAAAATAGCACCCGAATTAAATTCATTTCCGCCTTCGGCGGTGCAGCGCTAGGTTTGTTGTTAGCCATCGCCACAACCGATTCATGGCATGGCTATTTGACTGAATCAGTCGCCCAATTCCCGTCAACCGCAGCCGGCCCGCCAGCCCATGCACGCGGGGCAAGACCTGTGGCATTGTTAGGCGACCCCGACAGCGACGGCGCGTCCAGACGACCTGAATTGCCGCAAAAAGCGCTACAAGGACGTGCCCGCCATGCCCAAGTCAATTTTAATGCGCTTGATGCCGATAGCTTAACCCTCAATCTGTTCGACGACCTCGAGCTGGTTGCCGTGCGCGACCGCATCGTGAAAAACATCCAAGGCGGCGATGTCTGGATCGGCCATATCGAAGGCGATGCCAACAGCGAAGTGATTTTGGCGGTCAAAGGCCGTGCGCTGATGGGCACGGTAGAATACAACGAACGCACGTTTGAAATCGTGTTTGCCGGTGGCGCCACCCATGCCGTGCGCGAATTAGATCCAAATAGCTTGCCCGCGCAATTTGAACCGGAAGAATCCGAGCATGAGGTCATGGAAGGCGACACCTCAAGCGGCGATTCATCTGCAACAACCAGCGGCGACACAGTCGCCAGCAGCGGCCAGGTCATTGATGTCCTGGTGGTTTATACGCCAAAATCGCGCACTAATGCCAACGGTGCCAGCGGCATCGAATCGAAAATCATCAATGCGGTAACCCGCGCCAACCAGGCTTATTTGAACAGTAAAGTCGACATACAATTGAATCTGGTCGGCATGGCCGAAACAGCATATACAGAAACAGGTTCTGTCAGCACTTCACTGACACGCTTACAAAATGCTACCGACGGTTATATGGATGAAGTGCACAGCTTGCGCAACCAATTGGGCGCTGACGTTGTCATGCTGATTAGCGCCGACAACAACGCTTGTGGCGTCGCTTATCGGATGACCTCGCTTGGCTCATGGTTTGCACCTTATGCCATGGGGGTTGTTCACGATGACTCGGTTTATAACTGCCTGGGCAGCAACAACACTTTCGCCCATGAAATCGGCCATATCCAAGGCAACATGCATGATGCAACAAATTCCAGCGGCACACCCATCTACCCCGATTCCTACGGTTATCAGGTATGCGGCAATTACCGTTCCATCATGTCTTATTCCTGCACCGGCGAAACCCGTATTCCCTATTTTGCCAACCCCGATGTTTATTGGAACGGTTTCCCAACAGGGGTTGCCAATTCCGCCAACACCGCACGTTCAATGAATGCGACGGCGTCAACGATTGCCAATTTCCGCGCCACGGCTACGGCCTCAACCGCACCGGCTGCACCGAGTAATTTGGCGGCAAGCTCAACGTCTTCAAGCAGTATTGTGTTGACTTGGACTGACAACGCCTCTGACGAAAGCGGTTTTATTGTGCAAGCATCCGCTGATGGCGCAACGTGGAACCAAGTGGCGGCACTGGGCGCCAATGCTGTAAGCTTTACCCATAGCGGTTTGGCGGCCGGACAAACTTACAATTACCGGGTTTATGCTTATAACAGCGTAGGTAATTCGGCGCTGTCGAACACCGCATCGGCAACCACTCAAGCCGCTGCCGAACCTGTAGCCCCCGCACCTGAACCTGTAGCGCCTGTCGTCGATAGCACGCCGCCGGTAGTGACCATCACCACGCCGCTTAATGGCGCAACGGTTGCGGCAAACCAAAAGATTACCGTGACGGCCACTGACGATGTCGCTGTTGCCGGTTTGAAGTTATTTATCAACGGCCAATTGGTTTCTTCCACTAACAGCAGTTCAATTAGCTACACTTGGAACACCAGGAAAGCCGCTAAAGGCAGCACGACCATCAAAGCCGAAGCGACCGATTCTTCCGGTAACAGCAGCAGCCAGGAGATTTCAGTCACCGTTAAATAACGCGATGAAGTTGATGCGTTAACACCACCCCCTGCCCTGATTTCAGGGCAGGGAACCGGAAAAAAGCAGTGATGGGAATGGGCGTACTTAGGCGATTTCCCGGAAATAGCCAACCGACTTGTCCCACACTTCACCTCAAACGTTTTTTTACCGCACTGTCCTTTTAAAAAGCCCCATATTCATCTACACTCTTAAAAATTCAGACCGCTTAAAAAGACCCGATAGGAATCCCCCAAGCATGGCTTTTCGCACACTCACCGCATTGATAGCCTCTTTCCTCCTCAGCTTGAGCGTATCGGCTGACGAAGTACAAATCAATCCGTCCCACCCCGAGCGCTATACCGTCGTCAAAGGCGATACCTTATGGGACATCTCCGGCAAATTTTTAACCCACCCCTGGCAATGGCCTGAGTTATGGAGCCTCAACAGCCAAATTAGCAATCCGCACCTGATTTATCCGGGCGACACGCTTTATTTTTCCATGGTCAATGGCCGACCGCAGCTGAGCATTTCCCGTAGCGAGCAACAACCTTTAACTAACCCCGATGCGCCCTGCGTGCTGCGTGAAGAAGACTATAAACACGGGCGCACAAACTTTCCCCTGTCCCCGGACGGCAAGGTGCTACCTTGCATCCGCGAAGTCAAGCTAGAGCAAGCCATCCGCTTAATCCCTACCGAAGCCATAGCCAGCTATCTGTCATCGCCCCGCGTGGTTGATGAAAATGAATTGGCCAACGCCGCTTATGTAGTCGACTTTGCCGGTGAACATCTGATTGCCGGTATCGGCGACCGGGTTTATGTGCGCTCGATAACCGAAGCAAATAATGTGTCATACACCATTTACCGGCCTGGAGACACCTATACCAGCCCTGAAAGCAGCGAAATTTTGGGTTACGAAGCAGAATATATTGCCGACATTTCCTTACAAAAGCCCGGCGATCCAGCGACCATGCTGATCACTAAAGCAGCCAGCGAAATCCGCATCGGTGACCGCATCATGCCCGCCGCCGAACAGGATTTCTCCCTGCACTACTTCCCCCGCCCGCCTGAACACAGCATAGAGGGCAGTATTATCAGTGTCATGGGCGGCGTGTCCCAAATCGGCCAATATAATGTGGTGGTGATCGATAAAGGTACAGCTGACGGTCTTCTGACCGGCCACGAACTGGATATTTACCAGCGCGGCGCAGTAGTCAAAGACCGCTACAGTCAGGTAAGGAACGATCAAGTCAAACTGCCTGATGAACTCGCCGGTACGCTGATGGTGTTCCGCCCGTTTGAACGCGTCAGTTACGCGCTGGTGATGAAAGCCACCCAGGCGCTGCATGTGTTAGACAAAGTCAAAACCCCCTGAACATTACCGCGCTACCCACCGACCACGACATCAACTACTGGCTTGCGCTGCTGCGCACGCCCGGCGTCGGCTGCCGAACTTTTCTCCGCTTACTGGAAAGCCACACCCCGGCGCAGTTGTTTGCAGAATCGGCCTCTGTCCTCAGCGCCTTGGGCTTAAAAAGCGACATTGTCAGTGCCATCAGGAATCCTGATTGGTCGCTGATTGATTACGATTTAGCGTGGCTTAGCCAAGCCAATAACAGCGTCATTACTCTGAATGACCCAAGTTATCCGGCACAATTAAAAGAAATAGCCGATCCGCCGCCGCTGCTGTTTGTGCGCGGCAATGCCGAACTGCTGTCGCTGCCGCAAATAGCCATTGTCGGTAGCCGCAATCCGTCGTCTGTCGGCCTGGAAATTGCCTTTAATTTCGCCAAAACGCTGAGCCATTGCGGCTTTGTCATCACCAGCGGTCTGGCTTTAGGCATCGATGCGGCCAGCCATCAGGGCGCGCTAAAGGTCAACGGATATACCATTGCTGTCGCAGGAACCGGGCTTGACCGCGTTTATCCCTCGCGGCACAAAGAGCTGGCAACACAAATCGTCAACACCGGCGCGATGATCTCCGAATTTCCGCCCGGCACTACCGCCAAAGCCAACCACTTCCCCCGGCGTAACCGCATTATCAGCGGCCTGTGCCAAGGCTTGCTGGTGGTTGAAGCGGCCAAACAAAGCGGCTCGTTGATCACCGCACGCATGGCGCTGGAACAAAACCGCGAAGTGTTCGCCATTCCCGGCTCGATTTACAACCCGCTGGCGCGCGGTTGCAACGCACTGATCCGCGAAGGCGCTAAATTGGTAGAAACAACGCAAGATATTCTTGAAGAATTAAATCAATATAATCAACAAGATGACAATTTCATTCCGATAGCAATGCAATCAACGCTTGACCTGGAGCAACAAACATTATTGAATCTTATCCCGTTTAGCCCAACTTCCATCGATACCCTGGTTGAAAATGCCAATGCATCCGTCGAAGTTATTTCGTCAATGTTACTGATTCTCGAACTGCAAGGATACCTAGAGGCAACCGCTGGCGGCCACTATGCCCGAATCAAATAAACCTTAAAAAACTATGAAAGAAAATATTTTTGATGTCCTGATGTACTTATTCGAAAACTATATGGAAGATGAAGTTGAAATACTGCCGGACAGTGACGTGGTCAGAACAGAACTATTGGAAGCGGGCTTTCAACAAATAGAGGTCAATAAAGCGTTCGACTGGCTGGAATCGCTGAGCCTACAACGTGCGATAAAATCCTCCAGCCCCGCCTTTCGTATTTTTTGCAGCCAAGAAAAAGACAGATTAGATCTGGAATGCCGCAATATGATTATGTTCCTCGAAAACAGCGGCATCCTGAATCCGGCCAACCGGGAAATCGTCATCGACCGCGCCATGGCGCTGGAAAACGAAGAACTCTCGGTAGAAAAATTAAAATGGATCATATTAATGGTGTTGCTCAGCCAGCCGGATGAAGAAATTGCCTTCTCCAGAATGGAAGACATTGTTTATGACCTTATCCCCACTTATTTGCATTAAGGAACGAGCACGAAATAACTTGAGCAACTTAAAATACTGACTCCTTTTGTATAGGTCATCTCAAATGTAAACTTGCACAAGTTAAATCATGCTCATTCCTAAGCTCCGGCTTGGGAACGAGCTAAAAGCGTTAACCG
>JAUXXQ010000111.1 GCA_030684815.1 Methylobacter sp. | reverse complement strand
CACAGCAAATACAACCCTATTGAGCGATGCTGGGGCGTATTGGAGAAACATTGGAATGGCGCCAAACTGGTCGATGCGCAAACCATGCTTGAATGGGCAAAATCCATGACCTGGAAAGGCCTGCATCCGGTGGTGACATTAAAGCAAGGCTGTCTATGAAAAAGGCGTCACCCTGACCAAGCAGGCCATGGCAGACATCGAGGCACGCTTGCTACGCATCCTTTATTGCCTAACTGGGACATCCTCATTCGACCCGCCTAAAGATAGGCCATGACTGGTATTTTTTATTTCGGAATTAGCCTTAGGCGCGTTTATTTAGAAATTAAGGCGCCGACATTTGACGCTATTGAAAAACACAAAATTTCAGGTTTATGCGGCATTTCGACTGACATTACCGAACTTAAACAACGGGAGCGCGTATTGCAAGAATTGCAGCAGCGCTTCCAATCGACTTTTGATTTTGCCGCTATCGGTATGGCGTTGGTGGATTTGGATGGTCATTTTACCTTAGTGAATGCTGCTTTATGCGGCATCGTAGGCTACACCGAAGCGGAGCTGTTGCAAAAAAACTTTCAGTCCATTACTTACCCTGATGATTTGGATGCTGACCTGAAACTTTTGCAGGAATTGGCCATCGGTAGCCGCGACAGCTACCAGATGGAAAAACGCTATTTTCATAAAAAAGGCCATATTATCTGGATATTGTTGAGCGGCTCTGCTGTGCGTGATGCAACAGGGAATACGCTTTATTTTATCGGGCAAATCCAAGACATCAGCAAACGCAAACAAGACCAAGCCATGCAGCTGGAGAATGAACAGCGCTTACAGTTTGTGCTGCGTGGTAGCCAGGTCGGTTTTTGGGATTGGAACATCAAAACCAATGAAGTGCTGAGAAATGAGCGTTGGGCTGAAATACTGGGTTACCGGCTTGATGATATTGAGTACACCGTCAAGCAATGGCTTGACTTTGTCCATCCGGATGACAGGGGCAGGGCTTGGCAGTCGATACAAGATCATCTTGAAGGGCTGACGCCGATGCATGAGGCCGAGTATCGGATGCACTGCAAGGATGGCAGCTATAAATGGATACTTGACCGTGCCCAAGTGGTGGCATGGGATGCGGAGCAAAAACCCAGCCGGATGTGCGGCACCCATGCCGACATTACCGGGCGCAAAGAAAATGAAATGGCATTGATTGAGTCTGAAGAACGGATGCGCACGCTTTTCGAGAGCACCAGCGATGCCGTTATGATGCTTGATAACAACAGCTTTTTCGATTGTAACCAAGCCGCATTGAATATGTTTGGTTGTGACTCTAAGGCCGTATTTATCAGCAAACATCCGGCTGATTTATCACCGATGGTGCAAGCATGCGGTACTGATTCCAAAATTTTAGCCAACCAATACATCGAACAGGCGATGCGGGAAGGAAGTGCCCATTTTGATTGGTTGCATCAACGCCTCGATGACGGCCAGGTATTTGATGCCGAGGTGTTGCTTAATGCCATCAGTTTTGGTGGCCAACATCTTTTGCAGGCCGTTGTCAGGGACATTACCGAACGTAAACGGCTATTGCTGGAATTGGAGCGCCAAGCCCATATCGATTTTCTTACCGGCGTCAGTAACCGGGGCTATTTTATACAACAGGCTGAACAAGAACTTGCCCGTACCCTCCGCTATGGCTGCGACTTATCCATTTTTATGCTGGACATTGATTTCTTTAAGAAAATTAATGATACCTACGGGCATAAATGCGGCGATTTGGTGTTGAAAAAACTCGCCGAAATATGTCGGACGGTTCTTCGGGAAGTGGATATTATTGGCCGCATTGGCGGTGAAGAATTCGCCATACTGTTGCCTGAAACCGATAAAAAACAAGCGGTTGAAGTTGCTGAGCGGTTAAGGCAGGCCATTGCCGATGCCAAAGTGCCAATAGAAAACGGGCTGCCTGTTTGCTTTACCGCTTCGATTGGCGTCACTTCCTTAAAGGGCAAGGATGAAAACTTGGATGTTCTGCTAAGCATTGCCGACAAGGCGCTCTACCAAGCCAAAAACGCGGGGCGCAATCAGGTTGCTATGGCTCCTTACTAAAAATTGCTCAGGTTAGGACGAAGGGATGACGGGCCCGAAAAAAGAAATAGAACGCGGAACACACAGATTAAACGGATTTACACTGGGGCGATTTCCTGAAGAAAACATACCAAAAATTGTCCACGCTTAGCACGAAAAAACACGAAAAGTTCGTGGCTTTCGTGCTAAGCGTGGACTCTATTTTTTACATGCCTTGATCATTAAGGGATATTATTTCTCGGAAATCGCCTTATTTGCCATAAAGCATGCCGCCAGCCATTTTAAACCTTATTAAAACGCATCCAGCGCAGGCGGTTGGCGTTGCTGACCACGGTCACTGAGGACAATGCCATCGCCGCACCGGCAATCATCGGGTTTAACAACACGCCGAACAGCGGGTATAACAAACCGGCGGCAACGGGGATGCTGACGGTGTTATAGAAAAAGGCGCCAATCAGGTTTTGTTTGATGTTGATCACCGTGGCTTTGGATAATTCAATCGCTTCCGGCACTTTCAGCAACGAGCCCTGCAAAATCACCACGTCGGCGCTTTCTATCGCGACATCGGTGCCGGTGCCGATGGCAAAACCGACATCGGCTTGCGCTAGGGCAGGGGCGTCATTGATGCCGTCGCCGACCATGCCGACGATTTCACCGGCCTGTTGCAGTTCCTTGACCACTTCGGCCTTATCCTGCGGCAACACTTGCGCCCGCAATTCGGAAATACCCGCCTGTTTGGCGATGGCCTGCGCGGTGATGGCATTGTCGCCGGTTACCATGATGATGCGCACACCCTGACTTTGTAGCATTTGCACCGCCTGCGCCGAATCCTTTTTAATCGGGTCGGAGACCGCAATAATACCGGCCACTTTATTGTCCACGGCCAGTAACATCGGCGTTTGTCCCAGTGCCGACAGCTCTTCCAGCCGCTGGTTAAAATCGGCGATATTGACGCCTTGCTCATCCATCAGCGCCTGATTACCGAACAAGACGCGCTGCCCGTTAATGGTCGCCATCACGCCGTGGCCGGCAACGGCGGCAAATTGCTGTACTTTTTCCAGTTTTATCTGCCGCTGTTCCGCCGCCGCCAAAATGGCCGCAGCAAGCGGGTGTTCCGAGCCTGATTCAATGCTCGCCGCCCATTGCAATAATTGTTCTTCGCTGTTGTCGCCAAAGGCTTCAAGGGTTGAAACCGTCGGCTTGCCTTCGGTCACGGTGCCGGTTTTGTCGAGTATTAAACAGGTCAGTTTGCCCGCCGTTTGCAGCGCTTCGCCCTTGCGGATCAAAATGCCCGATTGGGCGGCGCGGCCTACGGCGACCATCACCGAAATTGGCGTGGCCAAGCCCAAGGCGCACGGGCAGGCGATGACCAGCACGGTCATCGAGGTGACAAAGGCGTAACCCAACGATGGGTCGGGGCCGAATGCGTACCACAGCAAAAAAGTCAGCACCGAAACTGCGACCACTGCCGGGACAAAAACGCCGGAGATTCTATCGGCCAAGCGGGCGATTTCGGGTTTGCTGCTTTGCGCCTGACGCACGCTTTTAATAATCTGCGCCAATGCGGTATCGCGGCCAATGCGGGTTGCGGTAAACAAGAAGCTGCCGGTTTGGTTCATAGTGCCGGCAACGACTTCTGCGCCGACCATTTTTTCCACCGGTAGCGATTCGCCGGTCAGCATTGATTCGTCAACGGTGGAATGGCCTTCCAGCAATACGCCATCGACCGCGATTTTTTCGCCGGGCCGAACGCGCAAGGTTTCGCCCAAGCCGACTTGTTCGATGGCAATGTCGATTTCCTCGCCATTGCGGATCACGCGTGCGGTGCGCGGCTGCAAACCGATCAGTTGCCGGATGGCGCTGGAAGTCTTGCCGCGCGCCAGCGTTTCCAATGCGCTGCCCAGATTAATGAAGGCCAGAATCATTACCGCCGCTTCAAAATAAGCGTGTTTCGCCAGCGAGGGCAGGGTGGCGTAATAATCAATGACAATGCAGGAATACAGCCACGCCGAACCGGTGCCCAAGGCAATCAGGGTGTCCATGTTGGCTTGTCCCAGCGTCAACGATTTGTACGCGCCGCTGTAAAAATGCCACCCTGAATAGAACAAAATGCCCAAGGTCAGTAGCGCGATTTGCGGCCACAGCCATGATCCGGTTGGCGAACCGATTTCCGGCAGCCAGGCTAAATGCTCGGCTACCATCAGCAACAATCCGAAGGCTCCTGCGACTGCCGCTTTTTTCATCAGCTTTCGGTAACGCTGCAATTCCTGTTGTTCCTGCTCGGCGGGGTCTTCAAAACCTTCCATCACAGCGGCGTCAAAACCGGCCTCTTTAATGGCTTGTATTAACAGCGCCGGGTCACTATGGCCTTTAACCACAGCGGAATGGTCGGCAAAGTTGACGCTGACCGAGGTTACGCCGTCGACTGCTGCTAAAGCACCCTCAACGGCGCTGACGCAGCCTGCACAGCGCATACCTAAAATGGATAAGCGTAATTCGTCAGTCGTTTCTTCACTCATAATAATTAATCCGTCTCGACGCTAAAACCCGCGTCGGTAATGGTGCTGGTAATGGCATCCAGGCTGGTTTTGTTGCTATCGAAGTCAACGCTCACTTCATTGTTTTTGCTGGAGGCGCTGACCGACAACACACCGTCGATCGCTTGCAGTTTACTACTGACATTGGTTTCACAGCCGCCGCATTTCATGCCGGTTACGGTTAATGTGATAGATTCGCTCATGTTTTTTCTCCTTTAAGGTTAATAAAAATCTTATATTCGGTAATGGCCGTATCATACTCGACTGGCAATCAGCTATCATGGTATAAATTTAATGGATAACGGTTATAAGCACTAAAAAGACGCAGGGCAAAAGGCAAAGTGTGAAAAATTACCTTTGTCTTTTGCCCTTTGCCTTGTTTTGACCGCCGTTACATCATCTTAACATCTAACAAAAAAGTAATAAAAATGGCAGACATTCTTATCGGGCGGCAACAGATTCTCGACCAACAGCTGAATATTTACGCTTATGAACTCCTGTTTAGAGGCCAGGAGTTCGATCTGAGCCATCAGGACGGCGCCACTCAAGCCACCAACCAAATCATCACCGACACTATTTTGGAGATTGGCCTCAACACCATTGTCGGGCCGCACAAAGCCTTCATTAATTTCACCACGCAAAATATCCTCGACAAAACCCCGTTGCATTTGCCTAAGGATAGGATTGTAATTGAGGTGCTCGAAAATGTTGAAATCGGCCCAACTATCATTGCCAACTTAAAAGAACTGTCCGATCTAGGCTATATCATATCGTTGGACGACTTCATCTTTTCGGATGACTGGATGCCGCTGGTGGAATTTGCCGACATCATCAAGCTGGATATTATGGAAATGGGCGAAGCCCAAACCCGTGAATTGATAACGCGCCTCAAGCCCTACAATGTGCAACTGCTCGCTGAAAAAGTGGAAACCTACGCCGAGTACCAATATCTGGTTGAATTGGGCTGCGATTATTTCCAGGGCTTCTTTTTCAACACGCCCAATACCGTGTCGGGCAAACGTGTGGGCGTCAATCAATCGGCGGCCCTCGAATTGTTAAACGCCATTAACAACCCTGATGTCCAGTTTGAAGACTTGAACGGAATCATATCGCTGGATGTCGGCCTTAGCTACAAACTGCTGCATTATATCAACTCGGCATTTTTTTCCTTGCCCTACAAGGTTTCATCGATTAAACACGCTATTGCCTGTCTGGGGCTAAAGGAAATAAAGCGCTGGATCAATATATTGACACTGGCGGCCTTATCCGACAAGCCGGAAGCGGTCATGCAAAATGCCTTAATCCGTGGCAAAATGTGCGAGGAACTGGCCAGATTGGGCGGCGACAAATCAGATAATTTTTTCCTGATCGGCATCCTTTCTAATCTGGACAGTTTGTTGGATATGCCCTTGGAGGAAGCACTCCAGCAATTACCGTTGGCCGATGATATTGTTTCCGCGATATTATATAAAACGGGCGTGGGCGGTGAAGCGCTTAAATGCGTGATCAGTTATGAGCATTGGGATATTTTATCGATAGAATTTAAAAATATTGACCAATCCCTTATTGGCGATGCTTACATAAAAAGCATCAGCTGGGCAAAAGATATTATGAACAACATAGAATAACCATGTCATTACATACACTTACCAACCAAACCCTCGCACTGGCCGGTATAGCCCAGGCCGCAGCATTGGTGCAACAACTGGCCAGCACTGGCAGCGCCGATTCGGCCGCCTTTGAGGCCAGCATTGCCAGCCTTTTTATTAGCGATGAAAACGGCGTCGATGCTGTCTACGGCGGATTGTCCGGCCTTAAACTGGGCATTAAGCAGCTGGAAGACCAAATGGCCGGCTTCAGGATTACCGATCCCGAGCAGGCGCGCTATGCTGCCTCGCTGGTGTTTTTGGAGAATCAATTGTCCAAACAACCTGCCATGTTGAAAACCATTTTTTCCGGCATTGAACGCGCAGAGGCGCAATCGGAACATTTCGGCGTGATGCATGAAAATGTGTTGGCCAATCTTGGCGACATTTACCACACCACTATCAGCACCTTGCAACCGCGCATCATGGTCAATGGCGAACAGGAATATTTATCCAGACCCGATGTTGTCAATAAAATACGCGCTTGTTTGTTGGCCGGTATCCGTTCCGCCATCCTATGGCGACGTTGCGGCGGAACCCGCTGGAAGTTCCTGTTTTATCGTAAAAAAATTCAAGCCGAAATACAAAAATTGCTGCAAAAGCTGTAATTGGTGCAAATTAACCCCATCCTGAAACCTATGAAACAAGTGAGGCTCTATGAAAAAATCGCAAAAGCTTAAATTAGGCTTATTCCTGTCTGTTGTTTGCCTATCTGCAAGCGCAGTGGCAGAAACTAACACTGCAGAAAAAGCCGCAAAACCGGCTCATGGTGAATACATCGACTGGCGCTTGTTATCGGTTTCGCATCGGCAAGACAGCAAAACATTGCGCGCTATTTTGGGCAATGAGACGGCTATAAATGCTGCACGAAGCGAGAAAACCAAGTCGTGGCCGGATGGTTCGGTTATAGCTAAAGTGGTCTGGAAAGAAAGCACCCATCCGAATTGGCCGCAAGCTATCGTTCCCGGCGAGTTTGCTGCTGCCGAGGCGATGATTAAAGACAGCAAAAAATACGCGGCTACCGGCGGCTGGGGCTTTGCCCATTGGGTAGGGGAAAAACTGGTTATGCATGAAGAGGCCAAGGCGAAGGAATGTTTCGCTTGTCATGTGCCGATGAAAGATAACGATTATGTTTATACGTTTAATGCGTTGAAATAAAAAATACAGTCCACGAAAGCCACGAAAGCCACGAAAGAAAGCCGTAAACATAATAGCGTCTCGTGGTTTGTTAGACTTTCCAGGTTTTAAAAACCTGGAAAGTCTGCATATATCGCTATCCCACAGCTAACAACTGACAAACCACTAGATTGCAATAAGCCAAAAGTCTGATATATCCCGTCGTGGATTTATTAAGCCTGACTATTCAAATAATCCTCATAATTACCGTTGAAATCGACAATCCCGTTCGGGGTCAGTTCGATAATCCGCGTCGCCAGCGACGATACAAATTCCCGGTCATGGCTGACGAAAATCAAGGTGCCGGGATAATTTTCCAGCGCGGTATTCAGCGATTCAATCGATTCCATATCCAAATGGTTGGTTGGCTCGTCCATCACCATGATGTTGTTTTTTTGCAGGATTAATTTCCCGAACAGCATCCGGCCTTGCTCGCCACCGGAGAGGACTTTAACCGATTTGTTGATGTCGTCGGCGCTGAACAATAATCTGCCCAACGTGCCGCGTATGGCCTGATCGTCGTCGGTTTCTTTGCGCCATTGCCCCATCCATTCAATCAGTGTCATGTCTTCGGCAAAATCTTCGGCGTGATCCTGGGCATAATAGCCTACCTCGGAATTTTCCGACCATTTGACCACGCCGGTATCGGGCGTTAAAGCGCCGACCAAAGTGCGCAGCAGCGTTGTTTTACCGATACCGTTAGGGCCAATAACAGCAATGCGCTCACCGACCGGCACCATTAAATTCAGGTCTTTGAATAACGGTTCCTCACCGTAGCCTTTGCTCAAGTTCTCAACTTCCAGCGCTAAGCGGTGCAGTTTCTTGGTCTGGTCAAAGCGTAAAAACGGATTAACCCGGCTGGACGGTTTGACTTCATCCAGTTTGATTTTATCCAGTTGCTTGGCGCGCGAAGTCGCTTGTTTAGCTTTTGACGCATTCGCCGAGAAACGTCTGACGAAGGTTTGCAGTTCGGCAATCTGGACTTTTTTCTTGGCGTTTCCGGCCAGTAGGCGTTCCCTAACCTCGGTCACGGCGACCATGTAATCGTCATAATTGCCCGGATAAACACGCAACTCGCCATAATCCATATCGGCTACGTGGGTGCACACGCTGTTTAAAAAGTGGCGGTCATGCGAGATGATAACCATCGTACAATCGCGCTGGTTCAGAATGTCTTCCAGCCAGCGGATGGTGTTAATGTCCAAGTTGTTGGTCGGCTCATCGAGCAGCATGATGTCGGGATTGGCGAACAGCGCCTGTGCCAGCAGCACACGCAGTTTCCAGCCGGGCGCTACCGCGCTCATCGGGCCGTTGTGCTGTTCCAATGGAATGTCCAAGCCCAGCAGTAATTCACTGGCTCTGGCTTCGGCGGTATAGCCGTTAAATTCGGCGAACACCGATTCCAGCTCAGCGGCGTGCATGTAATCGTCTTCAGTCGCTTCCATATTGGCATAAATGGCGTCGCGCTCGGACATGGCCGCCCACATTTCGGCGTGGCCCATCAGCACCACGTCGAGTACGCGCCGGTCTTCGTAAGCGAATTGATCCTGGCGCAAGTTACCCAAGCGTTCGTTAGGGCTGATGCTGACATTGCCCGCCGACGGTTCCAAATCGCCGCTCAAGATTTTCATAAAGGTCGATTTGCCGCAGCCGTTCGCGCCAATTAAGCCGTAACGGTTGCCGTCGCCGAATTTGACCGAGACGTTTTCAAACAGGGGTTTAGCCCCAAACTGCATGGTGATGTTAGCTGTAGAAATCAATTTTTTGTTCCGAGGGAAAGTGAATGTGAAAATAAAAACAAATAGATCGTGTTGTACTGCGTGGCTATCAACTTAACGCGGGACAGACCTTCCAGGTTTTAAAAACCTGGAAGGTCTACTTCGACATGCTTATCCCGCTTTAAATGGGAAGCCACAGCGTTGTCTGCTTATAAAGCGGCTAACTAAGTAGTCCACGACACGGTATGTATTTAGAAGGATTTTTTATTGCAGAAATATCCCAAAGGCATATTTGAATATGCTGCCCAGTATAAATATTTCCATCTTTAGTAATGGATTCGCCCAAATAAAATGCCATTCGAATCCCTGAAAATTGATTTAAGCATTCCTTTCTGTATTCATTAAATATTTTGCAGTCTAGTTGAAAGTTTTGTGCTGATCTGTTGTTTAAATAAGTAATGCTGTGCTTTTGCGACAGCGCTTTTGCCTGTTCGAAAAATGACTCGGAATCATCGTTGTCTTCGATTGACATCCTCCCCGCCCTAAAGGACGGGGATTCCTACCTCTAGCGATTGATGCCCCAATCGGAGAATGTTTTTGGCGGCATTAATATCTCTATCGTGCCATGTCCCACAGTCAGGACACCCCCATTCTCTTATTCCAAGTCCTGCCCTACCTTTCGGACTATTGGCGGAAATGCTCCCGCAACACGAACAAGCTTGGGTACTGTATGCTTCGTTGACTTCTATAAACACGCCTTGCGTCGCTATCGACTTATATTCAAGTTGTGTTTTTAGCAGCGTCCAGCCTGCATCTAACACGGACTTCGCCATGTTAGTTTTCGCAAGGCCGGACGCGCTGACGTTGCCAACGACGATTAAACTGTTTTCTTTGACTATTTTGTTGCTGAATTTATGGATGGCATCCGCACGGCGGTTTTTAATCTTGGCGTGAATGGTTTGAACCTGTTTTTTCTTGTTGGCACGTTGGGCTTTGCCGAGTTTGGCTTCGCTGTTCCGGTAGCAGTCCTGACGTTCTAAGGTGTCGCCGTTGGAG
>JAUXXQ010000092.1 GCA_030684815.1 Methylobacter sp. | reverse complement strand
GTCGAACAGGATCACCGTTTCATCAAGAAAATAACGAAACCGATGATGGGTTTCAACGCTTTCTATTCGGCCAAAGCAACGATCGCTGGAATTGAAACGGCGCATATGATCCGAAAGGGGCAGTTGTCCGATGAAAATATTCCCGCCTATCAGCAGTTCATGGCATTAGCAGGATAGTATTGCCTCCAGGATAGGAATTTCCTGGCTTTAGCTAAACTTTGCGACAGAACCAGAAAAAGGAAAACAAAAGATAATGACCGAACAAGAAAAACAGTGGTTCGATACGCTGACGCAGGATCGTTCCGAAAGCGCCCGCATGCTGGAGAAGCCGTCCATGCGCGGCGTCCAGCGCAGCGTCGTGGACAAATACTCCGATCAAGCGCACTTCATCTACGAGCTTCTGCAAAACGCAGATGATGTCAAGGCGACAACTGCCAGATTCCGCCTTGAAAAAAGCGGACTTTATTTTACGCATGATGGCTCTGTCCGGTTCACCGTTTCCGATCCGCAGAACGAAGAAGCGGATACGAACAACGGCACTCTAGGGCATATCAACGCCATTACTTCCATTGCCAATTCAAGCAAGACGGAGGCTTCCATCGGCAAGTTCGGCGTCGGGTTCAAGGCGGTCTTTCAATACACGCAAACACCGCACATTTACGACCCGGAAATCCGGTTCAAGATCGAACGCTTCATCGTGCCGCACATGCTGGATGCCGACCTTGATTGGCGAAAATGTTCAGAGACGGTGTTCTTCTTTCCGTTTGACCACAAGCAAAAACAGCCCCAGGAGAGCCATGACGAAATTCTTGAAAAGCTGAAAGCCCTGGAGTTTCCCGTCCTGTTCCTTTCCAGTCTGAAATCCGTGTTCTTTGAGGCGGAGGAAGTCACTGGTAAATACACCAAGGAAGTCACGCGGAAAATTGAGCAAGGAGACATAACGGTTCAGTGGCTCACGCTGGCATTGGTAGTGAATGGCGGAAGAACTGCTCAGCGTTTGTTGGTGTTCACGCGAAACAGCGGGAGTGGGCATCCCTGCTCCATCGGCTATGCCTTGGGAGATGACGGAAAGCTCGTGCCTATTGCTCGCCCGGCATTCTGTTTTTTCCCGACCAAGGAAGTGACGGATCTGAGCTTCATACTTCACGCGCCGTTTCTTCTGACAGATAGCCGGGAAGGCATCAAGGCCGGAGAAAAACACAACAATGAATTGATTGAGCAGTTGGCAGAACTCGCCGCGAACAGCTTGCCGATCCTTCGGGATGAAAAACTGATAGACGACGGCATCCTTGACATCATCCCCTACGATGAATCGAAATTCAGTGGGTCGGACGACAGGCGCAAGATTTCTTTCAAACCTT
Source organism: Methylobacter sp. (assembly GCA_030684815.1). Lineage (GTDB taxonomy): Bacteria > Pseudomonadota > Gammaproteobacteria > Methylococcales > Methylomonadaceae > Methylobacter_A. The sequence goes on along the minus strand of JAUXXQ010000092.1, from coordinate 11,416 downwards.
TCTTTGCTGCTGTCAAGGACAAACTCCAAACAGATGTCCTTTTGCCAGCTGCAAATGGAGAGTGTTTACCAAAGAAGTGCTCTTATTGGGCATCTTACACCGGATTAGTTGAACTGTTCTCTGACGAGCAACTGGCACAACTGACCGACACACAGAACGCACACTGGGTTTTTCGGGGTCTCGGTAAAGAGGAAGTCCAGAGAACCAATAAACCGTTAGCAGATTATATTGATGGCGGTGACGCCCGTATTCGTAAAGAGCCGAATCTGATTGTTTCAAGCCTTTCCCCTGAGGATGTTCTCAAGAAGATTACTGTTCGTTTCATAGTCGCGCAGTCACAGCAATGGCTACACAAATTCTATGCTTATCTTTTCGAGCGCGAGTCATATCAGAAATCCGTGAAAGATAAGCCAATTTTCCTCGATCAAGATGGTAATGCAGTTCCGGCGTTCGATGGCAATAAACAACTTATCCTCTTTTTGCCCGATAACGACATTAACGATTACACAACTGTCAATAATGAACTTCTGTCAAACGAGGACACTCGCGAGTTTATCGAAAAATTCGGCGTCAAGAAGCCAAGTCTCCGCGACGAGATTTACAACAAGATTCTTCCTGCATACAACACCAACGACGGCATCGATACATCCCCGCACTTCATGAAGTTCTTCCGCTATTTTAAGGAGTGTCCGAATGACGAGGTATCGGAATTTATTTGCTTGATAAAGGACAAGGTATTTTTTCAATATAAGAGCGCAGCCGATCCAAAGGTCTATCGAGGCAAGGCAAGTTATTTATATCTACCTACTCCAGAGTTGATAGATTGGTTCGAGACCAAGCCCGATACCCCGTTTCTATCTCTGGATAAATACCGTGAAATGGTGGACGAAAAAGACCACGCAAACTTCATGGAGTTTTTTGAGAAATTGGGTGTTAGAAAGGCTCCAAGTGTGTTTTCCCGTGAGATTTCGTCTGCGGAGCTTGGCGACCAGAAAATATCATCGCATGGGAAAAACCATAAGCTTGAGAATAAATTCCTTGACGGATGCGAACAAATCATAACAGGTATTAACGCTAATCGCTCCGTCCTGCTATGGCGTGTTCTTGCAAATGTCGGCCAGCTTCATAGTTTGAGAGGGCGGCACACTTGGTTTTATTACAGCCATCAAAGCGAATACTTCAAATCAGCGGAAGAGCAGAGACTCCTGACGGCGAAGTGGATTCTCAACAAGACGGGCGAACTAATTTCTGCGGATGCTGCCACAATTCAAACCCTTTCTGATGAATACGACATAGCCAGTGTAGGGGCAGAAGCACTCATCAGGTTTTTGGGAATACGCGACGAAGCGAAGGACACCGCGCATCTGAGTGATGAAGAGGTACACCTTATCAGCCTTGGGAAACGCTTTGAAAGCGTTTCAGATGACGAATGGGAGGAGTTCCAGCAGTTCCGTCGCAAGCAAGGCGGCATAAGTAACCCAGAAAATGGCGGAACCAACAACGAACAAGCCATCGCTGACTCGCCGCTCATTCGTGACATTCAAAATCGCCGCCCATCCGTCAAGAACGCCAACTCGTCAGGTCATCAGGAAAATGATCCCACACCACCCGTCCAGCCAAGTGATGCCAACGAAGACGCGGACGACTACACCCCGAAAGTGGTGGACTATGGCAAAAAACTTGACCGCGCCAAAGACCGTTGCGCCAGCGAGATTGAGCGCTTGGAACGCGAACAAGCGTTGTTGAACGCGGCCAATTCACTCCCGAAATACAGCTACGGCTGGTTTCTAGCCCTGCTGGAATTGGAGTGCAGAGCAAGCAGCGAAAAGAACGCGGATGGCAAGACCATTTCCATTAGTTTCGGTAAGATGGAGCGGGATAGTCAATCGTCCAGAACCATCGTCCTGAAAGAGCCGAACCGCTTCATCCCGCAATCCATCGAAGAGTTCTCGGGCGTGCGTGTGGATCTCGATTTTGGCAATGGCCGCACAGGGAAGCTGCATGTCGAATCGTTTACTGCCAGAGAGTTCTCATTGCTCGGTAAACTAGCGTCCGCGGGTGAGTTGAGCGGACTTGACTTGAGCGAGGTATTAGAGGCGCGTATCGAAGTCCAGAACCCGTCCTTTCTGTTGCAAGAGTTGCTGGAGCGATTCCGTGAGTTGAGGTATGACGAAAAATTCGACATGAAGGCAAACCTGACGCCCGACATCGAGTTCGTATTCGGCCCGCCGGGAACAGGTAAGACCACTCATCTTGCAGAGAAGATACTGATTCCTATGATGCAGGGAACAGAGCCAACAAGAGTGCTTGTTCTTACGCCGACCAACAAGGCAGCGGATGTGCTGACGACCCGCATCATGGAGAAGATGGGCGCGGATAATTCATATCTGAACTGGCTGGTTCGCTTCGGAACCTCAGTTGACGAGCGCATCGAGAAAGCAGGCGTGTGGAGGGAACGCTCCTTTGACATCGGCGCGTTAAGCCATTCCGTGACAGTCACGACCATTGCCCGCTTCGCCTACGATGGGTTTGCGGTCGAATATGGCAGCAAGAAGCTGCATGAAATGGATTGGGATGCCATTGTCATTGACGAGGCTTCGATGATTTCGCTTTCCAGCATTATCTATCCGCTATACCGCCAGAAGCCCCGCCAGTTCATCGTTGCCGGAGACCCTTTCCAGATTGAACCGATTGTCGCAGTCGAGCAATGGAAGGACGAAAACATCTACACGCTGGTCGGCCTCAATAAGGCAGGAGCTTTTGCAAAGCCTGCGACGGAGCCGCACGACTACTTGGTGACGAATCTGAAAACGCAATACCGAAGTATCCCGGCTATCGGCGAGATTTTCAGCCGTTTCACCTATGACGGCATATTGAAGCACAACCGCGCGACTGGAACGCAACGCCCGTTGAAGCTCAACGGCCTTGATGTCCAACCGCTCAATCTCATCAAGTTTCCCGTCAGCAAATACGAAAGCATCTACCGGGCGAAGCGGTTGGGGAGCGGAACGCCCTATCAGACCTATTCGGCGCTGTTCACTTTCGAGTTTGTCCGGTGGCTTGCAGGGCAAATACAGATCGGCCATTCAGACAAGTTCCGTATCGGGGTCATCGCCCCTTATCGCGCCCAAGCGAACCTGTTGAGTAGGCTTAACGACTCATGGGCGCCCAAGCGTAATGCCGTAGAGATTCAGGTTGGCACGATTCACGGCTTCCAAGGGGATGAGTGCGACATCATCATTGCTGTTCTCAACCCACCCCCGACTATCTCTTCAAGCCCGCAGATGTTTCTCAACAAGCAAAACATCCTCAATGTTGCCATCAGTCGTGCACGAGACTACCTCTTTATCATCATGCCGGATGCCGAAACAGAAGGCATCCAAAATCTGCGCAAGGTCGCTCAGATTGAAAAACTTGTGAAGTCAGGCGGTGCGTTCAGCGAATATGTGTCCCATGCCATTGAGAAAGTGATTTGGGACAAGGAAAATTACCTTGAAGAGAACACCTTCTCAACCGGCCATCAGATGGTGAATGTTTATCGCAAGCCGGAGCGTTACTACGAAGTCCGTAGCGACGATTCGGCAATTGATGTTCAGATTCATGGAAAACAATGAAGGAATCCTCAACCCCGTGTGCTTCGTGATCTGTCAGCTAGAGGGCGAACTGAGACAGTCAATGTCGGATGCTGTTGAGACTAATTTTGCCCTTTGTCAGATCAAGTCCATAGTTTTACAAAATAGACAATAGATTATGGATCAATTCATCTGCGGATTTCGATAAATCTTTCCCTTCTTCAGTAACTAAAAGTTTTCCTGGGAAGTGCTTATTATACCAACTTTTTTTCTGCTCCCAATGCTGTCTATATTCGGGTTGCGATAAAAGTCCCAAGTGCTCCCAGTAATACAAATCTCCACGATGTTGAATTGTGAAATCAGGTAAATAGAGTGTTCCATCTGTCGCTAGCAAAGGTTTTTCGTACCAAAAACTAACTGCTCTTTCGTGAAGCATATTGGCAATGATTACCTCAGATTTACTACGCACCATATCACCAGTAATAGCCTCATGAATTCGCCCTGCTTCATACCAATCCTGCTTTGAAGCAATCACATCCGGTACAGGTTTAAACTCAAATAACGAAGAATTAATTGACCGAAGCACAGATTGTTCAGGACGCATTGCATTTATGAGGCTTTCGACACTCTTCTCTACAAAAATTGTGCAATGCACTGAAGCACGGGTAAGTGCGGTATACAGTAATTCCATCATCTGCGCCGAAGTCTGAGACTGCGGCAGAATAAAATAGACCCTCTGGAACTCGCTGCCCTGTGCTTTATGGACAGAGATTGCATACGCTAACTCCAAGTTTGCTTCTGGTTTATCAATTGCTCGACCGAAATAATTTACCAAGTAATTGTCTTTTCCAGCAAATTTTACGGATATATCTTTTACTCGAAAGTTCCATTGATTAAGCGTTTTCCACTCATAACCTTTTGGCGTAACAGCTCCTATTTCACCATTGAAGACTTCGATTTTTTCTTCTTTTTTTGTGTTGTAGTTATAAGCTGTAATTGGATTCGAAGGAGGACGATTGTTGATTTGAATCACCTTATCAAACATCGTTATACCATCAACATATCCTTTCTTGAGCCAATACTCGCTCTTGAATTGCTGTACCTTCTGGTTGATCGATTCAGTTCCATGTAACTCACCACGAACAGGAGACAAAATTTGCATGACGTTAACATCATCCTTCAATCGATTCCCCCATACTTGGGCTGCCGTTTTTTCGTTTAACGATTCAGTGCGCAAGTCATCAGTAATGACATTAATTAACGATTCCTGCATCTGCTCAGGATCATCCCAGTAGACGATTTTCAGATCTTTATCTACTTCACCTCCTTCGTGAAGGCGAGTAATCAACTTTTCTCTTTCAACCGCTTCTAGCTCGGTTTCATCACATTCACCTTTTACAGCAGAATTAATAAAGCAAGAGGCTAATGAAAGAATACCATTCCCTCTTCCAGAAACACGGCTTTCCATTTGTCTAAGGTTTTCAGTGAGTTCTACAAGATGATCGGGATAATTCTTACGCAGATAAGTTACAACATCGGCATAGACCTTACCAATACCAATAGGGGGTAATTGTGCCGCATCTCCGACTAAAATCAGACGGCTAACAGCATTCCAATCGATAGCTCGAAATAATGCAGCCATAAGCGATAAATCGATCATCGAAGATTCATCGATAAAAATCGTACTGTAATCGGACATTCGTTTTCCGCCTTGTAGCCGGAAAGACATATTGTTATTTAACCAACCATGCTTTGCCAAGATTGAATGAATAGTCGAGGTGGAGACTGATGTTAGGTCAGCTTCAACAAAAGCCCTGCGTAAACGGTCTGTTGCTTTACCTGTAGGTGCAATAACGGCAACCCCTGTACCATCACCATGAACTTTTCTTATTGCTTTGATTAAGGCGGCAACAACAGTACTTTTACCTGTTCCTGCACCACCTGTTATGGCTCCAAATCGCTTGTTAATAATCTTATTGCAAGCTTGCTTTTGGTTATCAATCGCAACCCGATAAGCATCCGCAGCATTCGTTGCTAGTTCACTACCTTGTCGATATAGAACCTTTTCCCAAAATGTATCGCCAACAGGTCGAGGAAGGCTTATATCACTAGCGATGAGCAGTTGATCCATTATCTTCTGGACATTGCGTTCGTCATTCCAGACGTCAAGGGCGTATAGAAATTCTTCGCCTGTTTCACTACGTTGATAAATAGCTCCAGCGTAAAATTGAGAATCAACTTTAAGGTACTGCTCTGTTAACAGATTCTGCTTCCATTCTGGTTGAACCCTTATACGTCGGTTAACCTGTTCAATCAACATTGTTGCTTTAACAAACGTCTGTTGTGTATTCCCTCTAATCGTCTCAAGTAATAGGCTTCGTAATCGTTCTTTTGAGTTTTTTTTGAAAAGTGGTTCTGCAAAGAGTTCTGGAGAGGGTATCATGCCTCTATCTACAACACTCCAGCGGAGTTTATTATTACTATCAATGCCTTTAAATTGTTCGGCTAACAAATAAGGGTTCTTTTCAATATCCTTCATGGACGCTGTAATCCCTACACTTTCTCGTTCGTTGGAAACAATAGCTTTTAATTGCTCCACAGAAAGCGCACATCTGGCCAATACATCAGTCAGCAAATCCAGAAAATCTCCAGCCTCAAGCAAAATGCTACGACGGCAATCTACTAATTCCTCCTTTTGCGGAGAAAAATCAGTTATTGAATCCGATTTGCCATCAATGAACGTCTTAATTTCTTCAACAGCTTGTTGCTCTTTTCCTTGTTCAACCATAGCTCGAAAACCACTAACAGCTTCCTCTAACCCTAAATACTGCAAAACTGCTGGCATACCAGGATATGCTCCTCGACTGCTCCAAAGTTCTGCAATAAGACTTTCCAACCATTCGATACGTTGAGTCCAATTTTCACTTTTATCTTTTACGTCGTCCCTTATGATTCTTGCTGATTCCAATAGCTGTTCGAGTAGCCCCAAGGCTTCATCGTCAGAAACCTGCTTAGTCGCGTATTTGCATATATTTTGATTTTCTGAATAAGCAGCAAACTTTTGAAGGATGCTCGGCTTATCCAAATATCGATGATAGGGCAGGCGTATTCCCTGTTCTGGATAATGGCTGGTGATAGCACGTTGCCAAACGAATCCCTTATATCTCTCCAGAGTTCGTTCTGAACATTTATCGTAATAAAGCGTTGGAGCAATTTCCTTGAGTCGAGCTACACCAATCAGTAAATATCGTCGATTTTCGTCATCACTGAGTGGATTAGAGTAATTGGCGTAATAGAAAACTAGGCTGCGATTTTGTTCCAAAGGCTGAAAATGCTCTTCAGCGTACTCAAGGCGTTTGTCATAGTTGTACCTGTCACCATTTTTTACCCCCTCTCTGTTATACATTGCCTCGTAAGGCCAAGTACAGGCTGTCGCGGCGGGAATTTCCCAATATTTAGTTTCGGTATCATCATTAAAAAAATCTGGCGGTTCTGCTTGTACTCTATTCGGACGATCAGAGAATGCACTAGCACTATACATACAAGCAGGAGCTGTATCCAAATCAGCTATGGCATTTCCACTATGCTGCTTTTCCCATTCTAAATTTCGTTGTTCCCGAATCATCTCTCCAGGATATGACGCACATCCCACACAATAAGTGTTTTTTTCAGGTTGTTTGCATATATGTCCATTCCAACCATCGTTGTGCCAAGCTAGGCGCAGAGTTATATGGGTGGTCATTTCTGGTTCCTTTAATTGTTGTTAGACAGCCTAATAGACGCAAAACATTGCGTCAAACGGTTGTCTAAATGGTTTATAAAAATATAGCATAACCTAAAATGGCCAACCGCAAGGATTCCGCCATAAATGCGTAAAGTCGCCCTGTAACCCGCGTTGCACCTAGCCCCACTAACCAATCTCAACCAACACAAGCAGCTGTGACAGGGCATAACGCCGCGCTACTCTCGGATCATCGAACGCAATATCAACTCGGTCGCCGGTTTCTACCGACTGGACATAATACCAAGCGCCATTTTCTGTGACTTTAACCCGCGTAAGCTGCTCTAAACCAGTGACTATTCTCATGTGACTAAAGGCAAAAATCACAATGTAGCATAGGCGCTTGTACGCATGTCCTTACACGGCGTAAGCATTTCGCCGTTCAGACTAACAATCTACTATAGTGCTTTGCAAATGAATAGACGATATTGACTTTTTTCCGTGGTATACTAAAAAGATTTTTCAAAATTTTTGAAATACATGGTCTATATCAAAGGTAAGCCCTTATATCCGGAAGAAAAAAAGTTACTCGTCTCCGTCAAACACTATTTCGACAGGAATAAAGCGGAGTTTGGGTCAAGTGAATCTGCCGCTCAAATGACGGCAGATGCGCTGAGCATCAGCTTAACAACAGTAAATCGGGTTATGGTAAGTTACCATAAAGACCCTGACAGTATTAATATCTTTCCGCAAGAGCGTGGACGACCTTCTTATTAGACATCTTTCTTAAATAGTTGGCTCTGGGTAAAGCTTAATCGCGTTAGAATAGCCGCCTAACCTCTGAAAATACGAATAGCCATGACGCCTTACGCCCAATTACCCATTAACAACCCTAAAGAATTCATGCGGACTGTCGGCTTGTCGAAAGAAGATTTCCAGCATCTTAACGACAAATTAGCTGCGTATATTGACACGCAAAAAGCCCTTTATCCCCTGACAAAGCGAGGTCGAAAAGACAGCAAACTATCTTTGGAAGACCGCCTATTGCTGACCCTTTATTACCTTCGCCACTACCCAACATTGATAAATCTGGGAGCTGTTTTTGGCATCAGCGAATCTTACTGCCATAGGATTTATAGCCGCACAGCAAGAATGCTGGCCAAGGTCGAAAGACTCCCCAACCGTAAAGCGCTGCTAGAAGACCCCGCTGCTACCTTGGCTATTGACGTGTCTGAGCAAGCGATTGAGAGACCCGTTAAAAGTCAAAAAGCGTACTACTCAGGAAAAAAAACGCCACACTATCAAGGCCCAGCTTGTAATTTGCGTATTAACCTTGACCATCCTCTCCGTAACTGTCGCTAAAGGTCGGCAGCATGACTTTGCGGTGTTTAAGGACAGCCGCTTATTATTACATCCCGATGCCATGCTATTGGCCGATTCGGGATACCAAGGGATAGACAAATATCATCAGAACTCGACGCTGCCAGTCAAAAAGAAAAAAGGTCAGCCGCTTTCGGCAGAGGACAAAGCCCATAATAAGGCGCTAGCAAAACGGCGAGTTTTCATTGAGAACGTTAACCGCCGATGCAAGATTTTCAGAATCGTCAAGGATGTGTATCGGGGCAAACACAAGAACTACTCGCTGACATGGAATTTGGTGGCGGCTATTGTTAACTTTCGATATGACGGTATTTAGGAAAGATGTCTATTCTATTGATGCATCACATCAAGAAGTTGTTCGGGCTTATATTCGCAAAGCCAATATGGAGGGATATCATATTACCTTGGAATCGATTCGTAGCTTGCTGCAAGAAATATCCCCCAATGAGTCATTTCATATCTCAACTCTTGCAAGAACCCTAGATCGTTGGGGGTTTGAATTTGGAAAAGGCACGCGAACCCAGCATTTAAAAGAAAAAGATTACATCATCGCAGCAAGGCAACGTTATTTGAGAAAAATGAGAAGCAATCGAGCTTCAAGCGACAACAAGCCAATCCGTTCTGAAGTTTATTTGGATGAGTCCTACGTCAATAAAAATCATAGCAATGATTTTATCTGGTACTCAAGCGAAGAGGGCTCATGGATTCAAAAACCAACAGGAAAAGGAGAGCGGCTTATCATCATAGATGCCATTACAAAAGATGGCTGGGTTCCTGATGCTAAAGTGGTTTTCAAAAGCACTCGAAAAACAGGTGATTATCATGGGCAAATGAACGGGGAGCTTTTTTACAAGTGGTTTGTTGATAAATTACTCGCCAATATCCCCAGTAATTCCATGATTATTATGGACAATGCGACTTACCACAATATTCTTACAGACGACTCTGCCCCAACGCCTGCTTGCTCAAAAGAAAGAATTCGCACTTGGCTTGAAGCCAATAAAATACCGTGCAAGGATGACTGTTTGAAAGTCGAGCTGATAGAAATTTTGAAGAAAATTGCCCCGGAACCCACCTATGAAATTGATGTAATTGCACGAAAGCAGGGACATGAGGTTGTTAGAACACCTCCTTATCACCCTGAACTTCAGCCTATAGAAATATGCTGGGGAATTTTAAAAAATGAGGTTGCTCGCAATTGTGATTTCACGATAGATCATCTAAAACTCCAATTGGAGAATGCATTTGAAAAAGTCACAGCGAATACCTGCCAGAAAATTATCAAAAAGATACGGACTATTGAAGATACTTTTTGGGAAGATGATGCAAAATTAGATGAAAGACAATCAAACACCCTATTATAACACGGAAATTTTTCAAAACTCTCTATTCATTTGCAAAGCACTATAATTCCATTTCGGTTCATATTTCCGCAACTGCGTTTCTGCCCGCTCCAGTAAGCGCTGGTGTGTTTTAAGTTGTTCAGTGGCATTGGTTAGCTTAGTCGATAACGCTTTGTTAGTCGTTTCCAGCGGTTACCTTTTTACTTGGGAAACTAAAAAAGCTCTATGCATTATGCAAGTCTTGCTATAACTCTTTGCAATTGAATGAGTGACCACTCACCCCCTTTAGCGGTTTTGACACCTAACTGATTTAATTCAGCACACATGCTACGTTGAGTGAGTCCACGAACTTTCATGCTGGCAATAATAGCTTTTAACTTAATAGCAAAAGCATCGGCAGCTTGCTGACGAACTTCAATGTTCGGTTTCAAGTTTGCCATACCCGTAGCACCTAAAATAACCCCCCGTGCTTTGGCTGCTTGCAGAGCGGCTTTAGTTCTGGTGCTAATTTGATCACGTTCCCACTCTGCCATGACCGAGTACATTTGCAACATGACTTTGTTAGCTTGGGGCATATCAGCACAAATAAAGTCTATGCCACTTTCCAGCAGTCCAGCAATGAAATGGTTGTTACGTGCTAGCCGATCCAGCTTGGCAATGATGAGTGTAGCTTTATGTTGTTTGCAGGTTCCCATGGCTGCTTTTAATTGCGGTCTACGATCGAGGGCATCCGAACCCTTGCCCGTTTCTATTTCAACAAACCCTTCAATTAATTCCCACACCCCTCCGTTTAGATAATTCATGACGGCTTGTTCCTGAGCGTCTAAACCCAAACCGGATTGTCCTTGTTTTTGGGTACTGACTCGGTAATAGGCGACAACTTTACTGTTTTCGGTCATTGTTGCCTCTTTGACTACATCACAGGACGATCGTTTAATATGTAGTCAAAGGGTACTCTAACACTCTAAATTAGGCAAATTTAGGGCAGGTTGGGTAAAAGACACCAAAGTTTGAGCTGTGGCCATCAAATGTATTGCTCTATACTTTGTTAAGGTTGCCAGGCTAAAAGTTAAAATTAGGAAGAACCACCCTCAGTGACTTTTCAAGACATTCTATGAGACTTTGGTATCGTTTGTTTAAACGCAACGCATATTATTTCTTCATATATATATTTTATAAGACGTGAAGATTTGACAGAGAAAGTTAGCAATCGGCTAATGCTGGTCATTGAGTGGTCAGAAATATTTGTGTGTTGTCTACCTCTGTACATGACAAAAAATCATCGAAATACAGAGAAGCCTTTCAAATCAATAAAATGAATAATACGTTGCAATGCGCACTCCAGTGAATAGGTGACGTTAAGCAATACGTCGCGAATGACATCCAGCCCCACCCTGAAA
>JAUXXQ010000091.1 GCA_030684815.1 Methylobacter sp. | reverse complement strand
CAGCACCAAGAGCGACATCAAAAAGCTGGATGAGGCGATACAGGGGGTGCGCTTGAAACTCACCGAGCATGACAGGCAGTTTTCTCGCTCCCAAGCTCCAGCTTGGGAGTGACTACCCTCAAGCTCTGCTTGCAGTGTAGCCTCAAGCAGATCTTGAGGGTATGCGTTACCAATCTGGAGCTTGGGAACGAGACATAGTTTTTTTGTTGTTACTTTGCGCGCCTCTGCGCATGACTCTGCGCAACTCTGCGGTTAGCTGTAAAAACTTATCATCAAGCAGAGATTGAGGGACTGCATTCCCAAGCTGGAGCTTGGTGTGACAAAACCGGGGGTCAAACTCTTGTTAATTCAAATTCACCGATTTCCCAATTTAGCTCTTTCAAGCGCTCTTCTATAGTACCTTTGAATCCTTCTTGTCTAGCCACATCTATTATTTTATCTTCAACTGCACAGCGTGTTGCTGACATATAATCTGTTAAAATAACATCGCCGTATTCCTCCGTGCGGGCAACGGCTATGAAAACATGAGTTGGATTGGTAGGTACAGTCTCTTCTCTCATCATTTTTTACACCATATCGGTTCAAATTCGACTGTCTTATTTTCGGCATTAACATCAGGCGGTCTGCTGGACAAATGGCACTCCAACCAGATGCCAACACGCCAATCGCCATAGCCCTGCTGCCTAAGTTCCTGCAATGTGGCAATAAGTTCGGTGACGGTTATTTCTTGGTCTTTGGTTTGCATGGTCTGTTATTCTGATAAAGATTTAATTGGGAGCGAGACAATGCGATCCATCCGTTGCTCCATAGCGGCGGGCTTGGCTTCGGGGACTTGCACGCCGTTTTTGACCAAAGCCGCATAAGCCCGGATCACTTTGAGGTGGAACGCCGGGCTGACCCACATCGCATAAGGGTAAACCAGTTCCTCGACCACATAAGTCCCCTGATCCATGAAAAAGCTTTTGACGATATTGACAGGTTCAATATGAACGCTATCGGTTTCAGGATTTCCTGAATCCGATAAAATCAATGAGTTACGCAATTCTGTGATAAATTCTTGGGTTTGCTGATTACGTAACCAGTAACTTGGAGAATGACGGGTTGCGCCGCCTGATGCTTTATGCAAATCAACAAGGTTAAAACGGCCTTGTTTATCCTGGCGGATGGTGATGTTGGCGATGACGGGCGTTAAATTATTCATGATAGTTTCCTTGTGAAAATTAAGAAGACCATCGCTTATTGTTGCTTGGGCGATGGACTGACACAGGTTGCAACAACCGCCCACAAGGAAGCGGCCCGCGCGAACGCGGCCTGTGCCAGCCCACCATAAACTGAAAAACGGTAGACATAAAAAAAGCGCATAGATGCGCTGGCATCTTGTGGTTATAGCGGGGTTGCAATCCCGACACCGGCTTTTGCCAGTGCCGAAACAGGTTAGCGCCTTGCTATAGCTTTGTCAATCCCTTTATCGGCCCCGATGGACGCGCTAGACTGTCATAGTCTATACTGCAAACTATGACTACCAGCCCCTAATGGAGCGCACCATGACCAGTATCACTTTCGACACCTTAAAATTCGCCAACAAGCTCAAATCTGCCGGCGTCCCCGGCAAGCAAGCCGAGGCCGAGGCCGAAGCCCTTTCAGAAGCCTTGGAGGTCAACCTGAAGGAACTGGTCACCAAGGAATACCTTGATGCAAAGCTACAGCAACAGCTTGCCCCGATACACACCGACCTGGCCGTT
>JAUXXQ010000089.1 GCA_030684815.1 Methylobacter sp. | reverse complement strand
GTCGAACAGGATCACCGTTTCATCAAGAAAATAACGAAACCGATGATGGGTTTCAACGCTTTCTATTCGGCCAAAGCAACGATCGCTGGAATTGAAACGGCGCATATGATCCGAAAGGGGCAGTTGTCCGATGAAAATATTTTCGCCTATCAGCAGTTCATGGCATTAGCAGGATAGTCTTGCCTCCAGGATAGGAATTTCCTGGCTTTAGCTAAACTTTGCGACAGAACCCTATTTTTGCAAAGCTTCCATTTGCTTACGAAAGCTGTGTTCAGCATATTCTTTTTCGCTGCTAAATCCTTGTCGTTCCCATACCTCAATCGACTTTTTCTTCACTTGGACGGCCTGTTGTTGCTCAAGTTCCCAGTCATGCCCCCAATCTTCTTTAAGAGCGCTATTCAAATATCCTGCGTAAGATTTAGCTGCTTTAGCATTGCTGTATAGGATGTTTCGCTTCACATAGTCAAAACCATGTTTGCTTTCATAGAAATCCAGTGCTGACAGTACCGTTTTCTTGGATTTATGCTGCTCTGGTACCAATAACAACAGTTCGACGATTGAGTTACTTATTTTGACTTCTGGTGACGGCAATTCAAATATTATTGGAGAAATATCAAATATGATATCATCGGGAGCAGTTTTAATGCCTTTATTCTTGATGATGTGAAAACGAATTGCGCCTACCTTACGACCATACTTGATCTCATCAAATTCAAAATATAAGTCTGATTTTTCTTTAAGTTCCACTTGAGCTGGTTTTAATAAATCAGTTTTAAAGTTCGCATATAATTTATATTGATCAACTCTAAGTCCTAGCATCACGCGCAACAGATCAAGTTCTATTTCTCGTTTTTTTAATTGTTCATATTGTTTTAACAATGAATACATCCGCATTGTATATTGACTTTTAAATCCCAATAACATTTCAAACTTGCAAGAAGTAAAATTTCCTTTTAATTGCAGTAAATATGGTTTTAATAATGGATCGAAACTTAAACTAACTATACCAGTACCATCAATGTAATCAGCTGATGAGACCCACCCTATTTGCAATAATCGTCCATTCTCTTGAACCTCTAAAACGCGTCCTAATAAAGACTTAGTGATTTTCTTGCATTCATGGTACGCAGATCCCTTTGATACACCCAAAAAATCAGCCAGATCACCAATACTTATGCGATAAGGTTTGAAGTCCTCATCATCTGGTTGTATTTGAGCGATCATTGCTATAATTAAACGCTGCTCCCCTAAACTGAGATTGTAACGTGCTTCAACTAACTTATTTGACTGAGTAACAATCAATGAAGATGGAAATGATTTTTTTTTTATCTTAGTCACAAAATACACCAAATTTCCTATAGTTAGATAAATAACTATTTGATTAATATCTTATTTTTTATTTTAAATAATGTAAAAAATTACTCTCAATAATTCAATTTACTGTCCGTTACCATAGATATGGTAACAATAAATCAATAACTTAGAAGCAGTCTACCACAAATCCCCTATAGTTCACCACAAATTCCCTATAGTTCACCACAAATTCCCTATAGTTAAATCTTCAAAACATTGATTCATAAAACGAAAAACGCCACTAAAACATATAAAACAAAAAAAACAAAAAAAACAACTACAACTACGCACAAGAAACTCCTATTTTTACTGGTTGGTTAGTTGGTTTTTGATAAAAACTTAAAAAGCCATGGGCGTCCCCTAAAATTGCTCAATTTCAACAATACCTTCGCCAAACGGCTGTACTCATCTTGTAAAGTAAAACAAATAGTTATAATTTTCTTTTTGCGTATACAAGCCGTTTACTGATTAAAAATTACTTCAAGGTTTGCCTAGATGAATTTTTAATCAACTATGGCCAAAACAGGCAGTTATAACTTCATGTTTTAACTCGAAGAACTGGTGTCGATTTTTAGCGAAGGTATTGTTCAAGCCACAAATTTAATTATGCACAGATTAACCAAAATTGTACGATCAAAAGGAGTCGTTTTTAGGGTGCCATTTGATGGGGCAGCGATATAACCGGCGAAAAATGCCGCTTTCACTTAGCCAATAAAATTTTTGGAGTAATTTATCTTAGTCGATAAAAAAGTCATAGCACGATAAGTGACCCAAAAGGGCATATACCCGCGCAAGCCTTGGTAGACGCTGGCTTGCTAATTTGCTTCCTACATTTATTTTCCATCACAAGGTTAAAACCACCGGCTTCCAGCCGGTTAGCTTCAGCTGATAAAATGGTTCATT
>JAUXXQ010000122.1 GCA_030684815.1 Methylobacter sp. | reverse complement strand
ACGACTGCCATGGATGGCGGAAGTGCTGGAGCCGTCGGGAGCGGCTCCAGTACGACTGCCATGGATGGCGGAAGTGCTGGAGCCGTCGGGAGCGGCTCCAGTAAAAACCTGGAAGGTCTGTCCCGTGTTAAGTTGATAGCCCCGCTGTTTATCACTAACGAAGCAACCCAATTTGCGTGAATTGGCCCGGAACTTCAATCGGCCGGTTTATTGCGCCGCTTTCAAATGGTTGACTGCTTCTTCAGCGGCTTTCTTAGCCTGTTTGTCATGGCCCAATTTGCCATGATCAATCGCTTCAGCCAGACTTTTGATGCCTGCATCCAGATGCTCATTGGCAATTTTTGCATGGGTTTTCGCAGTATCCGCATGCTCAACAAGCGCTTTCGCATCAGCGGCTTTAACCGCCTCTTGTGCATGCTCGAGCGCCAATTTGTTATGGCTTTCTTCGGAATGAACTTCAGATTTAACTTCAGATTTAACTTCGGGATGAACTTCGGCAAGAACACCGAATGAACATAACGTTAAGGTGATAGCAGCGACTAAATGAGTTGTTTTTATGTTGTTGGTTTTCATATTATTTTCCTGTGAAGAGTGGTTTCTAATGGGCATCAGGCAGGCAGTCTGTTAGGAACCGCTGCCTGACTCGGTGGCAAAGGTGTTACTTGCCTTCTTGCAAATCCTTGGCATCTTTTTTCAAATCGCCAAAACCCGCTTGGGCTTTGCCGACATTCTTTTCGATATTGCCTTCTATTTCCATGCCTTTGTCGTCGAGTACCTTACCGGTGAGCTCCTTGATAGCCCCTTTAGTCTCATCGACGCGGCCTTCTATTTGGTCTTTATTTATATTCAGCGGGGCTTCGTCTTTATTTTCCCCTGCATAAACGCCGAAAGCGGAACTGGCCAAGGCGACAACAGCTAATAAGCTAATAATTTGTTTCATATTTATTTCCTAAAAAAATTGTTTTGGGTCTACTGCCGTGCCGCCCCGCAAGTGTTAAGGTGAGCGTTACGGCACAATTCAGCAATGCTTGTTTTTATTCGTCATCTTTTAGGTCTTCTTTAAGATCGCCAAAGCCCTTGCGGGTCTTGCCGACATTCTTTTCGATATTGCCTTCTATTTCCATGCCCTTATCGTCGAGCACCTTACCGGCAACTTCCTTGACTTTACCTTTAACTTCTTCAACGCGGCCTTTTATTTGATCTTTGTTCATGGGTGTCTCCTGGTCATTGTTAGCCATAACCGACTGGTTATGGTGTCGAGCGTAATAACGATATGCAGTTAGCGCGGTATTTTGTTTTACAGTCAGATTTTGCCCAATAACACCAGAACCAGCAGGATGATCAGCAATAATCCAAGCCCACCGCTAGGCCCGTAACCCCAGCTTCGGCTATGCGGCCAAGTCGGCAAAACGCCGGCCAGTATCAGGATGAGAATGATAAGTAAAATGGTACCTAGTGACATGACAGTGCTCCTGTTAGAGAAAAAATGTGACCAAAACCGGCCAAAACGGTGCGGCTCTTGGCCATTGGGACTTCTTTAGCGATTCACTAGCCCCAAAACGCCAGTGACAATCAGATACACGGCCACGAAATAATTTAAAAATCTCGGCACCATTAAAATCAATATGCCCATCACAAGAGCCAGCAAGGGTTCGATCGCGAAATTCATGGGGGTCTTCCTTTTAGTAAAAATGGAAACACAGTGTGACGGATCTAACAAACGAAGTCGGTACGTTATCGCACATTAACCAGAGCGTTTATTGGTCTGCCCTAATGCCCCTAGAGCCTTGTTTTCAATGCATTCAGCCCAGCATACTTGATTCGTCATGAAAAAAATCATCCCCACGAAAGGTACAAAAAAACGAAGATTTCGTAGTTTTTTTGATGTAAGCAGACCCTTTTTTTACAGTCCGTGATCACTATTGATAATGAAACGTTACCGGCTTAGCGTCATCAATAATGAAATCAGCTTAATGATCAAACAGTAAGGCAATTTCTTCATAACTAATGATATTTTTATGGCTGTCGAGAATGTAGTTGGCCAGCAGGGTAATGGCGGCCCAGTTCGATGTATCCATGATAAAGCTGAACGCGAGCGCGAACAATTCAGCTGATTTATCGTCCCGCTGCTGTTGGCTGGTCGAAAAACTTTGCAAGTACTCATTAACCAATACCAGGTCAGAACTGCCGCCATAATTTTTTAAGGCCCCCAGATTAATTAATTTAAGGCTAAACAGCTCATCATCCGCATCAGTGATATATTTAGCTTCAGCCAGCGGGCCGACCAGCAGATTAATGACGTCTGCATCAAAGGCCGCCATATAACCGTCTATCAACGGCAACGGCTCCGCTATTTCATCCATTTTACTGGCCCGCCCAACATCTTTCCCGTCAGGGGGGTGGTTTGAAACATGCACCAAACCCTCAATAGCAAAAGGCAGCGATTTAATTAACCGGCCGCCCTCAGCCCTGGCCATGCAGTCATCATGCGACGCTTGATAACAGATTAAGTCTTCTTCAGAGGTGTCGTTTAAATCTTTAAGCAATATCTCAAAAAAAACCGGCGGCAATTTTTTGGCTTGGTTATTCAAATAAATGGACACCGCATGCCCGGCCTCATGAAAAACCACGCCCTGTCTATGGCTGTTCAGCGGTAGTAGCCGCGTAATTTCCGTGTTATCGCTCACGATAGTTCGCGCCTATCAGATAGTTTTTTTTCTTGTCCATATCGGTACCGGTAAATCGTTAGGTGATAGTGTTAAGGCCGACTTTCTGAAAAAGACAGACTAAAAATTGTCCACGCTTAGCACGAAAAAACACGGAAATTTCGTGGTTTTTGTGGACTCTATTTTTTATCGCCGACTCAGCTGCTGGCTTTTTTATTCGCAAGCAGCAAAATTCCGCCACCAACGACTATTACCCCAACACTTACCCAAACTGGCACATAAACAGTCTCCGTGTCTTTGACCGACAATTCCAACGGCCCTAGCTTGGCTTCTTGAGTTTCGCGGGTATAGCTAAAATCGCCATAGACCAAGCCCAGAATGCCGCCGATGATTAATACGATGGCTACCATATTGGCTGCGTTCATTTTGTCTCTCCTAAATAACATACATGTTGTCTGTCACAGGACGCGCCGCCCTTGAATAACGCGCATCAAAATAACGACAACAGCGATAACTAACAGAATGTGAATAAACCCGCCCATGGTGTAGGCAGAAACTAAGCCGAATATCCAGAGGACAATCAGAATGAGAGCGATACTTTCAAGCATGTGTGCTTCCCCGTTAAAGACCGTCGGTTGACGGCGA
The DNA here is from genome assembly GCA_030684815.1 of Methylobacter sp. GTDB lineage: Bacteria > Pseudomonadota > Gammaproteobacteria > Methylococcales > Methylomonadaceae > Methylobacter_A. Next base: position 32,872 of record JAUXXQ010000122.1, on the reverse strand, counting down.
GATGGACTGCGATAAAGGGAGAAAGCCGTTAAGCGCCCCATTTATCAGCCGTAAAAAAGTATTCGGGAACCGGTCATGGCCGCGCACCCAGTTTAGCCACGCGGTTTAATATGCCGGACGTTAAATACTGTCTTTAAGGTCTTCCTTTAAATTACCAAAACCCGATCGAACCTTGCCAATATTTTTTTGGATATTCCCTTCCACTTCCAACGCCTTATCATCCAATATAACGCCAGCCGCTTCCTTAGCCTTACCTTTGACTTCTTCAATTTTGCCTTTTACTTGATCTTTATTCATGGGTATCTCCTGTTAAATTAACCACGGCCCGATAGCCATGACCGAAGCCTGGATGGTTACTGCCTTCCAGCACTTACTTTAAACAATGCGCGCAAAACTGAACGCAGTCGGTGCGGCAACACACATAGTTTGGGGGCTATCAACTTAACGCGGGACAGACCTTCCAGGTTTTAAAAACCTGGAAGGTCTACTTCGGCATGCTTGTCCCGCTTTAAATGGGAAGCCAGTTTGGGCAGGCTAATCAGCACCAAGACCACAAAAAAAGCTATCAACTTAACACGGGACAGACCTGTTTCACGGTTCACGCAATGAGCAAAGCCAACATCCCCTTTAACCGTGGTTTACAGTAACGAAGACCCAACCCACTGATTGCGCAATGACATCAATTATTTGCTCCAAATTGGCGGTTTATACAAAACAAACAGAACCCGCCACCGTTACGGACACCAGAACTTAACCATTACACGCCAATCACTTATAAAAAAACTTACTATTATTCAACTAAAATCATTACCCTTTTTTAGCCATGTAAGCCTTAACTGACTGACAGCCAAGCTTTATTGGTTGATAATCAAACAATTTATTTGCCGCCCTAAATTGCTGCAAATGACAAGCCCCCCCTGCCCTCTTACTTTACTTAAGTAGGCCTATTTTTACATTGGAGTCCAATAGCTTTAGCTATTGGCGCTAAAACAGCTAAAGCTGTTTTACTCCCAACTTGTTTGTTAAGAAACTTTTGAATGACTACTTATATTGAAAACATGGACAGTTCACTTAAATTTTTTAATCCTAAAAAAGCCTCATTCGGCCGCCATGAAACTTTTGCCCTGCGTTACGCTTGGCTAAGCAAAGGCTTTCAAGCATTTGAACGCAACCCTGCGGTTTTTTCATCAGACGAAGCCACCATTGAACTTGGCGTTGGTAAAAACATGGTACATGCCATCAAATATTGGTTGCGCGCCAGCACGATGCTCAAAGACGCCGATGACGGCTTGCTTGCCACCGAACTCGGCAAAGCCATTTTTGCTGAAAAAACCGGTTGGGATCCTTATCTTGAAGACGAAGCGACTATTTGGCTACTGCACTGGCTAATTGCGACCCATTCAGAATTAGCCACCGCTTGGTATTGGTTTTTCAACAGCTTCCATAAGCCCGAATTTACCAGCGAGGAAGCCGCCGACGCTTTGGCCGATTTTGTTAACAGCAATTTATCCGGCAAACATTCAGAAAAAACCGTCAGGCAAGAAATAGCCATGATTTTGCGCATGTACAGCCCGCCCAAGCTCAACGCACACGCTGAACTTGAAGAAGGTCTGGACGCCCCGTTAAGCTCATTAAAATTAGTCAGCGCCAGCGAACATGCCCATTTTTACCGTTCAGCATCCGCCTTGCGGTCGCATCTGCCGATCAGCGTCATCGGCTATGCCATTAACGAAGTTTTCAACCTGAGCCGCATACAAATAATGCCGATAAACGAATTGATGTACGGCCAAAAACAGCACGTGGCTATCGGCAGCGTGTTTCGGTTGACAGAAAACGCATTGCTGGCAAAACTGGAAAACCTGGTCGCCGCCTATCCCGCACATTTTCAGCTCAACGAAACCGCCGGCCTTCATCAGCTCGCCAGACTCAACGACAACATGGCCTCGTTAGACTTTTTGCGCCACTATTACCAACCTCAAGCATGAAGACTGACGACATGGACAACATACAACTGGACACCCATTACACCCGCTCGATTAACCTTGAACGCGATGCCGATTCTTCCGCCATCCTCAACGCCTATATCCCCACCTCACGCGCCATTCAAACGCTAGACCGGATTGCCGACACCTTCAGCCAAAAATCAGCGCCCAGAGCGTGGTCATTAATCGGCCCTTATGGTTCAGGAAAATCATCCTTTGCCGTGTTTTTAGCGCATTTGCTGGAAGACCAAGAGCGTCAAAACAACCTCGTTGCTGAAACTATTTTAAAGCGCCATAACGCCCCGGTAGCTGAAAAAATCATCGCCCACACCAGCGGCAGCAATGCTTATTGCATCGTATTGTTAACCGGTAGCCCCGAATCATTAAGCCAGCGCTTTGTCGATGCGCTGTATCAAGCCGCTGTTCGCTATTGGGACAAAGGACGTGCGCCCGCCATTGTTCAAACCCTTGACCAAGCCAGACAACAGCCGCCAAGCACTAGCGAAATCATCGGCTTGCTAAAAAAGCTCCAACAAGCCGTCAGCCATAAATCAGGCAAAGGCCTGCTCATTATCATTGACGAACTGGGCAAATTTTTAGAATACGAAGCCCGCCATTCCGGCGCCAACGACATTTTTTTACTGCAAGAACTGGCAGAGCTGGCTTATCAAGACAGCGACGCCAACATTCTGTTAGTGGTGCTGATGCACCAAGCGTTTGAGCAATACGCAAAAGGTTTAAGCACTGCGCTGAAAAATGAATGGAGCAAAGTGCAAGGGCGTTTCGAGAGCATTCCCTTCCTTGAATCCGCCGAACAAACCTTACGCGTTGTCGCGGCCGCCTTCCGTAACCGCCTGACACCGGCGCAACAGCGCGACATAAACCGCCAAACCAAAGACATTATTAGCGTATTAGCCCGGCAAAACGCCTTACTGCCCGGCCTGAGCGCCGAACCCGCCAGCGAAATTTTAAGCCAATGCTATCCGCTACATCCACTAGCCGCGCTGGTTTTGCCGACGCTGTGCCAAAAAGTCGCGCAAAACGAAAGAACCTTATTCAGCTATTTGGGCAGCCAAGAATATTTTGGTTTTAAACACGGCATTCAGCGGCTACAAAAAATCGGCGACTGGGTGCTACCGTGGGAAATTTTTGAATATTTTATTCACAACCAACCCTTAGCCACCACCGACCACCTGACCCACCGGCGTTGGGCCGAAGTCATGACCGCATTAGACCGCTTAGGCGATGCCGAAGAAGCAGAAATACAGCTGCTAAAAACCATCGGCCTGTTTAACATCATCGGCAACCAAGCCGGGCTTAAAGCCAGCTTGGCCTGTTTAAAACTGTGTTTCCCGGCAAGCGTCAATGTCGAGCAAGGGCTGGCCAATTTACAAAAGAAAGCCATCATCAACTACCGGCACTTCAGTTCCGAATACCGGATTTGGGAAGGCAGCGATTTTGATTTAGAGGCCGCCGTAGAAGAAACCGTGCAACAGCTAGGCCGGTTCAACCTAGCCGAAACACTCACCCGCCGTAACAAATTGCCGCCCATTGTCGCCAGAAAATATTCCATACAACACGGAACTCTGCGCGTTTTTAGCCTTTTTTACATCGACGCAAATACCAAAGAAAACTTTTATCAACACAGCGACCAACCCAGAATCCTGTTCTTTTTATCCGAAAACCAAGAAGATACCGCGCTATTTAACAGCCAAGTCACCACACACAGCAACGCCTTAACACTCTATGTACTCTGCGATAACACCGCGCAACTTAAAGCCGTCGTCGCCGAAACCATTGCCTTAGAAAACATACAAACTGAACGCGCCGAAATAAAAGCCGACCCGGTCGCACAGCGCGAATTAAAAGACCGGCTAGCCACCAGCAAACAAACCGAAGCCGAACTATTAAGCCGCTATTTGGATCACCCCGAAACAAACACATGGTACTGGCAAGGCAAACCTTTAACCTTAACCGGCCAGCGTCAACTGCAACATCAACTGTCCGAAGTGCTGGAAAACGTTTATGACCAAGCGCCGTTAATTAAAAACGAACTGGTCAACCGCAACAAAGTATCCGGCCAAGCCAATGGCGCCAAAAACAAACTGATTGCCGCCTTATTAACCCACGCCCATGTAGAAGATTTAGGCTTTGCCCCCGACAAATACCCCGCCGAAAAAACCATCTACCGCGCCGTATTTAAAGAACCCGGCCTGCATATCGAACACAACGGCGTTTGGCAACTGGTCAATCCGAGCGACAACAACCGCTACCACTTCGCCAAGGTCTGGCGCGGCATCCGCCAATTTTTAGCCGACAGCCGCGCGCCGAAAAAATTAACCGAACTGTACGCACTGATGGAAAAACCGCCCTACGGCGTACAAAAAGGCGTGTCATCATTATTGTTTGTCGCCTATTACCTAGCCAACCAACGCTCGCTGGCATTGTACGAAAGCGGCGTATTTTGCCCAGTCGTCAGCCAGGAACTGTTTGAAATTTTAGCCAAACGGCCCGAACTGTTTACCCTTGAAGCCTTTGACTTTAGCGGCATCAGAGCCGACCTGTTCAACCGCTACCTGGAAAAACTCATCGGCAAAGTGCCCGAACACAGCACCTTGCTCGACATCGTCAAACCCTTAGCCAAATTTATCGCCCAACTGCCCGCCTACACCCTGGCGACAAAAAAACTCGATAAACAAACCATTGCCGTGCGTGACGCCTTCCAAAGTACACAAAGCCCGATGACCTTACTATTTAAAACCCTGCCCGAAGCCTGCGGTTATCCCGCCTACCTCGGCACCGACCTAACAGACAATGACCCTGGCGAATTTTTAAATGCACTGGTTGGCCATTTAAAACGGCTTAACCAAGCCTACCCGAACCTGCTGAAAGACTTTCGGCAAAAACTCGCCGCCGCCTTAAAAGAACCCGCCGAAATAAGCCTGAATGAACTGAGAACCCGCATCAGCCAAAAATATGCCGGCTTAGAACATTACACCGTAGACAAACAAGGGCTTGTAGCCTTTATCTTGCGCCTGCAAAACAACAAAGAAACCGACACCGCCTGGCTTGAATCCGTCGCCGCCTTTTTGGGCAAATTGCCGCCGGATAAATGGCTGCTCACTAACAGCCTGGACGCCGAATACCGCCTGATTGAATTTAGCGAACGGCTGCGGCAACTGGCCTTAGTCCACTCGCATCAAGCAACCGCCAAAGGCCAAGCCACCTTATTTCGAGTGGTCAGCCAAAACGGCGAAAACGACCAAATCGCCTATTTAAATGATGATCTGATAAAAAAGGCCAAAACCATAGTCAATACACTGCCGCCAGAATTTAAAAATGCTGATAAACAATTACAACTCGCCATTATTTCGCAGTTACTCAGTGAAATGAATTAAGGTGTGTTCCCTATAATGAATACCGTTGTATCGTTCCCACGCTCCAGCGTTTATCGTTCCCACGCTCCGGCGTGGGAATGCATCCAACAACGCTCCAGCGTTGCGAAAGGAGCGATTGTTTGTATCGTTCCCACGCTCCGGCGTTTATCGTTCCCATGCTCCGGCGTGGGAATGCATCCAGCAACGCTCCAGCGTTGCGAAAGGAGCGATTGTTTTGGATGGAAATAGTCATTGCAATGATACGGGACGCGGAGCGTCCATGACTGCATTCCCACGCCGGAGCGTGGGAACGATGTAAATTTTAGCCAGTAATCGCGATATTAACCTCGACATACAGCAGGAGTTTGAAATGTTACAAGTAGAAATAGAGAAATTGCCTAGTTTTCTTATGGGTCAACAACAAGGCATAGAAAAAGGCGAAACAAAAAGAGCTTTAATAATTGCCAAACGATTAATTAAAAAGAATATTCCATTAGAAGAAATAGCCGAGATTACAGGGCTTGATATTACCGAATTGAATACATTACAGCGTTTTCAAATTCAGTTAATTACTAAAAAATATCAAAACAATAACATGGCTGGAGTGCAGGCTTTGCCTGCCAGAGCAGGCAAAGCCTGCACTCCAGCGATAATAAAGACGGCATAGGTTAGTAACTCATTTAAATTGAAAATGCTGTAGGTTAAAAAAATAACCGTAATTATTGGAGCGGTCAATTTGATTTTCATTTGGATCAAATTTTAGATCGTGGATATAGTATTAGACCTAACTAAATCTAGTAGACCATATTATGTATGTTTATAAAGAAATAATAATACTCGATGATCCGCAACAAATTAATCTAAATCATCCATTACCTTTTTTAAAAGGTAAGCAGGTTGAAATACTTGTTATTGCTGAAGATGAAACTGATTATGTTTTACAAAATAAAGTATTGATGCAGCAAATAAATTTATCAGAACAAACGCATCGACAACAAACAGTAGAAGATTTGGAAGATGCTAAGATAATTCAAGAACGCGCTAATGGGCCTTTTATTGAAGTCTGTTTGGAGACCTTATAAATTTTAACAAGATGATTAAATTGTATCGTTCCCATGCTCCAGCGTGGGAATGCATCCAGCAACGCTCCAGCGTTGCGAAAGGAGCGATTGTTTTGGATGGAAATAGTCATTGCAATGATACGGGACGCGGAGCGTCCATAACGGCATTCCCACGCCGAAGCGTGGGAACGATGTATTAACAAGAGGGTTAAATAATGAATACCGTTGCGACTCGCTATATTCAAATCACTTCTGCTCGTTATCTAAAAAATTATCAAATTGAATTTGAATTTAATGATAAGACTAAAAAAGTAATCGACTTTGAAAGTTTTTTAAATCAAGCTAAAAATCCAATGCTAAAAAAATATCTGGACTTGGCTGCATTTAAAAACTTCACATTACGCGATGGCGATATAGATTGGAATGATTATGAGCTTTGTTTTCCAATCGCAGATAGTTATCAAGGGACTCTATAATCCATAACTTTACAAAAATTATTAATACTATGAATAATCAAAAACCGGTTCGACATTTATTAGGCATATCCGGCGGCAAAGACAGCGCCGCCTTAGCGATTTATATGCGCGATAAAGTACCCAACATGGAATATTTCTTTGCCGATACCGGCGCGGAATTGCCTGAGACATTAGAATTTGTTGATCTAATGGAGGATTATTTAGGCAAATCAATTGTCCGTTTAAATGCAGGCAAAGGATTTGACCATTATTTGAAATTAAATGGCAATTTCTTACCTACTGCCCGTTCGAGGTGGTGTACTATCAATTTGAAACTAAAACCATTTGAGCAGTTTGTTGGTAACGATCCGGTAATTAGCTATGTAGCCATTCGAGCAGATGAGCCTTATCGAACAGGCTATATTTCAACCAAACCTAATATAAGTGCTATTTATCCTTTTAAAGAGGATGGCTTAGATATTAATGATGTAAAAAATATTTTAGATGAATCTGGACTTGGATTACCTAAATATTATGAATGGCGAAGTCGATCAGGCTGTTATTTTTGCTTTTACCAAAGAAAAATAGAATGGATAGGTTTGTCTGAACGGCATCCTGATTATTTTGAAAAGGCAAGACAGTTCGAGCTTTACCATAAAAATCTGGGTCGTAATCATACTTGGTCACAAGATGAATCATTAGACGAAATGGTTGCACGTAAAGATGAAATCAAAGCACAGTTTGCTTTAAGCCAAGATAAAGTAAAAAAAGCGAGTAATTTAATGGATGCTTTATCAGATGATGAAGATAACGACGACGGATGTTTGGTTTGTTTTAAATAATGGAAGATGACCTGATTGAAGTATTCAACAACATAAATGTAAAAGTAAACAATGGGAAGCCAAATTTATATAAGCCTGTATTGCTACTTTATGCATTAAAAAAATGCTATTTAGGAAATGAAAGATTAATTTCTTTTAATGAGATAAATGCAGCACTTAACATTACATTTAAAGAATTATTCCCCAATGAAAATAATCATAATTTTCACTATGCTTTTAAGCGATTAGAAAATGATAAAGTGTGGGAAATAACAAAAATCAATATTTTAAAAAGAACAAGTTCTGGTGATTTATATAAATCAGAATTAATTGAAAAAAATATATCTGGCGGATTTTTAGAGCCAATTTATCAAGAGTTATTTTCTGATAAATATTTAATAGAAAAAATATACAATATAATCCTTGAAAAATACATTGACAATAGGTTTCATTCTAGTTTTCAACTAATAGATTTTAAAAATAATCCTACTAATGGGGTAAAACGTATGACATTAATGAATAACCAAGGCGAACCTGTTTCACACTGGTGGATAACCAAAGGACTTAAAACAATAAAAACAGACAGAGAAATTTTTTCTAGCCAAAATATGCGTAGAGCTAGATGTGAATTCATTGCAGGAGACAATAGATTAAAAACGATAAAAAGCTGGTTGGTAGCATCTCAACTTATACAAGGTGGTCGGAATTCAAGAGAGTATGAATTAACTGATTTTGGTTTCGCCATTTTGGGTAATGATACTAATTTAGATAAATCATCTACATGGTGGGCTTTTCATTTATCAACTTGCTTTTCAACTGTTAGCGAGCCTTATCCTAATTTTTTCTTACAGTTAGATACAATTTCAAAAGACTGGATAAATTCAAAACAACTTTTTTCAAAAATACAAAATAACTTAACCAGTGATAACGGTGATAGTTATAAAGATTCAACGCTAGAAAGTTTAATTAGTAGCGTCAGGCGCATGTTTGAACACGACCGTCCCTTAGCCGACTTAGGCTTAATTGAAATTAGAAAAGCAGAGGATCAAATACATATTCGTTTAGGTTCGCCTAAATTAACCGATGAAATTATTATTCATGCGCTCGCGATGATGCGTTTTCATTGTTATAAAATGCGCTCTGGGGTAGATTTTTCTGAGATTATTGCGGCAGGATTAGGGCACTTTTTATGCTGTTCACCAGAAGAGTTGCGTAAACAAATATGGCGTATGGAACAAAGCAATAATTGGAAAGAATACTTTAGTTTTACTAATGCGGTCAATTTAGAATCGGTATCATTTACTGAACGCTGCAATCCAAGAGAAACCGTGTTGTTATTATTGCAAAGCGGAGAGGATACTTGGCTGTAAAAGCATTGACTTTACGACATCATTTTTAACACAGAGAATCGATTATGTATGCTTACAAAGAAATACTCACGCTTGAAAATCCGCAACAACTTAATTTAAGCCAACCGTTACCTTTTTTAAAAGGTAAAAAAGTGGAAGTCTTGATTATTGTTGAAGACGACTTTGACGAAATAGAGAGCGAAGAAACGCATTATATTTTGCAAAACCAAACATTAATGCAGCAAATTGCTTTATCTCAAAAAACGCACCAACAACACACAGGCTATCAACCGACTACAGAGGAATTAAATGAGATCGTTGGTATTTGAAGGTAAAACCTGGGAAGTGTATGAAGCGTTGAGACAAAAAGATAAAAAACAACATGAGCGTTTGTGCCATATTTTAAAAGAAATGCTAAGAAACGACCCGCGCTATGGTTTAGGTAAGCCTGAACCGCTTAAACATCATCTCACTGGATTATGGTCGCGGCGATTGTCTGAAAAAGACAGGCTGATTTATCGCTTTGATGAGCAAGCCATTTTTATTTTTGCTATCGGTGGACATTATGACGACTGAAATCTTGCTTAAAACCGTGCTTGAACAACAACTCGTTGGCGTGTTAAATCATTACCACGCGCCTACTATCCGCTATCAACATTTAGCATTTTCCAGTAAAGACGTTCTGATATTGGATGAACTCGCTGGCACGTTACAGCGCCTATTACCGGCTTATTCGTTGTGGAATGGCGAGCAAGCCAACATCACTCAAGCGCCTGCTTCATCGTGTTCCCGTAAACAGTTTGTTGATCAGGTTTTTGATGCACCGCATCCGGGATTAATTATTCAACAGCCACAGTATTGGTTTCAGCATTGGCCTATTTTAGAAAAACAAGCTTTTTGGTCTACACTCAGTGAAAGGCATGGCGGCCATTGTGTCATTGTTATTTTTACTGAAGGCAATGATTTTGCCAGTATTAACCAGCATTATTTCACTCCGCAACCTTTAGATTCTACGGCAGTAACCGCGTGGGTATCGACTAAAACTTCGCGACTATAACCGGACATTATAATGACGCAATTAAATGATATTATTGAAATTAATAACACAGGAACACCCGCTGCCATTGTGGTGGGGCAAAGTTTAAGTAATCATAATTTGGTCGATCGCTTTGCCCCGACTAAAGCGACAGTCGCGGTATTAACGCATTTACAAAAGGCGGTATTTCCTGAAGCGACTCAGGAACAACGCGCCTTAAATATACACGGCAGTTATGGCTCAGGGAAAAGCCATGCGGCGGTGGTGATAGCGCAATTATTACGTGACGGCTGTGGCGGAAGTGAGTTTGAACATTTGTTTGAGCGTTTACGCAATTTTGGTGAAGCCAGTCTTGCAGATAATTTAAAAAATACTTTTTTAACAGCTGATGATGTTGATGCCTTACCTTATTTGCTGGTGTCGTTATACGGTTCTGGTACGACGTCATTAGGAGCGAAGTTAATCGAAGGTTTATATGATGCGCTAGAGCGGCATCCTACTTTAAATCCGGCGGATATTTTACCAACGACGGAATATGAAGTCTGCACTAAACGTTTTGACGCTATTGTCAACCGTTCACCGGAATTAGCTTGTGCTGATTTATCGCAATGGCACTTGGCTGAACATTATTTGACGACTGAAGATATGGTAGATGGTTTAAAGAGTCATCAGCCGGTAGCGTTAGCGTTATTTAAGCGTTGGCACATTGAAGTTTGTCAGGATGCGCCGTTTAATCCTGCGAATGAAGGCGGTAGTAATTTCATTAATGCGTTTTTTGAAGCCGGTAAAAACCTGGCTGAAAACCATAAATTTGGCGGCATTGTGGTGGTCTGGGATGAGTTTGGTTTGGCGCTGGAAGATTTAATCGGTAATCCGCATCGTAATGTAGTTACAGAAATTTTTGAGCTGCAGGAATTTGTCGAAAAAGTGTGTAGTCCGGCGCGTGGACATACGATATTTATGGGCTTAACGCATAAGTCATTTTCTCAGTATGCTAAAGATTGTGAAGAATCGGTAAAAAATCGTTTAGAGACTGTTTTTGGCCGTTTTAGGGATTTTAAAATTGAGTTATCGGCGGCTGAAAGTGAGGGTTATCATTTACTCGGAATGCAGCGTTCGTGGACGGAATTTGGCAAGCAACACTGGCAGCAGTCGATAGCTAATCAAGAACAATTAGTGGCGGCGTGTAATCCGTTGCCTTTGTTTAAATCTTTAGGTCAACAATTATCAGCCGTGAGCGGGGAAATCTATCCTTTGCACCCAGTAATGGCGGCGGGCTTGTTTGCTTTATCAAAAATGGCTCAGGCTAATCGTACCGCGCTTACGTTTTTTAAAATTAACGCGGATACCATTCTGAGTAAAACCGTTAATGAGCAAGCCTTATTCACTCAGGAGTTGATTCGCTTGCCTGAATTGGTCGATTATTACGGCGAAACGCTTGAGGATAAAAAAGCACATGAATTAGAGCGCTATCAACGGGCAAAAAATAGAATTCCTGTTGAGTTAAGTGCGAATGAAAGGCAAGGCAAGCTGGATGTGTTAAAGCTGTTATTGCTCAGTGAATTACTAGACGGGGACTTTCAAACTAATGAAGTATTTTTAGCCTGTGCGTTATATGACACGCAACCAACGAACAGTGCCGCCGAACGCTTACATACTGATTTAGCTTGGTTAAAAGCCGAGGAGTTAATCTGGAAAAGCGATTTAACGCATCAATGGACATTGTTAGGCGATTCCGGGGTGAATGTCGAAGGTTTGATTGATGAAAAATTACGCTATTTTACTGGACGTAGCGCTGAAACGTTGTTGAATGAAAACCCGACTATGCGGGAAGATTTATTTCCGGTATTGGGTACGCATGAGCTAGAACCGTCGCCTTGCGGTATTGTCCGCGCTTATGCGGTTGATTTATTAACACCGCCAATAACAAATACGCTTAAATTATCTGATCCGTTATTAAGCGGTCAAGTTTTTCTCGTGTTAGCTAAAGACACTGAAGAGGTCGCGCAGGTTAAAGCGCGTATTCAAGAAACCAGCCCGGCTAATATTTATTTTTGGTTGCCCGCTGAAGGCATACGTTCCGAATCGGTTAACTATGGCGGTAAAGACTTTAAATTAGGTGGTTTGTTATGCCGTTATTTAGCATTGAAGTTATTGCTGAAAGAAAAAACCGCCACCGATGATTTACGCCGACAATTAACGACAAAGTGGGAAAAAACCCGCAAAGATTTGTTATCTATATTGCAAGTTTTGTATGGGCGTGAAGGTTTAACCAACGGTAAAAGTGAAATTTTGCAAGCGGGTATTGCTCAAGCAATCGCCTGTAAAAGTTGGTATGAATTTAGAGGTATTTTAACTACACATATTCAAGCGTTATACCCAAAAGAAATTCCTGTTCGCGCCATGAATATGAATAAGCTGAATGATGAAAGTTATGCGCGGAATATTAAGGTGCGCAATATCATCGAACGTATTGTTAAATTTGATGATAATCCGACTTATCAAACCAATGATTTATTAGGTGAAGATAAGGATACCAGCGAAAGGTCGGCACTGATTGATGGTGTTCTCGGTGCCAATCATTTATTTATTCAGCGTCAACCGGATAAATGGGACATTAAAAGGGTTGAAGAAACCGACGGCGCAGTTAAAGATGTTTTAGTTCTGTTACATAAGGCTTTGTTACAAAAGCGCGATAAGGCTTATCAAGTTGCCGAATTACGCGAAAAATTAATTGCGCCGCCTTATGGTATTCCCGCTTGTAGTTTGGCGATACTGGCTGCGGTTGCGGTGCGCCATGAAGTCAAACGGTTACGCTGGAAAAATGCGGGTACTGAAACTGATTTTGCTGCTAATTTAGCGCTGGCGTTTATTGCTGACAGTAAACTTTCTATTCAGTTGGTTGAATTTACCCCTCGACAATTCGCTATGCTGTATGCGATTGGACTGCATTTTAAGATGCGCAAGGATGAGGAGCAATCTCAAGAAGAATTTGGTAGTGAATGCGCAGCAAAGCTGCGCGAGTTTGTCAAAAATACAGCCGATGCGGTTAAATTTTCAAATCAGTTACAGGATAAGCCTAAAGAGCTAGTTAAGTTTTTACAGGCTGTGCCCACTAAAAACGCACAAGACTTTGCTGATTTTCTATTAAGCCTTTTGGGTTTAGAACATAAAACACCGGGGGATATTCCAGAATTAGCCCGCTCCTTGATAAAAGAGTTGTTGGATGATTTTGATCGAATAGGCGATATTAAACAGCATGAAATAAAACAAACGTTGCAGCAGGTTTGTCCACAAAATGTTGACGATAAAGCACGCTTAGTTGCCCGCTTAAATCATGATCAGGCTACGCCACAAGCTAAAGCGGTTGGGGAATTACTAGAGCAACATGATGACATGGCTAATATTGATGTTAAGCAAGTCACCGAGATCATGTTAAATAAATCATTTGACCAATGTACCGATACTGAAATTGGGCAATGCAAAGGCAAGCTGGAAAGTTTAATTGAGCATCACCAACAGCCTGTAACGACGTATTACCATCAACCCTTAGCAGTAGCAGACACGCTGGTTTACACTAAAGATATATTAATCAGTAAATTAAGCACCTGCATTGAGCAAGCTAATCTTTCTAAGCAAGAAATACGCGAGGCATTACACGCCATTTTGCTGAGCTATGAGGATTAGTTATGGCCGTGCAATTAGTTTTGGATTATTTTGGCATTGATTCTATTGACGCACTTGTCGTTGAACCTTGTGAGGCGTCTGTTAATGAGGCGCATCAACGCATTACTCAGCATCTGCGTAATCAGTCACCTACTTTATGCAGAGTACGATTAAGCAATGAGGCGTTATATCAGCGTTTTAAATATTTGGAAGGTATGCGAGGCGTATTATTAACGCAACCATTAATTCCACGCTTATTGCTCGCTGAAAAACTTAACAGCGCGGTGCCCGATTGGCTGACTAATGACATGTGTGTGGCGTTAAATTTATTAAGCCAGCAAGTATTTACCGAGTTTGAATGCTTTGAAAAAACGCTATTAAGTATCTGTGCGAATGAATTAATTTCAGGGCAAGATTTTTACGCGTTTGTTGGCGCAGTAAATCAACAATCCCCGGCTTTTTTGTCGTTACTGGCTATTGACAGCCTAAAAAAATGCCTACTCAATCATCTTATCTTTGATTTAAATATAGCTAAAGACACTGCTGTCTTATTTATCACTGAATTATTACTGTATGGTAATTGCCAGGAGTTTTTAACAAAACTTGCTTATCAGCAACACCTTTTTCAATTACGAGGAATTATTAATCGCTATGAATTAAGTATTGCTTTACCTGCACAAATTTTACCTACGCCGTTATTTTCTCTACCTTTGTTGCCGCTAACCGAAACAGCCGGACAACCATTGGTTGAAAAATTTTTATTCGTGTTAAACAGTATTACCCGGAAAATATTGGCTAACGAAGTACCGGTAAATTCATTAGCCGATTTATTCATAGTGGATTGGCCGGTATTATGGGCGGAGTTGAATAATTTAATCGACTTGTCACCTTGTTTAATAAGCGACACTTTAGCGCAACAAGTGGCGATCTTTACCAGTCCTGAAGCGGTGGCACTCGCTAAGAAATTAACCCGCGTTTCTTATCCATTGCTCGAACAATCGGCCAGTGTTGAAACGGTTTTGGCGTGGAGCGAAGGTTATTTTGATTATTGCCGCCACGCGTTTTCCTATAAGCAAACGTTGGATGAATCGATTAATGGCAGTTTTACCGATTGGTTGCTGGAGCAAAGCCCACGAATTGCCCGCTCTAATGCTGATTGGCGACAATGCTCGCAACGTATTCATGATTTTTTAAAGGCTGATTATTTAGTAGTTGTGGTGATGGTTGATGCGCTATCGGCATTAAATCAGTCGGTAGTTTTAGCTGAATTACAATCGCTGATCGAGCAAGAGCATCTTACACAGCTTTCGGAGGTGTTATTTGCGCCATTGCCGACGCTAACAGAAGTTGGAAAAATGGCAGTATTAACAGGAAAAGTGGTTTCACAATTACCTAATGATCAAGAAGCTGCACTTAGACAAAGCTATCAGCATTTTTTGCCTACACCACAGGCCTTGAAAATAGTGCGTAGCTGGAAAGAATCAAGTGAGCATTTAGACGCCGATACTAACCTACTGGTATTTTTTGAAAATCGTTTAGATGGTCGCCTACATGAATGTGTCAGTTTTGAAAAACATTGCGCTGATTTAAAGCCGATTAGCAGCCAAATAACAAGCTCAATTCAACGTTGGACAAGAGACGCAATGAGTTTGGGGCGTGATATTGCCATTTTTATCACCGCTGATCACGGCATGACGGTCACTCAAGAACAGTACACTGGAGAACAGTTCGGTGACATAAAAGAACGGGTCTTTAAACTGAATTCAGCTGTTGATTTGCCGGAGGATTTCGTCAAAATTGATCATTATGCGGTGCCGAAAAAACGCGTGCGCTTAACCGCTAATGCGCTATTAACACATGGCGGTTTAACGCCGGAAGAGGTGTTGATTCCACTGATTACCTTAACATCACGACCACCAACACCTTGTAAAACGCCGCTGGAAGTCGATTTGTCTGTACAAAACTGCATCAAATTAGGGCATAAGCAATGGCAACTTGAATTAAATCTGATGGCCAGCGAAACTGTTAACAGCATCAAGCTAACGTTAGCCGCACCTTTTTGTGGTAAAGGCTCTATTGACAGCCTACGCGCAGGTAGTCATCAAAGTATAATTTTAAAATTTAGCTCGGAACAGGATCAAGAAGGGTTAACAGAAATGACGCTTTTGCTTTCTTATAACAGCACTGGCACGGGCATTAAATCGCATGAAGAAAATCAAAAGTTGCTATCTGTACAGTTCCCTGCATCATTACTTGAAAAAGATAGCGATACACAAAATTTTGAGGATATGTTTTGAATAAAGAGTTATTGAACGAAAAAATCAGTGCGGCATTCAGTGAGTTGGTGATCGATAAAGCATTGGTTCGGTCGTTAAAAATCCGCGAAAAACGCACTATCCCCAGTTTTGTTGAAGAATGGCTGATTTCTCGTTTTCAAAAATCCAACAAAAGCGATGCCGATATTTATGCCGATGTGACGGGGTTTATGAGCCGGCATTTACCGTCAAAAATTGAAAAAGAAACCATTAATTACCGTTTATATTCAGGCGAGGCAGTGGTGTTATTGGATCGATTTGAGGTTCGCATTGATATTGGCAAAGGAAAAAAACTGCTCACCATTCCGTGTTTGGAAGAACGTAATGCGAGTGTGACCAGCGAGGTATTAGAAAAAAATCAGTCCTTGTTGGAAGGTGGGCAATGGGGCGCGGGGCGCTTATTTGTTAATTCGGATGGCAAAAATAACGTCATCGAATTGGTTGAATTTAATCCGATGCAGTCGGGAAAAGTGCGCTTGGATCAACTGATTAAGGCGCGTGAACAGTTCACTACCCGCGAATGGATTTGTTTGTTAATGCGCACGATGGGCTACGAACCTTCGGCCTATACTGAAGAGCAACAAAATAACGTTATTTTGCGCATGTTGCCGTTAGTGCAGAATAATTTGAACCTAATGGAGCTTGCGCCTAAAGGTACCGGTAAATCGTTTATTTATCAGAATCTCAGCCGTCATGTGTGGTTAAACAGCGGCGGTGGCTTATCGCAGGCGCAGTTGTTTATGAATTTGAACACCAATGAAATCGGTTTACTCGGCGGCAAATATGATTTATTGGTGCTGGATGAAGGCCAATCGATTACTTTTAAAGGCGCGGATGATATTCACGCTAAATTTAAAGATTATTTGGAGTCGGGGCAATTTAGTGTGGGCGGTAAAAAAATCACCAGCGAATGTGGTTTGATTATTTTAGCCAATATCGATTTATACGAAGGTCGGCCGCGACAGCTTGATTACATTCGGCATCTGCCGGAAATGTTCCATGATTCTGCGCTGATGGATAGGTTTCACGGGATTATTCCCGGTTGGAAAATTCCGCGCTTCACCACCGATTGCGCGGCGCAAGGCATGGGTATTAAGGCGGATGTGTTCGGTGAATATTTGCATCAGTTACGGACGGTGAGCCATCTGGAGTTTCCTTTTGGTGAGTGTCCGACGTTAAAAGGCGATAGTCGCGATGTTAAAGCGGTCACTCGTTTGGCCTCGGCTTTGTCAAAATTGTTGTTGTTAAACCCTGATCATGCCGATTATGAAACGTATGTGTTGAGTCCGGCAAAAGAGTTGCGGCAGCGGGTTAGGTCACAGTTGTCGGAATTAAATCCGCATGAGTTTACGACGGCTGAATTAAAAGTTGATTTGTGATTAGACTCCTAAATTAATAGATATTGCCCATCATTACAAAAATTATGCTGGAAATTTTAGCCAGTAACCGGGACATGAATATTAATATACAGGAGGCATTTAAAATGTTGCAAATAGAAATAGAGAAATTACCCAGTTTTGTGATGGGGCAAGAACATGGTATAGAGCAAGGCATGGAGAAAGGCATGGCAATGGGCGAGAAAAAAAGAGCCTTACTGATTGCCAGAAACTTAATTAAAGATGATTTTTCCCTAGAAAAAATAGCACAAATTACGGGGCTTGATCTAACTGATTTAGAAAAACTCACTCAGGAATAAAATCATTGCGTAATAGTAATTTTTTATTATTTATGATAGGGGATAAAACGCTGCAAGCGATTATTCAATTAGCTGAAAATAACCCAGATATTTCGGTTGTTTGGCTTTATGGTTCTCGCGCTAAAAATACGGCTAATGCACGCAGTGATTATGATTTGGCGGTGGCGTTTAAAACTTTTATCAAGGATGATCTATTGGAAAATCGTTTGCGTCCTGAGTGCTTAGTGCTTGGTTGGCAACAGGCATTAGATTTACGCAATTTTCAGTTATCTGTTGTCGATATTAATCAAGCGCCGATTCCTTTGGCCTCAGAAATTATAGAGCCGGATTGCGTGTTATATTGTTGTGATGAATCGCGTTTGCGGCAAGAAACACGGCGGATTCAAAGCCGAATGGAAATAGATTTTACCCGACCTGTTAAATACTATCCGATACAGTTGTGGGACTAATGGCATGTTAGGCCGTTTCCGAGAAATAACATCCCTTGATGCTCAATGATCTGTGAAAATTAGTGTGTTTTTTGATATGAGGGCTCATCTTCGCTATTATCTGCGAGGGATGGTTTTATCCACGAGTAGCGTAAAACCCCGCAGTTCAGGGCGGGGATGTAAGCGGCTCAGTTTCGTATTTCTCATCGTGTTAAATTGTTCCATCGTGTTAGAATCGACTCTTGCTACCAGAGGACGCTGTCGGCTCTCTCTATGACGGCAGTTTAACGTTTTAAAAAGACTTCAAATTCACTTTCAGCGATAACCAAGCAACAAGTGCGGGGGCTTGAATAACCACTTAATAAAGTACAAAACAACCGTCGGACTGACGGGGCTAGTCTGTGAAGTGAACGGTGCAGTAATGCCGTCAGCAGCAGAAACCAGTGGGCAGTAGCGATACTATCCCACTCCTGAGCAATCAGGAATCCCCTTGCTTTAGCTGGGGAGGATGTCAAAAGTGGGTGTTAGAAATTGCTAACACATGCTCATGCCGTCGTCGGGAATGGGGGTAGCCGTCATATTTTCCGATTAGCTTATTGGCATTTGCAATAAGTAGACAGAAATATAAAAAATTAAAGGAAAAAATAAATGAAAACACCCGTTCACATTGCTGTAACCGGCGCCGCAGGGCAAATCAGCTATTCGTTATTGTTTCGCTTGGCGGCCGGTGCGTTGCTTGGCCCAGACCAACCCATCGTCCTGCATCTGCTTGAAATAACCCCGGCGATGAGCGCCTTGCAAGGCGTGCTGATGGAGCTGAAAGATTGCGCCTTCCCGTTGCTGCATCGTGTTGAAGTCACCGACGACCCGAGGGTCGCATTCAAAAATGTCGATTATGTCTTTTTGGTCGGTGCGCGGCCACGCGGCCCGGGCATGGAGCGCAAGGATTTATTGGCCGTCAATGCGGAGATTTTTGCGGTGCAGGGCAAAGCCTTGAGTGATGTCGCCAGCCCAACGGTCAAGGTTTTGGTAACCGGCAATCCGGCCAACACCAATGCGTTGATTGCCTTAAATAATGCGCCTGATTTAAGGCCGGAAAATTTTTCCGCAATGACCCGCTTAGATCACAATCGGGCGTTAAGCCAATTGGCAGAAAAATGCGGTGTGTTGCCCGCCGATGTGAAAAATATGACGATTTGGGGCAACCATTCGACCACGCAATATCCCGACATCCACCACGCCAAAGTCAAAGGGCAAAATGCCTTGTCGCTGGTTGACAATGACTGGTATGTCAATGAGTTGATCCCGCACGTTCAGCAACGCGGCGCAGAAGTCATTAAAGCCCGAGGACAGTCCAGCGCGGCATCGGCGGCAAACGCGGCGATAGGCCAAATGAAAAGCTGGATTTTTGGCACCGAAGCGGGCGATTGGGTGAGTATGGCGATATTGTCGGACGGCAGCTATGGCATTGAGCCCGGACTGATTTATTCTTTTCCGGTCACCGTCGTTGAGGGCGAAGTGAGTATTGTCCGAGGCCTGGATATTAACGATTTTAGCCTACAAAAAATGCGTCTGAGTGAAGATGAATTAAAAGAAGAAAGGGACGAGGTTAGGCATTTGTTCAAATAAGGCTATTTCCTGATAAGAAGAGTCCACGAAAGCCACGAAAATCACGAAATTTTCGTGGCTTTTGTGATTTTCGTAGACCCTGTTTTTCTACAACCCAAGATCATCAGGGGGGATATTCTTTCTCGGAAATAACCTAATGCATTCCCCTAAAAAATTGTCCATTCATTACATGAGAAAGCAATGCTATTATTTTTACTGGTTTTTTCGCGCCTTTCGTGGACTTTATTTTTTCCATTATCCATCGCTCAAATGCCATCAGCCGTTTATTGACAACAGCCAAATGAGCTGATACTTTGCCGCTCTGGCACTCGACTTGATGGAGTGCTAAATTCAGTTGCAGAGGTTGGTTGGTGTGAGTAATACGCAAGTTTTAAATGGGCGGTCGCTACAGCTATTAAAAATGCTGATAGAGCGATATATCAGTGATGGTCAACCGGTAGGTTCGCGGGCTTTAGCCAAAGATTCGGACTTGAATTTAAGTCCGGCCACCATTCGTAATGTGATGGCCGACCTGGAAGATTTGGGACTGGTGCATTCGCCGCATACGTCGGCGGGACGGGTGCCTACAGTCAGCGGTTATCGTTTGTTTGTTGACAGCTTGCTAACGGTCAAGCCGCTGGAATCCAAAGATTTAACCTTGTTGCATCAGGGTTTGTCGCTGAGCGAAGATGCGCATGATGCGGTCGGTGTCGCCTCGCGGCTGTTGTCGGAATTAACCCAAATGGCCGGAGTGGTAACGCTGCCGAAAAGAGAATTGGTGTGTTTGCGCCATATCGAGTTTCTATCCTTATCCCATAACCGCGTGTTGGTCATTTTTGTCACCAATGAGCAGGAAGTCCATAACAAAATCATTCATACCTCACGGATATTCAGTGCCGCCGAGTTGCAACAGGCGGCCAATTATTTAAACTCAATTTATTCTGGACTCAGCCTAGACGCGGTACGCAAAGCCGTGCTGAAAGAGTTGCAAGGCGATCAGGAACGCATAACAAATCTGTCGGCAACAGATGTGCATTTGGCTGAAAGGGCGCGGGCAGGAAAGCCCGAAATTAGCCAGGGTATGTTGGATGCCGTCAAAATGGCGCAATTGGCTTTTCAACAGGATCGTGAAAAAGACGACTATGTGCTGACCGGCGAAACCAATTTAATGGGCTTTTCCGAGTTGTCGAATATGGAACGGCTAAAAAGCCTGTTTGAAGCCTTCAGTCAAAAACAAGGCGTTATTCATTTGCTCGACCAATGTATGAAAGCCGACGGCGTGCAAATTTTTATCGGCGAAGAATCCGGCTACCGGGCTTTCGACCATTGCAGCCTGGTGACCTCATCTTATTCGGTCAGCGACGAAGTGGTCGGGGTACTCGGCGTAATCGGGCCGACGCGCATGGCCTACGAAAAAATCATCCCCTTTGTCGATGTCACGGCAAAATTGTTGGGCGCCGCCTTGAATCCAAAATCAACGACCCCACTATGAATAATGTCTTTTTCAGCCGTCTGGCATGGCTATTAATTTTAAATGTTAAGGAGTTATAAATAATGAGTAATGATCAGGAAGCGCCTGACTCTCAGGTTAAAACTGAAAGCGAAACGGCTGCCGAGACGCATACCGAATTGTCCGGGCATGAGCTGACGACCGAAGAGTTGCAGCAGGCATTGTTCGAAGCCGCGCAAAAAGCGCAGGAAAATTGGGACAAAGCGGTTCGGGTGCAGGCGGAAATGGAAAACCTGAAACGACGCACGCAAAAGGATTTGGAAGATGCGCACAAATTCGCCTTGAGCAGCTTCGCCAAAGAATTATTGCCGGTATTGGACAGTCTGGTATTGGGTTTGCAGGCAGCAACCGGCGATAGCGAGGATGTGAAAAAATTTCGCGAAGGCAGCGAATTGACCATTAAGCAATTCGAATCGGTGTTCGCAAAATTCAAAATTGAAACAATTGACCCACTCGGGCAGCCGTTTAATGCCGAACTGCATCAGGCCATGGCGATGCAGGCAGTGGAAGGCGCGGCGCCCAATACTGTGGTTAATGTGTTCCAAAAAGGTTATGTGCTGAACGGACGTTTGTTGCGTCCCGCGATGGTTTTAGTCGCTAAAGCCGCCGAAAACAAACCGACAGATAACCCTAGCATCAATGAACAGGCTTGAAATCAAATAAAGCAGCCTCATATTTGTAACAACTTTTTACTTTTCATATACATTCAAGTCTGGAGAATTCAATGGCTAAAATAATCGGTATAGATTTAGGAACAACAAACTCGTGCGTCGCGGTATTGGAAAACGGCGTCGCCAGAGTGATTGAAAACAGCGAAGGTGCGCGCACCACGCCTTCGATTATCGCATTTACCAGCGATGATGAAGTGTTGGTCGGACAGTCGGCAAAACGCCAGGCGGTCACCAACCCCAAAAACACCGTATTTGCAATCAAGCGTTTGATTGGCCGTCGTTTTAAAGATGACGTAGTGCAAAAAGACATCAAAATGGTGCCTTATAAAATCGCCGAGGCTGAAAACGGCGATGCCTGGGTTGAAGTCCATGGCAAAAAAATGGCGGCACCGGAAATTTCGGCGCGTATCCTGATGAAGCTGAAAAAAGATGCCGAAGCCTATTTGGGCGAAGAAGTCACCGAGGCGGTCATCACCGTACCGGCGTATTTTAACGATTCGCAACGCCAAGCGACTAAAGACGCCGGCCGTATCGCCGGTCTTGAAGTCAAACGTATCATCAACGAACCGACTGCGTCCGCATTGGCGTTCGGCATGGACAAGCCTAAAGGCGACACCAAAATCGCGGTGTATGACTTAGGCGGCGGTACGTTCGACATTTCCATCATTGAAATTGCCGAGATTGACGGTGAGCATCAATTTGAAGTGTTATCGACTAACGGCGATACTTTCTTGGGCGGCGAAGATTTCGACTCAAGAATCATTGAGTTTTTGGCGGCAGAATTTAAAAAAGAAAGCGGCGTAGACGTCCATAATGACCCATTGGCCCTGCAACGTTTAAAAGAAGCGGCGGAAAAAGCCAAAATCGAACTGTCTTCAAGCCAACAAACCGATGTCAATCTGCCGTACATTACCGCAGATGCCTCAGGCCCCAAGCATTTGAACGTCAAATTGACCCGCGCCAAACTGGAATCGCTGGTTGAAGAGCTGATTAACCGCACTAAAGGCCCTTGCGAAATGGCGTTGAAAGACGCGAAATTAAAAGCGTCTGACATTAACGACGTGATTTTGGTCGGCGGCCAAACCCGTATGCCGAAAGTGCAGGAAATGGTTAAGGACATTTTCGGCAAAGAACCGCGCAAAGACGTTAACCCTGATGAAGCGGTGGCCTTGGGCGCGGCAATTCAGGCCGGTGTTTTGGCGGGTGATGTTAAGGATGTCTTGTTGCTGGATGTCATTCCGTTATCGCTGGGTATCGAAACCATGGGCGGCGTAATGACCAAGCTGATTGAGAAAAACACCACAATCCCAACCAATGCATCGCAGGTTTTCTCTACCGCAGATGACAACCAAACCGCAGTCACGGTTCATGTCCTGCAAGGTGAACGCGAAGTCGCATCGGCCAACAAATCGCTGGGGCGCTTTGATCTGGCCGATATTCCGCCTGCACCACGCGGCGTGCCGCAAATCGAAGTCGCATTCGATATTGACGCCAACGGTATCTTGAACGTGTCGGCCAAAGACAAGGCGACCGGCAAAAAACAATCCATTGTCATCAAAGCCTCCAGCGGTTTGTCGGATGACGAAGTTGAACGCATGATTAAGGATGCTGAAGCCCATGCCGACGAAGACCGTAAATTGACCGAATTGGTTCATGCACGCAACCACGCGGACGGTATGATTCATGCCACTGAAAAATCGTTGAAAGAACTGGGCGACCAAGTCGGCAGTGAAGAAAAAACCAGCATTGAACAGGCGATTGAAGCATTGAAAACGGCGGTTAAAGGTGATGATAAAGCGGAAATTGAAGCTAAAACCAATGAATTGACCGAGTTGTCAGGTAAACTGGCGGAACGTGTTTACGCGCAAAAGTCAGCGTCTGAAGGCGACGCAGCGGGTGCTGCTCAAGGTTCTTCGGAACACGCGGCCGACGATGGTGTTGTCGATGCCGAGTTTGAAGAAGTTAAAGACGACGATAACAAATAAAAATTTAAGTCTTGGGAGCGCAATGCTGCGTAGGCATTGCGTTCTTTTTTTGTTTAAAGGCTCTAAAATGTTAAATTACCAAACCATTGAAGAAACCGTTAATTTAACGTTTTCAAAAGAGTTTTAGAATAAATTTATGGATGTTATAGCGAATTACAACGAAGATTTTTATGCCTGGCTTATGAGCAATGCCAACTTACTTCGTCAACATAAATTTAATGAAGTTGATATTGAGCATATTGCAGAGGAATTGGAGGCCATGGGGAAAAGTGAAAAAAGGGAATTAACCAGTCGTTTAACTGTTTTGTTAGCTCACTTATTAAAATGGCAATTTCAGCCTGCTTTGCGCTCAAGAAGCTGGAAAAACACTATTCTAACGCAACGAATCGATATTTTGGACTTGCTTGAGGATAGCCCAAGCCTGCGTTACGAACTTACCGAAAGAATTATTATCGCTTTTGAAAAAGCAAAAATCAGTGCGGAAGATGAAACAGGCATAGATAGAAAGAGCTTCCCGGAAAGCTGCCCTTTCAGTTTTGATCAGTTATTAAACAAAGATTTTTTACCTGAAGATTAAATAAAAATGTTTCCGTTTTTGTTTGGAAACGACGCATAATCAAACCACTCCGTGCCTTTTATAGGTGCGACTTTTAACAACCTCGCAGCAATGCTTTATCTCCTGAATCATAATTAGGAGCGGATTGAACCATGGCAAAAGAAGATTTTTACAAGCTTCTCGGTGTAGACAGAAACGCCAGTGACGCAGAGATTAAAAAAAGCTATCGCAGCAAGGCGATGAAGTTTCATCCCGACCGGAATAAAGACAACCCGGTTGAAGCGGAGGCCAAGTTTAAGCAAATTAAAGAAGCTTACGAAGTCTTGTCCGACCCCAAAAAACGTTCTGCCTACGACCAGTTCGGCCATGCCGGGGTTGACCCGTCAATGGGCGGCGGGCGTGGTGCGGGCGGCTTTGGCGGTTTCGGCGCCGGTGAAAGTTTCAGCGACATTTTCGGCGATATTTTTGGCGGCGGCGGAAGGCAGCAACGTAGCAATGTCCAACGCGGCTCGGATTTGCGCTACAACCTGGAATTAAGCCTCGAAGAAGCGGTATTCGGCACCGACGCCAAAATCCGCGTCCCAGTATTGGTCGCTTGCGGCGTGTGTAACGGTTCCGGCGCCAAAAAAGGCTCTAGCCCGGTTATCTGTTCAACCTGTCACGGCCATGGCCAGGTCAGGATGCAGCAGGGCTTCTTTTCAGTCCAGCAAACCTGTCCGACCTGTCGCGGTAGCGGCCAGCAAATCAAAGATCCTTGCGGTTCGTGCCATGGGCAAGGCCGGGTTCAGGAAAATAAGACCTTGTCGGCAAAAATCCCGGCAGGCGTCGATACCGGAGACCGCATCCGTTTGGCTGGAGAAGGCGAAGCCGGCGAACACGGCGGCCCGGCAGGCGATTTATACGTCCAGGTTCAGGTCAAAGACCATGAGATTTTTACCCGCGACGGCGCCAATTTATATTGTGAAGTGCCGATCAGCTTCCCTACCGCCTGTTTGGGCGGCGAGCTGGAAGTGCCGACCTTAAACGGCAAAGTGCTGTTGAAAATTCCTGCCGAAACACAAACCGGAAAATTATTCCGTTTACGCGGCAAAGGCGTAAAACCGGTGCGGGGCGGCCCGGTCGGCGATTTGCTGTGCAAAGTGCAGGTGGAAACACCGGTGCATTTGACCAAAGAGCAAAAAATACTGGTTGAACAACTCAATGAGTCCTTATCCGGCGGCGGCAAGCATCATAGCCCGCAAGAATCTTCATGGACTGACGGCGTAAAAAGCTTTTTCGACAAACTGACAGGATAAATTATGCTGCGTATTGCTGTAGTAGGCGCTTCGGGGCGCATGGGACTGTGTCTGATTAAAGCGGCGGCACTGGCGAAAAATGCCGAATTGGCCGTTGCCGTGTCCCGCCCCAATAGCCTTGCCATTGGCCGTGACGCTGGCGAACTCGCTGGCATCAGCGTAGTCGGCGTTCAAGTCGGCGATAATTTGGCTGCTGCCGTCGACCGCTTCGACGTATTAATTGATTTTACCCGTCCCGATGCGTCGATGGCTTTTATCGAGATTTGCCGCGCCGCCGGAAAAAAGCTGGTTATCGGCACCACCGGCTACAGCGATGCGCAAAAAGCCCGGATTAACGAAGCAGCCAAAGAAGTCGCCATCGTGATGGCGCCGAACATGAGCGTCGGCGTCAACCTGTCGCTTAAACTGCTGGAGATGACCGCCAAAGTCATGGGCGATTACACCGACATTGAAGTGATCGAAGCCCATCACCGCCATAAAGTCGATGCGCCGTCCGGCACCGCATTGCGCATGGGCGAAGTCATCGCCGATGCCTTGGGCCGGGATTTGAAAGACTGTGCGGTTTACGGCAGGGAAGGCAATACCGGCGAACGCGATCGAAAAACCATCGGTTTTTCAACCATCAGAGCCGGGGACATTGTCGGCGAGCACACCGTCATGTTTGCCGACGACGGCGAGCGCGTCGAAATCACCCACAAAGCCAGCAGCCGCATGACTTTCGCCAATGGCGCTGTTCGTGCCGCAGTTTGGCTGGCCGATAAAGATAGCGGCTTGTACGACATGCAGGATGTGTTAGGGCTTGCTTGATCCTAATGTTCGGGTTTGCCTAACCCATATTTAACGCTTATCAGCCGCGTAGGGTGGCACATACTGTTCGTGCCCACGCGGAACAATGCTATGACATTAAACGGTGGGCAAAAAAACCTGCCCACCCTACCGGCCTGACAAAAACAGTGATTTTTCATTATCACCACGAAGGGCGCTAAGATCACGAAGAATGGGAATTTGTACGGCAATTCTCATTAGGCGATTTCCTGAAAAAGACAGGCCACAAGCGCCTAATTTTGATGCCCTACCTCCTGTAAACCCCTTACCGTCATAATACTGTCACAGTAGCTTTATAGAATCCCGACGAATATAATCTGCGGCTATTCACAACTCCTTGACATCCTCCCCCAGCTAAAGCAAAGGGATTCCTGATTGCTCAGGAGTGAGTATGTATCGCTACTGCCCACTGGTTTCTGCTGCTGACGGCATTACTGCACCGTTCACTTCACAGACTAGCCCGTCTGCCCGACGGTTGTTTTATACTTTTTAAGCGGTTATTCAAGACCTCACACCTGTTGCTTGGTTATCGCTGAAAGTGAATTTGAAGCCTTTTAAAACTTAAGTTGCCGTCATGGAGAGAGCCGACAGCGTCCTCTGGTAGCGGTTTTGAGTATAAGTAAAAGCGTCGCACTAAACAACCGGCTAAACCCTTTTGGGGTTCAGCCGGTTGCCGTGCGAGTCGCTTACATCCCCGCCCTAAAGAGACGGGGTTTTTCGCTCATCTGGATAAAATTTTTCCCGTGCGTCGTCCATTAATCACTGTTATATGTCTCCTGGCTTTAGCCTTATTAACTTACGCCAAGCTTTATCGTACCGATATCGATAAGCCGGAAACCTTTGTCTTGCAGAAGATTTTTTCTACAGACAGCGATCCTTTAGTCGATTTTGGTAGCCGCATCATGGCGAACCCTTTGCTTTATGTGGGACAAAACCAATCGGCCATTATTATCCCCGCCTCCAACGGTACGCTGACCGCACTGGATCCTGATAGCGGCGAAATGATGTTTGAAATTAAGCTAGCCACGCCGATCGGCCAAAGCGCACAACTGGTTGCCACCCCTGTTATCATTGGCGATAAGCTGGTAGTCAGTTATCAATGTCTTGACCAGGGTGTCCGCAGCAGCCACCGGCTTGTGGTCATTGACTTAGCCATGAAGACATTCGATGCGCGTTTTCCAGAATTAATTGTCACTGCGGAACAAGCGTCTTCCGATAAAACAGGCATGGTAAAGTTCAATCCGTCACACGCATTTTCCCACGCCGCGCTCACGCATCTGCCCAGGCCGAACTCCGCATTAGGTTATGTTTATGCCGCATTCGGTAATGCTGGCGATAATCAGCCTTATCACGGCTGGGTCTTTGAAATTGATTTGGATGCCTGGAAAAACCAGGGCAGCGACCATGCAATCCGCAATGTGCTACTGACGACACCGGAAGCGGATTGCCCGGTAACGATGAAATATGGCACCCAAGAGATGATTTGCGGCGGCGGTATTTGGGCACCGACCGGGCCGCAACTATTCGCAAACGACAAAACCGGTGAGCCCGAATTATTAATCCCAACCGGAAACGGCCAAATTGATTTAAAACGCCGGGATTATGCCAACACCCTCATGCGGGCCAAGCCGGGTTTACAATTCGATGCCGAATGCGATGAGGCGCTGTGCGCCAATTTCGATCCCAAACAGCCGGATGAAGCGTGCATAGCTTCTTGCAAAAACTTATTCATCCCGCGCTTGGCCGCAGGCAATAAGCCGTTAAAACCCACCAATGGTGAATGCGACAATAAAACATTTTGGGAATGCCTGGCTTGGCTGGATTACGACCTGGGCGCTAGCAGCCCTGTTAAAGCCACATTAAAAAACGGCCAGTCTGTCCTAGTCCAGCCCGGCAAAGATGGCGGCGTTTATTTAATTGATGCCTCCCATATCGGCACACAATATGACCGGATCAGTATTGCCGAAACATGCGGAACGGCTAGCGACCCCTGCCCTGCTGCTTGGATGGGCATGATAGTCACACAACCTCGGGTCACCTATTTGGACGGCCAAGCAGTCATTATTGTTGCCACCTTTAACCCTGATAAAAGCCATCCGGCGGGATTGGTGGCCTTAAAAATTTTAGAAAACAGTGGCCAACCTAAATTTCAGCGCTTGTGGCAATATCCCGCCCCTAACGCGCCAGAATCACTGCTTGCTTTTAGAAGCCACCCTTCGTTACCCATCCTGTCTTATCTTGGCAACACTAAAGAAGCGGTGGCTTGGGTCGTCGATATAGGTGAACCGGGAACGCTTTATGGCATTCGCATAAAAGACGGTGAACAGGTCGCCAAACAAATTTTACAAGGTACAGGCCAGGCATTATCCGCGCCTTTACTTTACAACAACACGCTCTACCTAGCCTCCATTTCATCCGATACCGACAAAGCCATGCTGGAAGCTTATCGCATTTATATAATGGACTGAGGCGAGTGTCATCAAGCTGACATCAAAGTGACACCTTACTTTAATGTTACCTAAACATAATACGGACTTGTTTTCTGTTTAGGGTGACAGCTATGAAAAATATCGTTTCCAATCATGACTGGATCAAGTATTCAAACCTAGGCTATCTGCTAATCGCAGCAATAGTTTTTAGTTTGTTGATTACATGGTTTATCGAATCAATAGCCGAGGCTTTCTTAATGTTTAGCTAGAATGATAGAGCTTGTTTTTATGAAACGAAATAAAGTGTTAAACGGTGGGCAAAAAAAACCTGCCCACCCGGGCTCATATTTAATAAGGGTACGTCCTGGGCTGTCTTCGTAGCCCCCCCTATTATTCGCTTAAAATGAAAGATCCCATTGTAGCCAAAACCGCTGTTCTGATTGGCTCAGGGATAAAATAGGATCGTCGAGAATTAAATGACTAACCTGGAAATTCACTTTATTAGAATGGCCGCTGAAAAAATACGTCATGACACCGCTGAATTCCTGTTGCAGATCATGATCAATACGGGTGTTAGGATCAACAAACGCATAGCGCCCGGCAAATTCCAAATTTTTAGGTACGATTGCGAATAGATAGTGAGGGAAGTAACCCGCTTGTATTAAGCCACCTCTGAGGTCAGTTTCTCTTGATGAATCTGATTGAGTTTTAAGTGTATCTTCGATTCTTTTCCAGTGCATTTCGTGTTGGATCGATAAACCCTGCCATTTAAACCGAACTTCCTCCATCATCTGATCGATTTTGTATTGCCCCTGTTTTCCTTGTTCAAATCCCCTTAAATTCCTGCAGCTGTTGCTGTCGGTTTCAAATGAAGTACATTTGCTTTGGTTGGTCGCTGCGGCGAAAGCAAAGTTGAGCGCCGGTTTTTGATGAAATTCGATATCGGATTGGGAGAACGGCATTTCCCCACCCAAGGCGTTCCATTGCAGACGGCCTGCATACATCATGTTGTCATCGTCATTATTGCGTTCGCCTACACCTAAACCTGTAAAAACGCCTGCTACATAACTCATGTCATACCAGGTGCCGGGAAACAGGTTACCCAGGACTTGAGCGCCTTGCTGCCGGTCTACGGTAAAAATATCATTGATAATTGAGCGATTGATAAACTGCTGGTTGCCGGAGGAGGTAACGCGTTCGTCGTTATAGACAACCTTGCCCCGGCCTACCCATAATTTAGCCCAATTGAACTTGTCCAACGTTAGGTTTAAATCGCGTAACACTGGCTGCGACCAGTCATACTGCAAATAGTATTTAAGCCAAGGCCAATAGGCGTGACCTTTTAGCTTGGTTCGTGCCCGGCGTATCATGAATGAGCTTTGATCGCGTTCGAGTTCACCGATTGATCGCGGGTCACTGTCAAAAGGGTTGGCGTACCGGAGTTGTATGCGATTTTGGATGGCTAGAGCGAATTTGCCGTTATCAGTTTTAACTTCAAAGCCGTTCTTGTCGTAACGGGCACTCACCGGAAAATCATCCTGTTTTTTTGATGGTATTTTGTCCGCTTCCTTGGCTTCCACCGTTTGCGTTGGAACAGGCGGTTTTGTTTCAACGGAAGCCGGTTTTGCGCTAACCGGCTCCGCGCTGACGACGGGCGATTTTGCTTCCACTGCTTCCAGCCGGTTCAGCTTTTCATCCAATAGTTTTAATTTGGCATCAAGACGTTTTTCAATAGCCAATAACTCTTCTTTATACTGTTCGGGATTTTGTGGTTCTGCCGAAAAAACTGTTCCGGTTAACGATAGGCTTAGCAATACCCATTTACCGGCACTAAAAAGCGGCCTCAAGTTCAGTTGGCTTTTCATGATGAGTTTTATCTAACAAAAAAAACATCCATTATGACAAAAATATACAGAATTATGACAACGCATGATAAAAATAGATGACATGGGTGTATCTACTTTAAACCCTCCGGGGCTTCAAATAGCCAATGAACAATAGACATCTTTCCTAAATGATTTTTTATTTTTAAGATCAACCGCTTACAAAAATACTCAAAATCATAACGTATTGATATTAATGGTTATTTAATAGGAAAGATGTCTAATGCACCGCGTACACCGGAATACACAGCCTAAAAACAGCGCCATCCCCGCTGTTTTCCACACTGATCGTGCCAAACATCTTGTCCTTAATAATTTTCCTCGCCACATACAAACCGATGCCCGATTTAGCACCCGCTTTCGTGCTAAAACCGAGTTGAAAAACCCTAGACACCGGCCTCACCTTAATGCCCCCGGCATTGTCGGCAATAGTAATATGTACCCTATCCCCTACTGAATACAAATGGATTTTAATCATCGCGCCCGTAGTTTTTCGCTCCCTAAAAACGTCTTTCGCATTGACCAAAATGCTCAAAATAACATGGGCAAATTCAGTCGGATTGGCGCTGATTCGGCTCTCGCCCTCACCGTCGTATTCGATAACAATCGCCTCATCCTGAAAATTTTCAGCAACCAATTGCAACGTCTCCCGAATAACCCGCGCCGGATTGAAATGCCGCACCTGATTATTGGTGCTAAGAAAATTTCTAAACACATCAACCGTATCCGCCATAAAATCTAAAATATCATGGCTTTTGGCGGTAATTCGTTGTATCTCCGCCGTAGCCCCATTGACTGGACTTTGCTCCAGTAACGCTTCAATTAACATCATCTGTATGCCCAGCTCATTAAGCGGTTGCTTCCATTGGTGCGAAATAGTGTTGACCGACTCGCCCACATTGGCATGATAATTCTTGATATACAGCAGCTTATCGAGCTTATTGCTCAGCCTGAAATAACGCAAAGCAATATGACTGACAATAAAAATGACGATTAACGCCACCATGACAATGGCAAAAAGCCAAACAAAAGCGGACAGTGGATAAGGATTGGGATCATAGAGAAAACCGGCCAACGCAAAATCTTTCGGCAACAAATCCAAATCAGCATAGGTTTCAGCGATATGCTGCCAGCGGCCGGGAAACATATAACCGATTTCGATCAACTCAGGAAACATCAGCGCCTGCATTTGCCGAGCCTCGTAAAGCAAATGCGCCCGTGTTTTCTTTTGCGGATAGCGGGCTAAAATCAGCTCAACGGTTTCTTCAGGATAACTCATTGCATAACGCCAGCCTTTTAAGCTAGCCTCCCGAAATGCCTTAACGCGCTGTGGATGATCGGCTATTTGCCGCTCCGTAGTAAATAAATTATCGCCATAAAAATCAATGCCGGCGGAACGCGGCGAGTACAGCTGATAAGGAAACTTGGCCTTATCCAGAAAATAAGGCTCATCGGTGATATAAGCCGATACTCTGTACATGACAAAAAATATAACTCATTGAAATAGAAAGCATAATCCATATATCCACGTTTTTTTGCCAAGGTGGAAACTGGATATGCAGCAAATAGGGCAGCTCTCGACAGAACTCAACCAAACGTTCAACTGGAATAAAGCAAGAATGGACTGCTTTGCCGGCATGTTAATAGCCCTGCTCAAACTGAGGAGCATCAACCTGAGCGAATTGGCCAGTGCATTTCCGAGCGGAGCGCAGAAAGAATCCCGCTACCGGCGTATACAAAGGTTTATTTGCGGACATTATGTGGATTTTGACGTCGTCGCCCTGTTCATCATGCGGCTTTTTAGCTTTTTGGACACCCAGTATTACTTGGCACTGGATCGGACTAATTGGCAATGGGGTGAGAAAAACATCAACATCCTCATGCTGACCGTGGTTTACAAGGGGATGGCAATCCCAGTTTATTG
>JAUXXQ010000067.1 GCA_030684815.1 Methylobacter sp. | reverse complement strand
AAACCGTTTCTAGTGCGGCGTAAAGGTACGGGTTAAAATAATGCCGGGGTTGGCCTAACCGGTTTTGTCATTCTTTATAGGAAATCATGTGTTTGAAATTATAAAAAGCGGCGGCTGGCTGATGCTGCCCATCATACTGTGTTCCATCGGTGCCATGGGCATCATCGCGGAACGCCTTTGGTCGTTGCGCAGGAAGAAAATTTTACCGCCGGAATTGGTGTCGCAAGTATGGAAATTATCCCGTGAGAAAAAGCTGGACGATGTCTCGCTGCGGCATTTGAAAAACAGCTCGCCGCTGGGTTGCATTTTGGCGGCAGGTCTGTCCAACAGCCATCACGGCAGGCGATTTATGAAAGAGTGCATTGAAGAGTCGGGGCGGATGGTGGTGCATGATTTGGAACGCTTCCTGAACACTCTGGGCACCATCGCGCTGATTACGCCATTACTGGGTTTGTTGGGCACGGTATTCGGCATGATCCGGGTTTTTTCCTCGTTGATGGAGCATGGTATAGGCAATCCCGGCGTTTTGGCGGGCGGCATTTCGGTGGCGTTGATTACCACGGCGGCGGGTTTGACGGTGGCTATCCCCAGCCTGATTTTTCATCGCTATTTTGAGCGATTGGTTGATGAATATGTGGTCAACATGGAAGATGAGGCGGTCAAGTTGATTGATATTCTTCATGGCGACCGCGAGGACGGCTGATGGGATTTCAACGTAAAAAAAAGGAAAAACTCGACATATCGATAACGCCAATGATTGATGTGGTGTTCTTGCTGCTGATTTTTTTTATGGTGACGACAACTTTCGACCGGCCGACAGAAATCAACATCAAATTGCCCGAAGCAGAAGGGACGCCGGCTGAGCCGGATGCCAAAACAGTGTCCCTGGTGATTGATGCCAACGGCATTTATTCGCTGCTTGGCGATGACGGCTTGCCGCACCCATTAAATGATCAAACCCGGGCAGGGTTAAAGCAGGAATTGGGTCTGCTTGCGCAGCAGTCAAAAGAGCTGCCTTTTGTCATCAATGCCGATGACAAGACCCCTAACAAAGCGGTGATGACGGCGTTGGATATTGCAGGCCAAGTGGGCTTTAGCCATATCACCTTTGCCACCGTGCAGCCAGCCGAATAACCATGAAAAAAACCTTATCGCGTTGGCTACAGGACATT
>JAUXXQ010000062.1 GCA_030684815.1 Methylobacter sp. | reverse complement strand
TCCCTTGGCATCGGAGCGACAGGTTCCCACGTTCCACATAAGAGCCTGAATTGAGTTCATGCCACCTTCATGCCGGATGCCATCTAGCCAGTAAACAGGTATCCGCTAGATTTATCCCGAAGTAACGACTACCCCTCGGTTTTGACATCATCCCTACGCTTTCGACACTTCAGCAGTGGTTCACTTGCGTTCATCTCCTCAATTCCTACCTGACAAAGTCTTGCTCTGCCTTTTCCGTAACGCTCACCACAACAGCTCTTAACTGTTGCAGCTTACGGTGGTTTGAAACCTCCCCCTGCAGGGCGGTTTCGAGGGGCCCTCCCTCATCTCTTATGCAGCATAGCTGCACGGAGGACTTCGTCCTCCTATGCGCCTTCGTGGCACACAATCATCGACATAGCGCAAATAATGGCGGCATTTGAGTTCATGCTTAACAAATTGGTCAAATGGGTTGAGATAAACATTGGCAAAAAATTGGCTAGTCAAATTACCGATGGGCAAGCCTTTGTTGACGCCGGCGGCGCCAAGGCGCTTATGCGGCGGCACCCGTTGCAACAACGCCGGGTCGCCCCGATAACGCGCTTGCCTGCTGGCATCGTGCTTTAGAAGGACATGACTGAGCCAGCGCAAGCTACTGGCTTGCGCGGTGTTTATCTTGCCTTGCTTGAGCGCTTTGCTTAAGCGCCACTGCAGCTGTTTAAACAACAGGGCGCGGTCTATGCTGTTAAAAAAATTGGCTATATCCAGTTGCAGATACCAGCCGCCATGACCGACGCTGTGCATAAAACTTTGCAAACGGTCGACCGCTTTATGGCTGCCTTTGCCTTGCCGGTTGGAATACACGTCGTGAATAAACACCGGTTCAAATAAGGCTTCTAATTGCGGCACCAGCCAGTGATGCACCACCCGGTCACTAAAGTCGGCCGCATGGATTTCCCTCGCCTTGGGCCGTTGTGCGACAAAACGGATACAAGGGGAAGGCAGGTAGCTGCGGCTTTGCAAGGCGGTAAGAGTATCGTAGAGCTGATCCAGCAGGCGCAGTTCATAGCGCTGGGCATTCGCCGTGCGCCGTTTACGCCGTCGGCACGCCAGATAGGCCAGATACAGCCCTCTGAAGCTAATCACCTCATTCATGCCACGCTCCGCTACGCACTAACCGAACAGAAAAACTATTGTTCTTATTGTTCCAGTTGTCGTTGCCATTGTTGAAGTTGACGTTCCACGCATTGTTGCCATTATTGGCATTCGGGGACGACGACCAAAACGCTGCATAGCCTGTGAAGTTCGCCCCCGGCCTCCATCCACTCAGGTAGGAAGCCGGGGTCAGGTCATGCTCAGGCACTGCGGCCAACTCTCGCCAGCCGCATCCGTCCCAAGCCCCACAGGCGCACAGTGACTCAGCACACGCTTCACGCATGGCGTGAAACTTCTGGCTGTGCCGCCTGCACATGCCGCAACCACCCACCACTCTGTTTACCCACCTGCACCGTCAACTCAGCTAAGCGCTCGAACTCGGCAAAATTTTGGAACACATGCAGTTCTTTGCCCAATTGCAGCTGTATTTTCAGGTCATCGACCGCCTGCACCAAACGCGGCAAGGCCTGCGGCGCATCGGCTTTATTGCGCCAGGCGCGACTGACCAGCTGGCAAATTTTCATCGCCTGTTGCCGCATTTCCGTACCCAAGGTGTACTTGTGGTACTTAGGGAAATGGCGTACCGCCTGCTCCACTTCCAGCAACAGTCGATTGGCATCGCGCCAGATGGGTAGTTGTTTGTTATTCATACAATAAAACAAAAAAACAAATCACTGTCCGCTACGCACTAACCGAACAGAAAAACTATTGCCCTTATAGCTCCAGCCGCCGAAGCCATAGTCGAAGTCGACGTTCCACGCATTGTTGCCAAAATTAGCATACGGGGACGACGACCAAAACGCCGTTGACCGCGTATTAGGGAAATAATCAGTATCAATTGCCGGATTGAAACGATCCAGACTAGCAATGCCGCGCAACTCATTTTTGCCCGGCATGCGCCAATCACTCGCCCCACATAAGCCTGCCGCATTGACCGCCTGCACATAGCTATGGGTATCACAAGCCGAACCGGTGCAACTGCCGCCATTTTGCGTACCGGCGTTACCGCCGTTTTTGCTGTTGTCGGGTTCGTACCAGGTATAAGTCGAATACATATCATGCAAACCGCCATCATCAGTTTTGACTTCCCAGGTCAGGCCGGTGACGTTGTCTTTAACGCAACTCCATTCGCTGGCGCTGGCGGCCAATGACTGTCCGGTACTGCTGATTTTGGTAAAACTAAAACCGGCATGACCGTCGCTGTCATCGTTGTGAGTAACGTCGCGGCCATGTTGCACATCTTGGCCGGGAAAATCGGTTACTGGGCAGGCCAAGTTGTTGCTTGAAGCATTGCCACAAGCGGTAATGCCGGTGTCGTTGAGTTTGCCGGTGGTGCCGACCATAACTGTCACCACGTCACTACTAACAAATTGCTTCCCATCAGTTGCTGTCACGATAAAGTGATACAGTGTTCCGTTTTCTAAATCAGTGATGGTAGCCGGGCTTGTTTGCTGTTCAAGCCAAACCGAAGTGCCATTCTTACTGGACGTAAAACAATTGACCGGATCAGTAATGGGTTCGGGCGCGTAGCAGATTTCATAATCCGTTGCCCCTTGCACGGCATTCCAGGTCAAGGTTACTTGTCCGTCGCCCGGTACTGCACTGACTGAAGGCGCAGTTATTTGGGGTTCATTCACGACACGGGGATCCGTGCCGTTTCTGTATTCATCCAGATTACTGATACCGTCTCCGTCAAAATCCAACAAGGCATCTGCCGGGTTTGTTGGATCCAGGGCATAGCGCACTTCCCAACCATCAGGGATGCCATCGTTATCTGTATCTGGATTTAACGGATCCGTATTCCAGAAAAACTCTTCCAAATTGGTCAACTCGTCCTTATCGGGATCCTGAGTAGATTCATTGATCGTATAAGGATCAAAACCATACTGTAATTCCCACTTATCTGCCATGCCATCTCCATCTGTATCAAATTGATAACGCGCATCGTCAGGAAAGGCATCCCAAATATCAGGAATACCATCATTATCACGATCTTTTGGAAACAAAATAGGTTCTTGTGCGCCGATTAACTCATTGAGCTTGATATGAATGACCGGTGTATCGCCATTAATGCCTTTAACTATATGGGTATAGACCAATGCAGATTGAAGCGTGGCAATGAGTCCTTTACCCGATTTTTCTGCATAAGCGGCCAAGGTGTCGTTATAAAAAATGGCTTCGATATCATGCAGAGAGATATTGCTAGG
Organism: Methylobacter sp.; assembly: GCA_030684815.1. Classification (GTDB taxonomy): domain Bacteria; phylum Pseudomonadota; class Gammaproteobacteria; order Methylococcales; family Methylomonadaceae; genus Methylobacter_A. The sequence continues at coordinate 3,567 of JAUXXQ010000062.1, read as the reverse complement.
TAATTGATAACCTGATTTATTAATGCCCCCCCCAAGCTGGGGATGACAGTTGAGTGCTTGTTAACCAGCGGTAGTAGCCGCCTTTGGCCGGATCACGATAGCGCAAAACCATCCAAAGTCCATTGGGCGCTTCTGCTTGCCAAACACTGGGCGTCCAATCAATTTGCAATTCGCCATAGCCGTTAGATTGATACGCTTTTGCCACACCGTCCTTAAAAGTTTTTTGTATTGCAGTCAAATCGGGAATGACGAAAAAATTAAGCGTATTCTCAAATAATTCTTCATCCCGCAGCGCCGATTTGGAAAATTTGATATAGGTATAGTCAGAATAGATACCTGGCGTAACATGTTTTAATGGAAAAGCCGTCTTATCTCCTGTTTCATTTTTATAAAACTGGGTGAAATCCAAAACCCGTTTATTCTTTAGTTCATTCCCTAACACAGCCTCATGTAATGGATTCTTTTTATGTGGGGTGGTAATGGCATTATTAAACCATGATAAGGTATTTTCTAGCTTCCCTGAAACATAGTTATTATTAAAGGTGTTCTGATTATTCTCACGCTCCGATACCTTAATGACTTCCATTTTATCGGCAGAATCAAATCGCCGAACATGCCATAACATGCTGATTTGGCTGCTATCTATCATCGCCTCAATCGTTCCTTCATCATTTTTATTAAAAGCCGTTTGATTTTCAACGCTGCCTTTAAAGCCGCTCATAACCAGAAAGTGATTGTCTTCCGGTTGGCTGCCGAGGGCTTGAGTTAAGATGCATTTCTCAGGTTCAGTCAAATCTTTGCACAATTTATTTACTCTGTCCTGATTAACATATAATTCGCTTTCATGGTTGATTTCATAATTTTGTTCCTTATTTAATAGCCTAGCTTGCCATGGAGCAAGCTGATTAGTTGCCCACATAAGTTTATTATTTGGCAAACTGCTATCGATAATTTTTGGATTTTCAACAGGCGTATTTAAATAGCGTATCGCTTTAAGGTCTGGAATGCTGTGTTCTACTAATAACTGATTATTTTCCTTTTTCATGTTCATGTGAACAAGCGAAGGATCGGTAATCCAGTCGTATGCTAAAGCACCGCCCTGATTAGCGGCTAGTGCGACATCGAGTATTTTCTTAGGCGTAACCGAAGCCGCTATATTAATAATCGCATCTGCAACAATTGCGTTTGCATTCTCTAAACTACCCATGACAACATTGGCAACAATAGTCTTAGCGTCTAGTTTGGCACTGTTTTCAATAAAATTTTTAATATTACCGAACAAATCCACAGTCTTTACTGCCAAATTTGACAGATTAAGTATTGTTTTTTCTAAATTTTCACCCTTAATTAATTCCAATAATTTCGCTGGCTTCTTATTAAATACATCCAAAGCAATTAAATATGCACCAAACCCGGAAATTTCTTGTCCAGCCGCCTGGGATAGTGGACGAATAATTAGCTCCCCTAATAAAACACATTTTAAATTAAAATTACTGACTTGTAATGGCGGTAAATCAGCCGAACCACCAAGAACACTATTATTAAAGCCGATAGCCATTAATTGACCCAAAGCTCCCATTGCATTTTTGACCGCATCAGCATACAGCTCTTCTTTTAGTTTTTCTTCTTCGTTACTATCGTTGAAAACAGTCGCAGCTAAATTTGATAATGTTTCATGAGCCACTATTATATTCCGATACTTATTTTTACAGTTATCATCAGTACCACAGCGAAGCTCATTGATTTTCAAAGCTATTTCAATCATTGCATTTACAACCTGCAATTTAGTTTTATTTTCTTCAACAAAGCCATTAACAGCACTATAAATATCACTTGCTTTTTTAAAATAATTTTTTACTTTTTCAGGATCACCTAGTTTTAGATCCAAGTTAGTCGCCGTCTTTATGATAAGTTGAGATACTGTGAGCATATTCATAATCATCGGCAAATCAACTAATTTTTCTGGATGATTACGATAAAGTACTGTAGGCGTTAATTGGCCGTTATTTAATTGGGAACTGATTGACGCTAAAGAAAATTCTGTTTCAACTGCTCCATGAATCGGGGCTTGTGATGATTGAACGATATTTAAATCTTCTTTGCTAATAAAGCCGGATTTTGGCTTAACCATACCTGTATTAGCTAAGTCTGCAAGAAAACCTGATTGATCAAAATTATCTTTGCTTTGCAAACCATACCATAGGCTTGAACGACTGTATAAGGACATTTTATCCTGTTGATTATCGTAGGTTAATGCCATTCCCTTGAAGATTTGAAACGCTTCTTGGCCATTATTCACTGATCTTGCAATACGCATCCCTGATCGTGCGGATTTTGCCTGTACGGTGCTAACTTGTGTATTTAGCGTGTTTAAAACAGTATCAATCTGCGTATTACTCAAATTATCTTTGCCAATAATGGCTAAAGCATTCACCAGTTCATCCAGAAAAAAACTGTCCTGATCTAATCTAAGTTCGATAATTTTCTGATATTCTTCGATGGCTTGCGCAAAAACGCCTTGTTGAATCAAAATAGTCGCAATACGCTCTTTTTCAGCGTTAGGTAAAAACAACAATGCGGGTTCGGACATAAAAATGCGGCTTAATAATGTGGTTTCCGCATTCAGTTTTCCTTGCCATGAGCCGACATTAAAACTTTGATAAATAACTCGTTGTTGAATAGCATCAGGATTGCCGGTAACCGCCGATAAATCTTGTGTTTCGATATAAACAATATCCGCTAAATAACTTTCGGAATTGACGCTTTCACCTTCCTCGCCGGTGCTTAGAGAAACAAATTGATATGTGATCTGCGAGTTTTCTGGCAGCATGAGACTATCCGTTATAGCCTGATCTGCTGATTGTGCAATGGGCGTGTTTACCTGGTCTAGGGTAATAGTTTGTTTAGACACTGTTTGTACAGGTCTTGCTAATGCTTGGGGAAAGAGAGGTTTTAACGATACATTATCGAGATAACCATCGTTTATATCAAAAATGATTTGCTCTAGCCAGCTTGCTAATTCGCTACCTAAGTTTATTTGCTGCCTAAATTGGTTTAAATCAATTCCTGAAGCGCTGCCTTCAAGTAACTCCTGAATAAAGGGATCTTGATGAACAGCCAGTATCTGAGTGATTTGCGCTTGAGCGGATGAAAGTTGTTGTGCGGCGACTCCTGAGAACTGAGGTGCTAGTGCAGCTAACAAACTGCTGTAAGGCGTTAAATGGCATTCTTCAGGTTTTTCAGGCAAACATACAGTAGTTAAACTGCCATTAAATACTTGTCCATTTATACTACCACCTGAGCTTACAAGGTAATAAGCCGTTTGAGAGCGAAGAACGGGTAGCGAGTAATGTCCGTTATTATCTGTAATAGTTTGACCTAGCTGTGTTTGTTTTCCCCAAGCATAAACAGTTATGCTTGCGTTAACTAAGGCCTTTTCCGCAAACCAAGATACCAAAAAATGAGTAAAATAAGCACCTATTCCAACCCTACAAAAAACCGAGATGACAACAGCAGCGTATTTTGGCCAAGCCGAGCGACAATCTATTAACGAGAGCCACTTATCTG
>JAUXXQ010000047.1 GCA_030684815.1 Methylobacter sp. | reverse complement strand
TTCGACGGCTTATCGCTGAAGCTGGACTCAATGAGGATTTTGATAGGGTTTGCCCCAAACCTGGCAAACCCACGAAAAATTCGCTGGTAGCCGTATTGCTGCGCATGGTGGCTTGATGATTTTTTAGGAAACTTCAGTTTGATGTTTTTACCGGCGTTTAGCCATATTTCCAGCTGACGACGCGCAATGACGACCCGTTTCATATCGCCGTCTTCGTTATTGCTGGATAACGCCCAATGGTCGAATAGCGTCAAGGCCTGAGTTCGCAGGAGTCTTTTCCACTCATCAAACAGCGCGTTGACTTGTTTTTCGTCTTCGCCGCAGTTAATCAGTTTTTCCAATAGACGATAAAACTCTGTCTCGGTAAGTTGCCAAAACTGGGTATCGGTAAATGAAATTTCGCCTTTCGCTTCTTTGGGTTTTGAAAACCAAGCCTGTTTTAAGGTGGAACGGACGTCCAAAGCCACTTCGGTCGCGGCATTGAGCATTTTGCTAATAAACTCCTGCACGCTGTTTCGACTATATTGCGGAATAGGAAATACCGGCATCGTGGTTTCATACCAACACCGGGCTTTCATGTTGTCCATGTCGTAACCGAATAGCCATAAACGCGGCTGGCAGTCGCCTGAAATTATTTCCTGGCGACTGCTTAAATAAACCTGTACCACTTTAGCCGCCTGCTTATGGTTTTTTTCATCTTCTAAAACCAGTCCTAGCCAATGGCGATAACTGAAACCGCCCACTTGAGCTTTGACCGAATAGGCTTCTTTATTAGGGTCTCTGACATAAGGCGTCAACGGATGCAGCCACGTACTGCTGTAATTGACACCTAGATTTTTAGTCCGATACCGTGAAATAAGTTGCCCTGTGGCTTCATGACTAATATCACAGTCTCCCACTTCAGTCGTCTTAAAGTCCAATCGAATCCGGCGCGGCATTCCCCAGTACATTTGGCAGGGATGGCCTTGCTCCGGTTGGGTAATGAAATCCTTTTTACCCGCTTCGCTGGTGCGTGTTGGCGCTAACCAAGGAAAAATATGATGCAGGTCTTTCAACTCCGTGTTTCCGCTTAAAGCCGATACTTCTTTTTGGGTGAAAATATTAAGCCATAACTTTTGCCATAAACTTGCGGCTTGTTTAGTTTCGTCCGGCAATACCAAGGTAGTTAAAGGCCCACCGCCGCGTAGGCTGGTTCGATGACCTGAACCGCCTGACGGGGCGTTGATTTGCAAGGTGAATAAGGCAATGCTTGCCCAATAGGGTGAAATATTTTCAGTTGTGCCTTCTTTAACAAAAAAGGTTCCACCGCCGGAGGTGTCAATCAACAAAGAGGCAATATCAACATCTTGCCTGTCGCCCAACAGCTCATAATCCTGCATAAAAGCCGGTTTATCGGTATCTATCGAAAACGCCTCCGTTACTGTTAAAAAGGCATTTTTTAATGTGTTCGCATCCGGCGCTGTAAGCCAGTATTTCTCCCATTCCGTCTCGTTTTTCGGCGCGAAAGAGGTTTGCACCAGACCAATCAACAGCTGATAAAGTGCGCCTTTAAAATCCGCCCGAGGTGAAATTACATCGACAATCGGATTACCATCGCCCTCGGTAAGTTGCCATAAGCCCTTTAGTTTTTCCTGTTCACCATTAAGGCGAATGACGCTTAACCATTCATCTTCCAGTAAATTCATATTGCTTTTTCTCCTGTAAATAACTCGACTTCTTTATAGCCACTCTGGGAACGCCGCGCCCCAGCTCGGCTTTTCTATTTTTAAATGTGTAATTGCTTATCCTGCCAAGCTGGGGCTTGGCGTTCCCAGTGAACAACAATTAACACTTACCGATGTCCGTCGTATGCGCTCGACCAAGGCCAATCATGCGCCTCCGCACAGAGTCCGGCTTTTACCGGATTGTTGTGAATATAATTGACTGTAGCGTGAAAGTGCTTTTCATCACGAATATAGCGATCCCAATACTCACGCATCCAAAACTGATTTTTTGCCGCTCCAGCAGCCCTGGGAACGCCGAGCCCCAGCTCGGCATTATGCGAAATAGCCCAACTCCCGGTAAAAGACTTCCACGACTGTAAAATATTCGGCAAGCTAATCGTAGGTTCAATCAACACATGGACATGATTGGGCATAATGCACCAAGCGATCAAACGATAACGTTCGCCGTCGAATATTTGCAAGGTTTGCTGCATCACTTCCGCCATGCGTCTATTCCCCAAGGCGCAGCAGCCTAAACCCGCATCCAACCAGTGTTCTATTTTTTTGCGGCGCTCACGTTCACGTATGGAAATGGGGATTTGCAAAAGCTCTTGCTCCACTTGTTTCAACACTGTTTGCGGCAGGGAGTCGGCAAGACGAAAGGTAATGAATTGCAAAGTCCCCGGCGCATCTAAATGCGGCAAATAGCCTCGGCTATACCAGCCCTTGGGAGCGCTGAGCCCCAGCTCGGCTTTTTCATTTTTAGGTGTTCCGTTGGCTGCCGCGCCAAGCTGGGGCTTGGCGTTCCCAGGATTCATCTCTTTTCCTCGTCTACAAATAATTCAATTTCTCCACCCAACAATAAGCCCTGCAAACTACTGTAACTCACATTAACCGTTTTACCATGATCATCAGTCGCCTGCCCTTGCCATTCAGTATTCGATAACGGACTCAATGGCAAAATAAAACTGTAATCGTCAAAGATTTTTTCTTGTTCCCGTAACTGCTTTAGTGCTTGCGTCAAATCTGCCGACAATTCGGGCAGCCCTTTAATCCGTTTGGCATTAATGTTGACACTGCTTAAATCCCAGGCAAATCTTTCGGCATTGACCAAGGGCGATAATTGACCCTCTTGCCAAACCGCCAAATAAATCGTCACGGAATCTTCCGATAACCGTGTCGGAATACGTGAATCTTCATCCCATGCGTTGTCGCTGAGGGTATAGCCTTGTTCCAGTTTTAACGTATTCATATTAGCCAGACTAATTTTTGCCCAATGTTCGCCTTCGGCTTCATTACTGGCTTTTTTAAGCGCTTCAGGCATATCGGTATCGTCTTCGGAATAAACCGTTTCTATCAGCTCCCTGGCATCTTCCGGCATTCGCCATTGTTTCTTTTTATCCAATAACATGGCAGTACGCCATAATTGCCCTATGTGCGGATAAACCCCATTGGCTTTGGGAAAAACGGCTTTATACCAGTCCTGGGCGGGAGTTTGTTCAAGCGGCGGCGAATAAATAAACAAGGTTGGGGATGGACGCTGGTCTTTTTGTCCCGATTCTTCAATAAAGTTACCGGCGCTATCCCTAACATGACGGTGCAAGCGCCCTGCCCGTTGAATTAATAAATCAATGGGCGCCAAATCGCTAATCATCACGTCAAAATCCAGGTCTAAGGATTGTTCCACGACTTGTGTCGCAATCAATACCTTGCCTTGACGGCTATTTGCCGGGGATTTCTTGCCGAACAGGCTCAGGACGTTATCTTCCACTGCTTTCCTATCGTGCAAGGTATAACGGCTGTGAAACAGCATCAGCTGCTCATTACCCAACCAATCGACTTGCTGTAATTCGCTGTAGGCTGTACGCGCATCAAAAACAGTGTTGCGTATCCAGCACACGCATTGCTTATTGGCTATAGCGGTTTTAATGATTTCAATAGCGTCAACGGACTCGTGTACAAAGGCCACGTTAACCGTCCGTTTAACTTCCGAGCGGGTATTTAAAACAATTTCAACCGGTTGTACATCGCTGATATGGGTTAATAAGCTCTGTACATGACAAAAAATATAACTCATTGAAATAGAAAGCATAATCCATATATCCACGTTTTTTTGCCAAGGTGGAAACTGGATATGCAGCAAATAGGGCAGCTCTCGACAGAACTCAACCAAACGTTCAACTGGAAT
>JAUXXQ010000046.1 GCA_030684815.1 Methylobacter sp. | reverse complement strand
GCCGAACATTTCTATCGACACCCAATCGTTGGCTCCACAAATTACCGCGCAAAGAGTTATGAAGAAAATGTCATCCAGCTTGTGCAGCTTCTTACGATTGATGCGAGGATCAGGGATTGAGGAAAAATGTTTGAGGATAGCGGCGGTAGTGTGTGGTTTCATGGTCGCAGGTCAAAATCTTACTATTTTACCTCTGATGTCAATAGGATTTTAATGCGATTGCCCTAGGGGGGGCTTCCCCCCATTGATTTTTGCCATCTAGGCTGCAATAGGCAGCGTTTCTTTGATATTGGCTGGCGACCGGGCACCTGAGTGTCGGATGGTTGGCTGCTCTTGGTTTATATGCATTGCACTTTATTGTCGGCATGTTCATTCCCCATATCATTATGAGGAGAGAGGCCGGTAAGTAGGAGGAAAATAACCTGCCGACAATAAAGCGTAATAACCAGGTCAAGAGATAAATCATTTAGTCAGGATTAATTTGCCCTGACGAGTCAAACGTAATCGGTATTCTTCACCCGCATGTTCGATGACAACTTCGCGTCCCGTACCAAATAGCTCTGTACTGTTTAACCGCTGCCCTATAGCGGACGTTATGCCCTGCTTTGTAGACAGCGTTAAGTCTAAAGATTCAGGTGAGGTGAGAAGTAGTTTGTTCATGGATGCAAATAATAATCATTATTATTTGATGAGTCAATACTTGTTGGTTTTTCCTGACAAATACTTAACTGATGTTATGCAATTTTTAGCAACGGCAATTAATGAGTATGTGCTGTGAAGGTGGTTAGTTACTCCGGGCCAAAAAAAAATAGGGTCGAGCTGTTGCCAGTATTTTACGCAGGAAAGCCGAATCATCCATTTAGCCTGAAAGTAGGTAAGTTTTGGTTATGGCGAACTTTTAATGAAAAACTTATGCGCGGCATATTCAAAGAAAGACATAGGAATAAGCAAACGAGCGGAAGAAAAAACACTTTACTTTTAAATAAGAATGATTATCATTTAGATTAAAACAATAAATACCCGGCCTAGTCATGAAAACATTTCTTTCTTTTTTTCGCCCCGCTCCGTTTGTGAAACTGGCCATAGCGCCTGAGGTATTAACCGCTCTTGTTGAAAAAGGGCAAATCCATGCAACAGATTTTAGATGTCTGGATTTTGGCTCTAAGCAGATTGTCTGGAAGATATTTCTCTCTTTGGCAAAATCAAAAATGAACCGGCTTCCAGTCCAGCTGGGTAAGGAATAACCATGATGCAAGACGATAAAAAACATGAGCTGCTGATCAGCGCGATAGACTATTTAAAAGTCCAGTATGCAATGGGACAATCGCCTTGCCTTGCGCTGGTCATTTCGCGGCATTATCGCCTGTTGGCCGAATCCTGCGCTGAAAGCAGTAATAAAACCAACTATGTTAACCAGGCCAGCTCATGGTTTGGCTGTTATTTGAAAAAAGCAAAGCCGCCGACCGAAGTCGAAATGCAGATTTACAGCGGCGTGTACGGGACTTAACCCGCTCACCAACTGGCGATTAGGTACGCCGGACGCCGTACCAAAGAGCGGTCACGACCAGCGCGGCAAGGGCAAGCCATGACACCGCATCGCCGATGCCGTCGAACAGCAGGGCGGCGGTAAGACCGCCGGCGCTGACTAAGCCCAGCAAGACCGGCATTGCCCATATTTGTATCCCAGTCAGTGATGTTTTCACACCGAATCCCCCTCCTTTTCGTCCGGCGGCGCACCCAGCCTGGCTTCGAATGAGACATTGCGTTTTTTCAACCACAGATACAAGCCGCTGCCGAGTACCGCAATACTGAGTATATCGAGCAGCGCCCAGATAATCTTCAGCGGTAGGCCGCCGTAATCGCCGAAATGCAGCGGTTTGGAGATTAACAGCGCGGTAACGTACCAGGGCAGCTCGCGTGTTTGGACGGCCACTCCTGTCTGCGCGTCGATCAATACCGGTTTGAGCAACTTGGACGTCAGCGGCGAATTGCCTTGCATGAAGGCGACAAAATGGCTAGGCTCGGCAAAGCCGTTGCCGGGAAACGCCATAAAACCGAGCGACATCTCGGGCGCAATTCTGCGGGCGGCATCCAGCGATTTCTGCACCGAACCGGGATCCTGAACCGGCGGCATAGTGCGGTAGGGAGCGGTCATATCGGCCAATTCGCCGGATTGCCATTGTCCGAATATGGGCGTCGCCAGCGTATTGATTACGCCGGTAGCGCCGACGACAAGAAACCAGACCAATGTCACGATGCCGAGCAGGTTGTGCAGATCCAGCCACTTTAACCGCGCCGATTGCTTGCGCCGCACGGCGCCGAATGCAAGCTTGCGCATGAACGGGTCGTACAACACGACGCCCGATACCAGCAACGCGACCAGCAGCAGCCCCATCAAACCCAGAAACAGCGTCCCCCACAGGCCTGCGAACATATCGACATGCAGCCGCAGCATGATATTCATGACGCCCTGATCCAGCGGATACTGGTACAGATAGTCGCCAGTGCGGGCGTCGAATGCGTAAAACGCCGAGGGCTTTGCCGCCGCCACGCTCTCGGCCATGCGCACAAACCATAGATCAGGCTCGTCCGGATCGGCGACGATAAATTGCACGGCATCGCCGGGCCTCCGCGCTCTGGCGGCCGAGACGATCGCATCCAGGTCGGCCCGCTCCGCGGTTTCGGGCAGATCATCTGGCGGCGGCATGCTATAGCCGAGCGCGCGATCAATTTCATCGGCAAAAATCAACGGCAGCCCGGTCAGGCACAGCAGCAGCATGAACGCGGTGCAAATCAGGCTCGTCCATTTGTGGACTAGATACCATTGCTTTAGTGGGCTTGTTACCAACATCAGTGCCTACGGTAGTGCCTGGATTAAAAGCTGTACTTGACAGAACCTGTTACCACGCGTCTCGGTCCGAACGTTGCGAATTCGCCGCCGCTGGTAAAGGCGGTGGCAACGTATTCTTTATCAAGCGTGTTTTGCAGATTGATGGAGAACTGAAATTGCTTCCAGTTATAGTGCGTCGAGGCGTCGAACAACACTATGCTGGGCACTTCGATCGTGTTTCTGGCGGCAAAGCTGTTGCCGAATGATGTGCCGATATAGCGTGCGCCGCCGCCCACGCCCCAACCCTTGGCGAAACCGGCCGGTACGGTGTAATCGGCCCATACCGAGGCTTTGTGCTCGGGGGTATATTCAAGCGGCTCTCCGACTTCGGCGGTAAAGGAGCTCTTGGTCACTTTCGCATTCAGGTAGGTATAGTTGCCGGTCAGGCTTAAGCCGTTATCCAAACTGGCGACGCCTTCCAGCTCGACGCCACGGGAATTCGCCTCGCCCCTTTGTACATTCGCATAAGTGATCGGGTCGGGGGTCAGGAAGTCTGTGCGGGTAAGGTCGAAATACGCCAGCGTGACGAAGCTGTTTTGATTTTTCGGCTGGAATTTGACGCCGAATTCATATTGTTCGCCCGTTTCAGGTTTAAGGGCTTTGCCGGCCGCATCGGTGCCCAGCGCGGGCAGAAAGGATTGCGCATAACTGAAGTACGGCGCCAGGCCGTTGTCGGCCACGTACACCAAGCCGGCGCGGCCGGTCAGTGCATTGTCGTCCTGCGTTGTGCTTAAACCGGAAAGCTTGTTTTTGGTCACGCTATCGGCGGGGTCATAGCGCCCGCCCAATGTCGCTCGCCAGTGTTCGCCGAATTTGATCTGGTCTTGAAGATAAAGCCCGATCTGGTTTTGGGTCACCTCTTCGTTTTTAAAGACCGGAGCGGACGCAACCGCTGAGCCGTAGACCGGATTGAAGATGTCGAGGTTCGGTGCCGCGCCGTAGGTTTGCAGCGAATTGGAGCCCACATGTTGAAAATCGAGGCCCGACAGCAAGGTATGATCCAGTACCGATGTCGAGAATTTAAACTGGGCCTGGTTGTCGAGGTTGAAGCCGTGCACTTTGCCGAAGCTTTCAAACAGAGCGCGGCTGGTCGTGCGTTGATCGGCCAGCAATGCGGTCGTAAAAATGGAACGGTCATCGACTTCGTTGTTGTAGTAACGGGTGTTTTGGCGGAGCGTCAGCGTATCATTGACGCGATGCTCCAAGGCGTAGCCGACAGCGAACTCTTCCCGGCTGTATTGATCGACATTCGGCTCCCCGGTGAAACGGTTGGTCGGGATTTTGCCGTTGGCATTGGCGCGCAACGTGCCTTCGGCCGGTAAACGTTGCGAGGGTTTGGTGTCATCCTTTTGATAATGGCTTAAAAAAGTCAGCGTCGTATCGTCGCTGGGTTTCCAGGTCAATGCCGGGGCGACATAAATACGGTTGTCTTTAATGAAATCGACCTGAGTGTCGCTGTCGCGCACCAGCCCGGTGACGCGATAGGCCAGCGTTTTGCGTTCGTCAAGCGCGCCGCCGGCATCGATTTCGCCTTGGAAGCGGTCGAAAGTTCCCGCTTCAAATCTGATTTCCCGGAACGGGTCGAATGTCGGCCGTTTGGAGACGTAGTTAACCAAGCCGCCGGGGCTGGCTTGTCCGTAAAGCACGGAATGCGGGGCCGCGCGGCACTTCAACGCGTTCCGCGCCATAGGGCTCCAGGCTGTAGTCTATTGCGAATCCGGGATTCGCGAGTTTCAGGCCGTCGCGGAAAAGTCCGGTTTGCGTCGCATCGAAGCCGCGCATTCTGATGAAGGTGGTGCGCGGCTCAAAACCGAACGTTTCGCTTTGCACGCCGGGCGTGTAGCGCAAGGCTTCGGCCATGGTGCTGACATTTTGCGCTTCCATCTGGTCGTTGGTAATCACCGAGATCGATTGGGGCGTTTCTATCAACGGAGTGTCGGTTTTGGTGCCGGCGGTCGAGGTATCCACCTTGTAATTCGAGAGTTGCTTACCTGCGCTCCCCTTAACCTCCATGATCGGCAAAGTGACCTTTCCCTCCTCAGCTTTCTTGTCAGTGTCCACATCGGCGGCCAATACGATACCATTTAGTGCGGCTCCCATCGGCAACAGAGCGACCAGCCATTTTGTACGGGTCGTGGCGTTAATTTCCTTTGACGTCATATTTTTTTTTGACATGCGCTTTCTCTTTTTTATCATTAATCATTAATGTAAAGTGGCTGCCTGGCAAAATAAGCTGGGTGGCTGGTTTATGTTTATTGCAAGGGTTTAAGATAAACAAGTTCGAAAATATCTTCGTTATTGCTGATAATGCGTTTTAATTGGGCGGTAAATTCAGCTTCATTCCTAACCCTTATTAATGGAATTTCCAGCATCCCATTATCTGTAGAAAAGCTGGGACTCGCCCCTGTATCTGACGGCGCGGCAAGCTTGCTTTTTTGCAAATCAACCAGCCTGTATCTACGGGGGCTACTACCTGCAATCTCTTTTAGCACGGCGCTGGTCAGGGCAGTTTTTGCGGCATTGTTTTCGATGCTTACCAATGGAAGGGTCAGTAAGCCGCTGTCGGCGGCAAAATGAGCAGAGGTTTCCGGATGATAACCATCGGTCAGGGTTCTAAGAAACGCAACAATGGCGTCAATTTCATCGGCGTTTAAGTTTAAATCCCCCAGTTCGTCTTTATTAACATTCTCGGCAATTTCCGGAACTCCCCATTTGGCATCGGTGTCGCGGGTATTATAAAAATCGACTGCTTCACGTAAGGTTTGAAACACGCCGTTATGCATATAAGGCGCTGTTTTTGCGATATTACGCAGAGTGGGTACTTTGAATTTACCGTTTTCATTGACGTTATTTACAATGGCACCTAAACCGAGGTCGACAAAATCCTGGCCTTTTTTAGCTAAAATCTCAGGGTTCTTAGGCGTACCTAAATTGTCGTAACTAAAATCGGTAAATAAGGGCGGCTGTTTACTATCTGAACTGCTCGGATGGCAAGCGGCGCAATTGCCTTTGTTGGCGTCATTGAACAATTCCAAGCCTTTGCTTTCCTGCTCGGTTAATTCGACCTGACCGGCTAGAAAATAATCGTATTTGGAAGAGAAGCGGTTAAATACCGGGGTGCTTTCAAAAGCCGCCAAGGCCTCGGCGATGGCCTGGAAGGCTTGGCTGGTATTATTCAACACATCAAGGCCGTAAACTTGTTTGAATAAATTGGCATAAGCGGCGAGTCGTAATTTATCTACTACTTCGGCTTCGTCCCGATTATTCATTTCATCAACATTTAAAAAAGGCTTTTTGGCTTGCTCAGTTAGATTGGCTGCGCGTCCATCCAAAAACTGACCGCCAAAATATAAGGACTCCTCGTTATCAAAATGAAAAACGGGACTGAATGCGGTATAGCTAATCAGTGGAGTGTTGCGTGTGCCGGTTCGGCCTTCAACGGCACCGTTGGAAACCGGCGTATTTAAATCGGGTTCTGAAAAAGCCGCTTTGGGGTCATGACAGCTCGCACAAGATTGACCTACTGGAGAGGACAAATTTTTATCAAAGAAAATGTGTTTGCCTAGTTGTTGGACAGGCGTTAATTGACTGACTTCTCCATTGCTCAGCTGTGTGGTTTCGGCCACGCAAAACGTCGTGACAGATAGCGATAAAAGTAATGACACTTTGCTTGCGGTGTGGATATTCATATTGCCTTCCTCATTTATGCGTAGACCGGCTGTTTTTGGTGTTGTAAAAAGTGGCTTAAGGTTGCGCTCAATTCGATAACCCATCATGTAGCCGCTTGATCATGATGGGTTTCGATCCTGCCGCGTTTAGCTCAGTTTGTTGAAAACACTTCGGTCTGTCCGGGCTTACGCAGCATCTTGTTCACTTCATCCTGATGCGCAATTTCTTCAACGATCATTGCGCGGGCGTATTCTTCCAGGCGGATGCTGTTGTCTTTGACCAAATTGAGCAGTTCGTAGTATGACTTTAAGGCTTCATCTTCATGGCTAAGCGATTCGCGCAGGATGTCGCCTAAATCATGCTGGTGGGATTCGAGCAACGGGCCGATATTCAGCGATGGGTGTCCGCCCAGCCAAGTCACCAATTCGCCTGCTTCCCGCGCATGAATGAGCCCTTCGTCGGCGTTTTTTCTCATCCAGTCGACGATGGGGATGCGGTTGTAGCCGTACACCATCAATGCGTAGTGTGTGTAACGCACTACGCCAGCCAGTTCCAGCTCCATGATGCGGTTGAGGATTTTCAGTACTTCGTCTTTGTTCATGAGATTTTCCTTGAGTGTGGTGTCAGGTTAAAAGTGACTTGAAAACATTATGTGCCATTATTTCTTTGCTTCTGTTTCGTTCGCAGACACATGGGTATGTCATGCCGTAACGGGTAATCCCGAATGCGGCACATACTGAGCAAACACAGAAAACACAGGGGGAGCTGCGCGTCTAGCTTAACGCGCTCACAGAACGACAGCGTCGTATAGGTCTTCAGCTGTATGGTTCAATAAGCGCTTCGCCATGTCCGTTTTCAGCCAGGCAAGGCGCTCTTCCTCGGCGGCAGTGCGTGTGTCTTGCTTTGCAAGCTTCACGAACTCTTCAACTACAAATCCCGGACGTAAAGTCAGATTAACGGTGCGTCCACGGTATTTAATGCGAAAAAGATAGCTGCCTTTAGGGCTTTTGATAACATCGTCCCCGGCCAGTGTCAGATCGACATTGTAGCGGCCGCCCGTTACCATGCGTGTAACCACCTCGAAAGCGTCTTGCCCACCGGGACCCGGAAACGCGGTGTCCATCGAGAGTTCCCCACGTTCAGGCGGGTTGCCGTCATCCAGCAACGGGAAGCCACGTTGCATTACCTTGAAAGCATGAGCCACACCGCCGGGATAGCCGAATCCGTGGTATTTCAGCAGTTCTGCGAAGGTGAATGAAATGGGCTGGCCGTTTTCCAACACGGTAATGGTTTCGGTGTTGTCGTAAGTCATGGTGTTGTTTCTCTTGATTAAAGGGGTGTTTTCAAACCGATATCGATCATGAAGTTCATCCGTTGAAGGAGACGATTCATTGTTCAAGGACTCGCCCGTGGTCCGGAACACGATGCCGCCAGCCATTCCAGAAATCCATGCAGGAATCGCTCCGTTACCGGCATGAAATACGACCCGTAGTGATAAAAAGGGTCGAGGGATGAAATCACCATCCTGCCCGGCGTGGTGACGGTATCCTCATACAGCAGCGCGCCGTCGCCCTCAAGGCCGATCAGGGGTGTCGTGCCGGAAGGCGGCGTAAAAACCCCGTGGACATGCCAGGTGGCTTCGTGGATGGTCAGATGGCGGAACAGGGAATGCTCCGGTGTTGCCGCATAAAGAGGCAACCGGGCGCCCGGCGTTTTCCACCACCAGAAATTGGTAGGGCGGGGACTCCAGGCCAGGCCGGGCAACCAGGTATGCGACTGCGATTCGCCAAAAGCCGCCACCGTCCCGCCTGTGTCCAGGTATTCCGCGATCTGTCTGCGGGCGGCGACCAGCGGGCCGGGATGAAGGCGATCGGGAAACACCACGGCATCGAAATGCGCCAAAGGGGTATTCCACAGATCCCGGATATAGATGACTTCGGCAAAATAGCTGCGGTAGCGCTCGCCAAATAATGCGCGATGGTGGTAGTAGGTACCGCCGTCAATGACGGCAATGCGCGGTTTCATGTTTCCTCCCGGTCTTCGCCCGGAAGCGCGGGCGATTCGATCCAGTCCAATAACTGGGGAGCAATGCGGCGGGCGGAGATCCCATCGTTTGCATACATCCACAGGTCGTTGCCCGAGTGCACCAGCACCCGGCCGCCGCCTAGACGGTGATAAACGTAATCAAGCGGCGGCCCATCGGGCGAACTCAGGCGTTGCAACACCCGTGCCCCCGTCGGCGGTGGATTGTGGCCGCGACCGTAAAAGCCCGCGATGCCTTTGCGAAAAGTCAGGTCGTCCGTATCCACCCCGGCAAAGACCGGATGCTCGCTCACCCGCCATACCCGGTAATCCTCAAAGGAACGTAGCGCAAGCGGAACGAAAGGGGACAGCTCGGGCAGGAACGGGTAGGTCAGGTGGCCGCAGATGACCAGGATCCCGCCGTCACGGAGGAACTGCTCCAGCTGCTCCTGCATCGTGACCAGAAAACGCTGGTCTGCATGGGCGGAAACGAGCAGCCCACGGTAGACGCCAATATCCGCCTGAGCCAGAGCATAAATGTCGATCCCGTCCACGCGCGATGCGGTGGCCGGACAGGTAAGCAGCGGACTCGGGATCTCCTCGCCACAGGTCAGCAACAAGGTTTCGGCCATCAGACAACTCCTCTGGAAATTTCCACGTCGCGATCCGGAAAACCGAAAGCCGGCACGAAGGTGCGTAACGCGGAACCGTTGTGGGTGAATTCGACGCTGCGCATTTCGATGCCATACAGCTGTCGCAAATTCTCTTCAGTCAGAATTTGTGCGGTGTCGCCGAACTGGTGGCTGCCGGCACCCTGCATCAACAGCACCTTGTCGGCCAGGCAGGTCGCGTGTTGCGGATAATGGGTGGAAAACAGCACGGTCATCCCGTGTTCCCTGGCAAGGGAACGCAAAGTGTCCAGAATAACCTGTTGATTCCTGAAATCCAGAGCCGATGCCGGCTCGTCGAGGAGGATCGTCCGGCAGCCTGAAGCCAGCGCGCGGGCAATCAGCACCAGTTGCCGTTCGCCGCCGCTTAACCGGGTAACGAGCCGGTTCTCGAAACGGCGTATGCCGAGGCGATCGAGGCAATGGCGGGCGATTTCGTAATCTTCCCGGCGCGGACTGCCGAATGCGCCGACATGCCTGGCGCGCCCCATCAGCACCATATCGATCACCTTGTAGGCAAACACCGTTTGCGCCGATTGCGGAACATAGCCAGGATTGCCGCCGTGTTCCACGCTGCCCTCTTCGAGCGGCAGGAGGCCAAGTACGGCTTTCAGCAGAGTGGTCTTGCCGCGCCCGTTCGGGCCGAGAATGGCGGCAATCTCGCCCGGCTCGACCCGGAGCGTGAGATCACGGAACGCCCATTCGGTATAACGAAAACCGGCCTTGTAAATGCTAATCCCCATGCCATCCTCCTAACTTGTTTCTTTTAAGCAAAACGATGAAAACGGGAGCGCCGATAATCGCGGTCAAGATGCCGATAGGGATTTCCATCGCAGTTGCGCTGCGCGCAATACTGTCGATGATCAACATGTAAATTGCACCTAGCAAGGCAGATACCGGCAGCAAAGTGCGGTGGTCCGCTCCCGTCATCATGCGCGCCGCATGGGGGATGACCAGGCCGACCCAGCCGATGACGCCAGCAACCGCGACAGTTGCCGCAGTGATGGCGGTAACACCGGCCAGTACCATCCAGCGCGAGCGTTGTACGCTGATCCCCAGTGTTCCCGCATCTTCATCGCCTAGCGACATCACGTTGATGCGGAATCGCATCAGATACATCAGCATTCCGCCCGCCAGCACCGGGATGGCAACCGTCGCGACCTTTTCGTAACTCGCGGTGGCAAAGCTGCCCATGAGCCAGAATACGATGGCCGGCAATTCATCCTGCGGGTCGGCAAGATAAGTGATCAGCGATACCAGCGCACCGAACAGGGCACCGACCACCACTCCGGCAAGCACTAGCATCAGCACCAGCGAACGGCCGCCAGCATGGCTGAACCAGTACACCACGCCCAAGGCAATCATGCCGAACAAGAAGGCCGACAGCATTACCAGCACACTGGATGGAAACAATAGCAGCGCCAATACCCCGCCGAACGCGGCACCGGCAGATACCCCGACAATCTGGGGATCGGCAAGCGGATTCCTGAATATCCCCTGCAGCGCCGCCCCCGCCATCGCCAGCCCGCCGCCGACGATTATCGCCATCAGGATGCGCGGCAGGCGGGCAAGCATAACAACGCGGGCCTCGGTTTCCGTCCAGAAAACGTCCAGCGGCACAACCTGCGACGCCAAAATGCCGAATACTTTATCCGGACTTATTGCGAATCGACCTGTGCCAAGTGCGGCCAGCGCCGATAAAAGCAACAGCATAGGTAAAAATAGCCAGGGCGACCATCCGCTTGCGATGGACAAGCGGTTTGATAAGACTCCTTTAATCCCGGTACTCATTGTTTCAACCTCTCGTAATGCGCCGACTGCTCGTTGATGTCGATGCGCAGCACACGATCCAGATCGTCCGCGCTCGGCGTATAGTTATAAATCATGCTGTAGGCTTCGGTTATCCGGTCGCGCAACGGCAAATCGAAGCGCTGCGGATGAAGGATCATGGCAAGCCATTCCCAGTTCAGCGGGGATTCGTGGCTGGGTGCGTCCCAGCGGTAGCCACCCAGCGGCATCTTGTAAACGCGCCGGTGCTTCACGGCGCTGACCGAGGAAAAAAGCGGGTTGCTGTAGATATCCCGAGGGGTAAGTCCTGCTTCGAAATTGTTTAGCAGGATCACCTCTGGATCCCATGACAGGATCTGTTCCATATTCACCAATTTAAAATCCGACAGACCCTCTGCCGGATTTTTCCCTCCGGCGACATGAATATCGAAGTCTTGGTTGGTGCTCCTACCAGCGACCTGCATGCCGGACAGAAAGCGCAGAAAATATACAACCCGCGGTTTCTCCGTCTCGGGAATCGGATTCGTTCGTCTACGCATATCCGCCAGGACAGCGTTGCTCCACCGGATTATCCTGTCCGCATTGCCGTCCCGCCCCAAGGCCTTGCCCATCAAGCGCAACCACGCATGCACGCCCTCGATGCTTCCGTATTTGAGCGTCGCCACGGGGATACCCAGACGGGTCATAGGTTCGATCACATCCTGGCCACGATCTCCCCATTGCAGCACCAGATCGGGCCGGGCTTCGAGCAGGGTTTCCACATTGGGCATGAATCCGTCTCCCGCAACATCGCTACGGATTTCCAGGGATGCCGGAAAGATTTTTTTCAGGATGCCCTCTTTAATGGCGCTTTTGGAAACGCTGTTCATGCCGACCAGCCTGCGACTGCTGCCGTCTACCGTCATCAGCATGGCCGCAACCGGCAGAGGGATGGTGACGACGCGTTCGGCAGGCCTGGTGAGAACAGTGACGCGTTGGTTTTCGTCAACCAGCGTGACAGGCTGGGCGCTTGCCGCTAACGCTGCCCAAGAAGCCATTGCCAGGAAGCATTTCAAATACCCCGGCCGAGACATAGATAACATGAATCGGAACATCAGTATTCGGTGGTAAAGCCGACAAGAAACGATCTTCCGGGCTCAACCAGCGGGTTGGCCAGTCCGCGCGCAAAATTCATGTTCTCGAACGTCGCGGCGTTGCGGTAAGGCGTGTCTAAGATATTCTCGATTCCGGCAGTCAGCCGCCACTTGTTGAGCCGCTTGTCCCACTTGCCGAGATCCAGTCCGGCGTACAAGCTGAAGACGCTGTAGCCCGCAGTCTCGCGTTCCTGAGCCGAATCAATGCGATCCTTGCGTATTGACCAGCGGCTGGCGCCTTCCAGGTAATACCCCTGTTCCGGCGACGTGTAGCGCAAGGCGAGCATGCCGTTGAGTGGCGGAACGTTGACCAACGGTGTTCCGGTTCGGGTATTCGTGCCATGCGTTGTGGCGGCGTTGAATTTCAGGCTCAATTGCTTTGTCAAGTCATAGGCGCCTTCCAGTTCGAGGCCTTTAATCACTGCGCTGCCGACGTTCTGGCGCTGTCTGGTGGTGGCATTGATAGGGGCGATCTGGATCAGATCTGAGTAATCGGAGTAAAAGCCGGTCAAATCCGCATGAAAATCCGGCAAGCGCAATCTTGCGCCGGCTTCATAGGTCACGCTGGTTTCCGGCTGCAAATCGGGATTGGCGATGTTGTTGACTGCGGCTTGCGTGAAGCTGCCGAACTTCTCGAACGTGGCCGGTGCCCGGAACGCCGTACCTGCATTGGCGACGAGATGCAGTTGTTGCACTGGCTTGAAAATCACCCCGATGCTGCCGGTTGCCGCCTTGTCAATGCTTTCGAGATTGTTCGCCAGCGCCTGTTGCAAGGTGGCGTTTTCACCCACTGCGGGGCTTCCATCGGCGGTGGTACGGATGTAATCCAGACGCCCGGCAGTGGACACCGTCCAGCGCGGCGACGGTTCCCAATCGTTATGGGCGAAAATGCCGACATTGGTCTGTTCCGCGTCGCGGTTCCGTTGCGCACGGATGGTGGTGGAAGTAACAACCCCGCTCGAATTGTAGGTCATTGCATCGTTCTTGTTACCCTTCCTGTTTTCGTGGAAAAAATCGGCGCCTGCCGTAAGCAGGTTGTTTCCCCAGGCTTTTGTTCCGATCAATTTGCCGCCCCAGATTATGGGGCCGTCGACATAACTGTTGCTGAGGGTGACATTACCGTTAGCGGCAGTCCGGTTCTCGGTATTCTGGGCTGTGTACAATTCCCGCACATAAAAACTGCTGTCCAGGCTGTCCAGCCCCAGAATGGGACTGCTGTCGGCATAGCCCAATTTGAGATAGCGCTCGCGCATCGGATTCTCGCGGTGCTTGATTTTCGGCAGCCCCGGCGCCCCCCCGATACCGCCGGCTCTGCCGGTCTCGACCTCGGCAATCTTGCCGATCAGTTCAAGCCGCTTGCCGGGCATCAAGGTATAGCCCAGGCGCAAGTCACCGCCGAGTGACGAAAAATCGCTATTCTCAACCTCGCCCAGCGGGCTCTCGTAATCACCGGCGCGGCGGCCATTAAATCCGAGCAGCATATCGACGCCGTTGCCCACACCTGCCAGTTCGACCCTGCCGGCCGGCTGGTTGTTGACCGAGTTGTAGCTGACGGATGACACAATGGGCGACAGATGGAATTTCCCATTCACATCGCCTTTGGCGCGGCGGGTAATGATGTTGATCACGCCGTTCATCGCATCCGAACCGTACAATGCCGAGGCGGGGCCGCGTATGATTTCTATCCGTTCGATCTGGTTGGGGTCAATCAGGTTATATTCGAGCGTATTGCGTCCGCGGAACCGGTCGCCATCAATGTACATTACCATGCGTGGATCATTCGAGTTGAGTCCGCGCACCACCATTTGACCGCCCAGTCCTCCCGACCTGGAATACGAGATGCCAGGAACATCATCGAGCAACGCCTGTATATTTACTCCCGGACGCGCCTTGATCTGCTCGCGAGTGATAACGGATACCGATTTGCTCGTCAAATCCACCAGCCGTTCGGAACGGCTTCCAACAACCGTTACCTCACCCATTTTCTGCTCCAATGCAGATGCGGCGGGTGCTTCTTTCGCCTTCACGGCAGGACGTTGCTGCGGAGTGATTTCCACTGCCTCAGAATACGGTGCGTACAGCAATACGGTAATGGGGAGCAGCAGTAATTGATTTCGGTGATAGCGCATAAACATCTCATTCGTTGCGGTTAGTTTGTTTCTGGCTGGCTATTATTCACACACAAGGCGATGGCTGGCTAAATGAGGGGCGGCTTATGCATTGCTGCGTAAGCCTGATTGATAGGTTTTATTCCCGCTTCAAGGCGGTTAAGTTAAAAAAACGGATAGATCGTATTTTCCTGAGCGGGTTTTGTGAGGTTGAAAAAATTATTTTTGCGGCGTCGGATCGGTAACAAAGCCAATCTTGACGATCCCGGCGCTCTGCGCTGCTGCCATGATCTCGGCCAGCTTCTGGTACGGCGTGACTCGCTCGGCGCGTAAATGTAATTCAGGTTGGGGTTGTTTCTGCGCCGCTGCCGCCAATCGTAAGGCCAGGTCGGCATCTTCGAGCGGCATATCGTTCCAAAACAGTTTGCCTTCCGCATTAATCGACAGGGTGACAGTGTCGGGCTTTTCCGGGTTAGTTTGGCTGCCAGCTTGGGGCAGGTCGATTTTGATTGAATGGGTTAGCAGCGGTGCGGTAATGATGAAAATGACCAGCAGCACCAGCATGACGTCCACCATCGGCGTGGTGTTGATTTCCGCCATCGGCTGGCTAGGGTGATTATCGCTGCCGAATCCGCCTGAGCCCATCATAATAAAACCTCCGTTGACGCTAATTCGGTAGCCAATGGTATGCCGGTGGTCAAGTAGGTATGCAGATCGTGGGCGAACGCCTCTATTTCCCCCATTAGCAGACGGTTTTCGCGTACCAGGGCGTTATAGGCCAGTACGGCGGGAATGGCTACCGCCAGACCGAACGCGGTCATGATCAGGGCTTCGCCGACCGGGCCTGCGACTTTGTCTACCGTCGCTTGACCGCCGACGGCGATAGTGCCGAGAGCATGATAAATTCCCCAGACGGTACCGAATAATCCGATGAAGGGAGCAATACTGCCGACCGAAGCCAATAAGGTCAGACCCGTTTCCAGTTTCATGGCTTCCTGGCCGATCGTGCGGCGCAACGCATGGGCGATAAATTCATCATGTCGCGAAGGCTCCTGTTGTGCCGCATAGCGCTGATGATGGACAGCAGCGTTGATGCCTTGCAGGGCAAGACGCGCAAACGGGTTTTCCGCCTTGTTCAAATCCTCGTTGATGGCGGTCGCTATTGATGACGGTTTTGTCGACGAGGCCTGCCAAAAGCGGGTTAAAAAAAGCGCGCGGTTGCTTTTTAAATGCCGTGTTTGCAGCGTTTTTATGACCATTAACGTCCAGCTTCCGATGGACATGGCCAGCAGCATCGTCGCTACGGCAATGGAGACGGCGCCGCCTTGGCGGATGAATTCAAGGTTGTCCAGGAGATATTCCGCTTGCATAATGATTTATCCTTCTATTGAAAATCTGACCGGCACTACCACCGATGCGCTGACTGGTTGCTCGCCGCGTTTGGCCGGCGTAAAGCGCCACTTTTTAACGGCTTCCAGCGCCGCCTGATCGAGGCGGCTTGAGCCGCTGCCGGTTTGCAGTTCCACGGAACCGGCTGTGCCGTCCGCTGTCACCTGAACGAGTAATAACACCAGGCCTTGTTCGCCCAGCCGCCGCGAGATTGATGGATAATTCGGCGTCGGGTTATTTAAATAAGCGGCGTTGAAATTGGGCGACTGGTATGCCTGTGTGTCGGCGGCCTCTTTGGCTGTGCTCAGAACCGGCCTGTTGTTTGTTGCTTGGTTTTTTGGCACGGCAACAGCTGCGCTTGTCGTTGCTTCGGGCATGGCTGTTTGCTTCAAGGGCGGCGCGATGGGCAGGCCTGGTTTTTTTATGCGGGGCATAACAGGCTTGCTGAGGGGTATTTTGACCGGCTTCTTGACCGGATTTTTTTGGGGTTCCAGGGGTGTTACAGCGGGCATTGGCGGTTGCGTTGCTGCCTGCGGCGCGCTCAACAGGCTAATCATGATCGGTTCAGGGATAGCCTCGACTGATAAAGGCTGCGGTTGCGGGCGCAATGCCGCAAAAGCCGCCAGATGCAGGCATAACACCAAACCTGGCGCAAGCCAGGGCCGCTCATTACCGTGTGCCAATCCGGCGTGACCTGGGTTTCCCATTATCGGCGCACGGCTTTCCAGAAACTGAAAGCCGGCTACCGGCAAGCCTATTTTAGTGAACACGCCCGAGCCTTATTTGCTGGGCGCTGCCGGTTGCCGGCAACGTATTTTGTATCTGGGCAAGCTGCACTTTGGCATGGTTTAACACCGAGCTAAGCAGGTGTAGTGATTCATAATTGGTGCGTATCGTTGATCCGCCCAGGTTTATTTCAAAAGTGCCGCAATCCGGGCAAAATACCACACGACAATCGCCGTTACCGGAAAGACACACTTTTTTGCGGTGTTTAGTTGAATTCATATTGGGTTCTCCATCAAAAGTCAGGCAGGACAATACTGCCGAAGCTGCATGGTGCAGCGATTAAGACAGCACGCGGGCGTCTTTTATATTGGCTGGCTACCAATATCGGATGCATTGGATGGCTGGCTGTTTTTTTTACTTTTTGCACTTTATTGTCGGCATGTTCATCCCTCAACATCAGGAGGAGAGAGTGTGCGGGTGAGGAGAAAAGAGCCTGCCGACAATAAAGTGCAATAATCAAATCATTTGGTCAGGATTAATTTACCCTGACGTGTCAATCGTAATCGGTATTCTCCCCCGGCATGTTCGATGACAACCTCGTGTGCGGAACCCAATAACGTTGAGTTTTGTAAGCGTTGTCGTAAAGCTGGTGCCATGCTTTGCTTTGTAGAAAGCACTAAATCCAGACGTTCGGGAGAATCGTTAGATTATTTGCTTATGGATGCAAATGATAATGATTATCATTTGATATGTCAATGATTGCTTTCTCACAATCCACACTTGTTTTATCAACATAATGAGCGGTTAAAGGTCGTCTTGCCGTGGTAGCCTGTAATCAACCCACTTCCAGGCGGAATTTAACCTTACCCGTCATGGCTACCCGGATTGGCGACGGTCAGAATAAATCTACGCCCCGAATGTTGGCCGTGTCGATTTTAATGTGCGGCCAATAGGCCAATCAAGAATCCAGACAAGTTGGTCGCCCAAAAGCTGTCCCGGTCATACAAGGGTTTTAGTTTTCTAAAGCAAGCCAGTCGATAACTAAAACTAACGCGAGTTCATCGCAGTTCATGGTTTGAATCCGGTAATGCGGCGGGTTCAGCGTTGATTGGCAATGCCATGCGGTACGTGCGCGGCGGCGACGTGTTGGGCGGCGGATTCGCAATGGCCTTTTTGGTCGTCAAAGAAAATGTCGGCGCCAAATGCCTTTAAAAAAGCGCCTTTGTCGATGCCACCTAAAAATAGCGCTTCATCGATACGGATGTCCCAGGCCCTTAATGTCCTGACTACGCGTTCATGGGCGGGCGCGGCGCGGGCGGTGACCAATGCTGTCCTTATTGGGGACGATTGCGGGTCAAACTGGGATTGGATATGGTTTAGGGCGCTTAAAAAATCTTTGAACGGCCCGCCGGGCAGGGGTTTTTTGGCTTCGTTACGTTCGTTTTCGGTGAACACATCAAGGCCGCGCTGTTGATAAATCCGCTCAGATTCATCGGAAAACAACACGGAATCGCCATCGAAAGCAATGCGCAACTGATCGGAAGAGTGGGTCATCGACGGGCCGCAAAGAATGGTGGCGGCGGCAAAGCCGGCGGTCAACGCTTTGGCCACGTCATCGGCATTGGCTGATAAAAACAAATGCGCACCGAAGGCCGCGATGTAACCGTAAGGCGAGGCGCCGCTGGTGAATGCGGCGCGGATAATATTTAGCTGGTAATGGGCGATGGAGTTAAAAATCCTAAGCCCGGTGTCGGCGCTGTTTTGCGATAGCAGGATGATTTCGACTAAAGGGTCATCGGGACAGCTGTCATTCAGGCTTAAAAATTTTTTAACCAGCGAAAAGCCGTAACCCGGTGCCAAAACTTCATCTTCATGTTCTATCTGATAACGGCAAAAAGCGTCCTTGCCTTGTGTTTCAAAGATTGCATGGGATTCATCCAGGTTAAACAAGGCCCGGGATGAGACGGCGACTACCAATTTTTTCTTTCTCATTGGCGCACTTAATTATCGCTGACCCAAACCGAATCCAAATTAAGCACCCGTTTTATCTTGTTTTTGCTGGCTTCGGCTTCTTTTTTGCTGGCAAAGCCGTCGACACGTAGCCGGTATAGGGTTCCGTCGTTGCCTTGAATAGGGATAATGTCGGCATAGATGCCTTGCCGCGCAAATTCAGCGGCTTTACTTTGGGCAAACCACTCCTGTTTGAAGGCGGCTAGATTGACTCCCCAATTTGCCTTAGCGATGGGTTTGCTTGGCTGTTTTGTGGGCGCTTTTGCGGCGGGCTTGGGTTTTATGGCTTCGGCTTTGATTTTTGCCTGGGTGACAGCCTCAACTTTGGGCTGTTTTTTCGCTGGTGGCTGTTCAGGGGCAATGCTCTCCGGTTGCGCTGTGGGTATGGGCTCAATCGCTGCCTCGGTTTTAACGGGGGGCATTGGGGGAGGAGTGCTTTCTTTAGCCGCTACCGGTTTGGGTTCTATTTTGGCTGGCTCAATAATAGATAGTCCCGACAAAGTTGTTTCATTCAGCTCCGGTATTTTTCCCTGTAGCGATTTAAGCGCGTTGCTGACGATGACCTGTTTCGCGATAATGTCAGGCACTTTGTTATTTAATGTACCGGCAGGCAACTGCGGATTGCCTTTCAGATCGGTTATAAACTCATAAAATTGCTGGTTTAACTGCACGACGGAATTGACCATCGCGTTAATTTCTTTGTTGGAGTTATTTTCAGCACTTTTTTCCAGGTTGGTTTCAAGTGTTGAAACCACATCGGTTAATGCGGCAACTTCAGTTTGTGCACTATAAGTCGTTATGCCTAAACCGATGGCTATCATTAATGCAATCACGCCGAATATTAATGCCAGATAACTGAACATTTTTACCTTTTTAAGTTTTTCGACGGCGGCTTCCAACTGCTTTTTCATTTCTTCTTGCTCAAATTCGAATGGCTCTAATTTTTCAGTGGCAGTATTTTCCATTGTGCCGCTGTTTGTCTTTGCCGTTTCATTTTCGGCCGGTTTTTGCTGAGTGTCGTCCAGGTCGGTGTTTTCGGTATCTGCAGTAATATCAAAATCGGGCAGAAGAAAGTTCTCATCTTGATTGTTCTGTTCGTTTTCTGAATCGGCTTCTTGTTGTAAGCGCTTGGATACGTCATCATTGGTTTCATCTGGTTTGAAAAAGTCATCCATTTCGCTTAAGCCTGCATTATTGTCCGGCTCATCTTTAATTTCGTCTGCGGATAAGGCATCTGCGTCATCGAAATTGGAGTCTGCAAATAGGTTGCTAAAGCTATCGGCTTCATCTTGTAAATTATTAGTCGGCTCTTGGTTTGTCGATTCAGCCTCATCATCCTGAATTGAATTCGAGTCATCAAAAATACCGTCAAGGCCGGAAAGGTCGTCCTGTTGCCCAGTAGGAATATCTCCGGACACGACAGGCTCTTCAACTTCGGCAGAGAGCGTCGAGTCGGCTGTGGATTCAGCTGCATCATTTTGCAGCCAATCCGATTCATCTTCATCTTCAACTTCATCGAGTATTTGACCGAGCGGAGCCGCAGCCAAGCCTTCTGGGCTTGGTTTGGGCTGTTCAGTTTCATCATCCTGCAGCCAATCCGAGTCATCCTCAACTTCATCTAACATTTGACCGGGCAGGGTAGTAGTTAAGCCCTCTGTGGTTGGTTCGATCTGCCCTGTTTCATCATCCTGCGTCCAGTCCGGTTCACTGAGGTCAGAACTGTCGTCTATTTGCTCTGCGAAGGCAGCAAGCAAATCATCTGAGGCCGGTTCATCTTCAATTGCATCCAGCATTTGATCGAGCAGGCTATCAGTCAAGCCCTCTGTGGCCGGTTCGGTCTGTCCGGTTTCAGGTAAACCGTCTGAGGTTAGTTCGTCTTCATCTTGTGACCAGTTGGATTCTGAGGCCGGTTCGGCTTCATCATCCTGTAGCCAGTTGGATTCTGAGGCCGGTTCGGCCTCATCATCTTGCAACCAGTTGGATTCTGAGGCCGGTTCGGCTTCATCATCCTGTAGCCAGCTGGGTTCTGTAGCCGGTTCGGCTTCATCATCTTGCAACCAGTTGGGTTCTGAGGCCGGTTCGGCTTTATCATCTTGCAACCAGTTGGATTCTGTAGCCGGTTCGGCCTCATCATCTTGCAACCAGTTGGGTTCTGAGGCCGGTTCGGCTTCATCATCTTGCAACCAGTTTGGTTCTGAGGCCGGTTCGGCTTCATCATACTGTAGCCAGCTGGGTTCTGTATCCGGTTCGGATTCATCATCCTGCAACCAGTTAGGTTCATTCAAACCGGAACTGTCCTCTGTTGGCTCAGCGAAAGCAGCAGGCAACTCTTCTGTAGCCGGTTCAGCTTCATCATCTTGTAGCCAGCTGGGTTCTGTAGCCGGTTCGGCTTCATCATCCTGCAACCAGTTTGGTTCATTCAAACCGGAACTGTCGTCTGTTGGCTCATCGAAAGCAGCAGGCAACTCGTCTTCTGTAGCCGGTTCGGCTTCATCATCCTGCAACCAGTTGGGTTCATTCAAACCGGAACTGTCGTCTGTTGGCTCATCGAAAGCAGCAGGCAACTCGTCTTCTGTAGCCGGTTCGGCTTCATCATCCTGCAACCAGTTGGGTTCATTCAAACCAGAACTGTCGTCTGTTGGCTCCGC
>JAUXXQ010000041.1 GCA_030684815.1 Methylobacter sp. | reverse complement strand
CGGCCTCATCATCTTGCAACCAGTTGGGTTCTGTAGCCGGTTCGGCTTCATCATCCTGTAGCCAGTTGGATTCTGAGGCCGGTTCGGCTTCATCATCCTGCAACCAGTTGGGTTCATTCAAACCAGAACTGTCGTCTGTTGGCTCCGCGAAAGCAGCAGGCAACTCTTCTTCTATCGCCGGTTCGGCCTCATCATCCTGTAGCCAGCTGGGTTCTGTAGCCGGTTTGGCCTCATCATCTTGCAACCAGTTGGGTTCTGTAGCCGGTTCGGCCTCATCATCTTGCAACCAGTTTGGTTCATTCAAACCGGAACTGTCGTCTGTTGGCTCCGCGAAAGCAGCAGGCAACTCTTCTTCTGTCGCCGGTTCGGCTTCATCATCTTGCAACCAGTTGGTTTCATTCAAACCGGAACTGTCGTCTGTTGGCTCCGCAAAAGCAGCAGGCAACTCTTCTTCTGTTGCCGGTTCGGCTTCATCATCCTGTAGCCAGCTGGGTTCTGTAGCCGGTTCGGCCTCATCATCTTGCAACCAGTTGGGTTCTGTAGCCGGTTCGGCTTCATCATCCTGTAGCCAGTTGGATTCTGAGGCCGGTTCGGCTTCATCATCCTGCAACCAGTTGGGTTCATTGAAACCGGAACTGTCGTCTGTTGGTTCCGTGAAAGCAGCAGGCAAATCTTCTGAGGCGGATGCCGATGTTTCAGCGTCGGTTTTCGCCTGTATGTCAGGCTCATTAAAATCGCTAAAGTCTGAAAATTCGTCTGTTTCATCTTCCGTCAGGATAGGTTGTTCAGTTCCGTCATCCAGCATTTGGTCGGGTAGGGCATCGGCATAAGGCAATTCTTCTATGGCCGGTGCCGATGTTTCAGCGTCGGTTTCCGCCTGTATGTCAGGCTCATTAAAATCGCTAAAGTCTGAAAATTCGTCTGTTTCATCTTCCGTCAGGATAGGTTGTTCAGTTCCGTCATCCAGCATTTGGTCGGGCAGGGCATCGGCATAAGGCAATTCTTCTATGGCCGGTGCCGATGTTTCAGCGTCGGTTTCCGTCTGTATGTCAGGCTCATTAAAATCGCTAAAGTCTGAAAATTCGTCTGTTTCATCTTCCGTCAGGATAGGTTGTCCAGCTCCATCATCCAGCATTTGGTCGGGCAGGGCATCGGCATAAGGCAATTCTTCTATGGCCGGTGCCGATGTTTCAGCGTCGGTTTCCGTTTGTATGTCAGGCTCATTAAAATCGCTAAAGTCTGAAAATTCGTCTGTTTCATCTTCCGTCAGGATAGGCTGTTCATTTCCATTATCTAGCATTTGGTCGGGCAAGGCATCGGCGGCAGTCATCAAATCTGCAGTCTCGTCACTCTCTAGCCAGCTTGATTCAGTTAATGCTTCGTCAGTGCCCGAATCGTCAGCCATTGCGTCCGATAAAGCCGTGTCAATATGGGCAAATAAGCCCTCAGCCGGTAGCTCGGGTTGATGCGCGTCGCTAACGTCTGGAATGTCATCCAGTTCTTTAAGCAGTGCATCCATTTCTTCGTTAGTTTGCGGCTGCACATCATCTAAACCCAATGGGATGTCCATCAGTAACCTGTCAAGATCATTGCCAAAATTTAAAAATTCGTCCAATTCATCATGCGTATCGGCATTTTCTTCACTATCCGTACGTGGGTTTGCGCCAGCTTGCATTGACGGGTTATCGGCATCAAAGCCAGTATTCATCAGTAATCTATCAATGGCATCATCTTCAATCTGAAACTCATTGTCCGAAAGAAAAGACGGTTCCGCCTCATCCTGCATGGCATCCAGATCAACATCGAAATTGTCGCGTTTTTCTTTCAGTTTTTTATCCATTGAATCAGTCATATTGGGGGCTCAGTCATGCGTTGTAAAATAACCATCAAGCATAGAGGGCTATATGCCGGTATTTTTCGGTGAAAAAATAATTTTTATTTTAATACCAAATAAGCTTAATGTTTCATAAAGATTCATTGATTTGATGCTAAACTTCCCAAAAAAACTTTCAAGAAAGAATATGCAGCTAGCTATCACCGCCTTAGGCAACCATCAGATTAATTTTATTGGCGAAATATTACCCGCTGTGCGCGATTGTAAGTGTAGTATTCTGGAAATAAGGTCATCCCGCCTCGCACAGTCTACAGCGGCGTATCTGCTTATTCAGGGTAACTGGAACCAGATTGCCAAGTTTGAAAGTACGCTGGAGATGATACAAAAGCGGCTGGACATTAAAATCCACACTTTGCGGCCTGAACAAAAAAGCAAGACCAAGGAATACCTGCCTTACTCATTGGAAACAATCTCCCTGGATCGTGATAATGTCACCGAATCCATTGCTTCTTTTTTGTTCGATCGGGACGTGGAAATTGAAGAAATAACCGGCAGTTGCTATCAGGCGCCCTATATACAAACCTCGGTATTTTCAACCAAGTTTGTTATCTTGATTCCACCGCAACTGCCGTTGCTGTCATTGCGTGAAGAGTTTCTGGATTTTTGCGACCAGTTAAACATAGACGCCATTCTTGAGCCCATCAAACGCTAAACTGAACCATGATAAGTATCGGCCATTGTGTACCTGACTTTGAAGCCGTCGCTACCGGCGACAAAACCATTGCCTTGGCCGATTACCGGGGCAAATATCTTGTGCTTTATTTTTATCCCAAAGACAACACGCCCGGTTGCACTCAGGAAGGCCAAGCCTTTCGCGACAATATCGAGCAATTCAATACATTAAACGCCGTCATCCTGGGCGTGTCGCGTGACAGCGTGCGCGTCCATCAAGGCTTTAAAGACAAACAGCAGTTCCCTTTTGATTTGCTTTCCGACGCTGACGAAACGCTGTGCCAGCTGTTTGATGTGATCAAAATGAAAAACATGTACGGCAAACAGGTGCGCGGCATCGAACGCAGCACTTTTTTGCTTGACCCGGACGGCGTGCTGGTTCGCGAATGGCGCAAGGTCAAAGTCAAAACCCATTGTGCAGAAGTCCTTCAGGCCTTACATCAACTGACAGGCGAGTAGCCATGAATATTCAAACATCACCGGATAAAAAACTGTTTGTCCTGGACACCAACGTGCTGATGCATGATCCGGCCGCCATTTTCCGCTTTAAAGAACATAATATTTTTATCCCGATGATCGTTTTGGAAGAACTCGATCATGCCAAAAAAGGCCTCACCGAACTGGCACGCAACGTTAGACAGGTCAGCCGCTTTCTCGATGAATTGATCCGCGACGCCAGCCAGCAAACCATCAACGACGGCCTGCCGTTATCGGGCATCAAGCATAGGCCTGATAGCGATACCGGCGACAGCGGGCGCTTATATTTCCAAACCAGCGCGCTGACGGCCTTGTTGCCGGAAAGTATGCCCGGCAGTTTGGCCGATAACTCCATACTCGGCATTGTTCTCGCGCTGACCAAAAAACTGCCTGATGTTAACGTCATTTTGGTGTCGAAAGACATCAACATGCGCATCAAAGCGGCAACGCTTGAACTGCCCGCAGAAGATTACCATAACGACCAAACCCTGGATGATATTGACCTGCTCTACAGCGGCGCAATGGCGTTGGACAAGGACTTTTGGAACTTGCACGGCACTAAAATGGATTCTTGGAAGGAAAAAGACCGCACTTTTTACCGTCTGGAAGACCCTATCGTGTCCGAATGGTATCCCAACCAATATGTCTATATCGAGGATGAAAGCAATTTTGAAGCGATTGTCAGAAGCTGTGACGGCCATAGTGCCGTATTGGAACTGGCAAAAGATTACCGCAGCAAGCACCACAATATCTGGGGCATAAATGCCAGAAACCGCGAGCAGAATTTTGCCTTCAATGTATTGCTAGACTCCGATATTGATTTTGTCACCTTGTTGGGCACAGCAGGCACCGGCAAAACCCTGTTGGCCTTAGCTGCAGGGCTTAACCAAACGCTGGAAAATAAAAGTTATCAGGAAGTCATCATGACGCGGGAAACGATTCCGGTCGGCGAAGACATCGGTTTTTTGCCCGGTACTGAAGAAGAAAAAATGGCGCCGTGGATGGGCGCGTTAATGGATAACCTGGAACTGCTTAGCCATAATGCAGAACAAGGCGAATGGGAGCAGGGAGCCGCTAATAGCATCGTCATGAGCCGGGTCAAAATCAGGTCGCTGAATTTTATGCGCGGACGCACCTTTCTTAACCGTTTCCTGATTATCGACGAAGCCCAAAACTTGACCTCTAAGCAAATGAAAACACTGATAACCCGCGCCGGGCCGGGGACAAAAATCATCTGCATCGGCAACCTGTCGCAAATAGACACGCCGTATTTGACCGCGACCACGTCCGGCTTAACTTATGTGGTAGACCGGTTTAAAACTTGGCCGCATGGCGCCCACATCACTTTGCGCCGTGGCGAACGCTCGCGTTTGGCTGATTATGCTTCGGATATTTTGTAGTGGGGTAACTGCTCAGCGGTTATTAAAAATAATGGATTAGAACGCGGATGGCACTGATAAAACAGATAAGGCCATTTCCTGAAAAAGAAATACCAAAGATTGTCCACGTTTAACACGAAAGCCACGAAATTTTCGTGTTTTTCGTGGACTCTATTTTTTACAGTCCAAGATCATCAGGGGATGGTCTTTCCCGGAAATCCCCGGTACCTTTCTAAAAAATAGTTTATTTTGTGGTGTCCTCCCATGACGAAGACTATGATATGAATTTGCAGATCCCCGCTTTCAATATCAATCAAACAGAGGTAAATCCCCATGAAAACACCGACTGATTTACAACGCCGCAAACTATTAAAATATGCCGTGATGGGTATCGCGGGAGCCGCCACTTACCCGAGCTGGGCGCAAACGGGCGGGTTTGTCAGGGTCAACGCGCCGTCTGCCGATTTTCTGCCCGATGTTGAGCTTGAATTGACTATGAACACGGCAGATGTCGCTGTGTTAAAAGGTGAAAAAACCCGGGTCTGGAAAGTCACCGGCAAGGTCATCAACGGCTCGGCCAATGTGCTGGACAATAATGAAGGCACTTATCTGGCGCCAACCTTGCGCTTTAAAAAAGGCCAGAAAGTCAGGATTATCCTTAATAATAATTTACCGGCACAGTCTATTTTGCACTGGCATGGTTTGCATGTGCCTGCCAACATGGACGGCAATCCGATGTATGCGATTGATAGGGGACAAACCTATGTTTATGAGTTCGAGATATTAAACCGGGCGGGCACTTATTTTTATCATGCACATACCCACGGTGTGACCGCCAGACAGGTCTATTCCGGCTTGGCGGGATTGCTGATCGTCAGTGACGAGCAGGAACAGGCGCTGAATTTGCCGGGCGGCGCTTTTGATGTGCCGCTGGCGATTCAGGATCGCAGCTTTGACGAGAAAAATCAGCTGTCTTATTCGGCACACATGATGCAACGGATGCAAGGTTTTTTGGGCGATCAGATTTTAGTTAATGGCCGTCCTGATTTTGTGTTGCCGGTTTCGACCCGCGCTTACCGTCTGCGGCTTTTGAATGCTTCAAATTCGCGCATTTACAAATTGGCTTGGGATGACGGTACTCCGCTCACCGTTATCGGTGTTGACGGCGGCTTGTTGGAAAAGCCTGAGCAACATGCTTACGTGATGCTGGCGCCGGGGGAACGGCTGGAACTATGGATGGATTTTAGCGGCCGGGCAGTCGGTTCGGAATTGAATTTACGCAGCCTTGAGTTTGCCGCCGCCTCGCATGGCGGCATGGGCATGATGGGCGGTCGTGGGCGTATGGGCATGATGGGCGGCGGCATGATGTCAGTCAGCACCCTGCCATCCGGGTCTGATTATCCGCTTCTGAAAGTGCGGGTGGCTAAAAAAGAGCAGGGCAGCGATACCTTGCCTAAGGCGTTGACGCCCATCACTGCACTGAGTGTCAAAAATACGGCGAATGCGGCCAATCCCAGAACCATCACCTTATCCATGCGGCACATGTCGGCTTTGTTGAATGGGCGTTCCTATAAAATGAACGATATTCAGCCGGATGAAATGATTCCGGTGAACAGCCTGCAATTAATCGAGTTCGATAACGGCTTTAGCGGCGGCGGTATGCACGGCATGATGGACATGCCGCATCCGATGCATTTACATGGCGAACAGTTTCAGGTTGTCAAAAGGGAAGTCAGCGCGCACGCTGGCGAACAATACACCAGTGTGTCAGCAGGCTTCATCAACAGCGGCTGGAAAGACACGGTACTGGTGATGCCGGGCGAAAAAGTCACGATATTAAAACCGTTTAACGATTTTAAAGGCCTGTTTATGTACCATTGCCACAATTTGGAGCATGAGGACATGGGCATGATGCGGGATTACCTGATCAACTGATTTTTTAAAAGTGCTTTACCAAAAAAGTCCTTAAAGCCCCTTCCTTCAGGTCATAAGGCCATTTCCGAGAAATAACATCCCTTGATGATCATGGCCTGTAAAAATAGAGTCCACGAAAGACACGAAATTTTCGTGCTTTTTGTGGACAATTTTTGGTATGTCTTTTTCAGGGAATCCCCTAAATACTGTTCGTGGACGCTATTTTCAATTAAAAATAGCGTCAACAGAATAGCCGCTGTCTTCCAGAATCTCTTTCATCCTTTTCAATCCATCCATTTGGATTTGTCTGACACGCTCACGGGTCACGCCAAGTTCTTTAGCGACCTGTTCCAAGGTTGAGCCTTCATAGCCGCACAGCCCATAGCGGCGGCAAATGACTTCCCGTTGTTTTTCAGGCAATTCAAACAACCATTCGGTAATCTGGGTGTTAATGCTGTCCCGGTGTATTTTTTCAGCAGGCGACAAGCTTTCAGCGTCGAAAACCGATTCAATCAACGGCTGCTCAAATTCTTTGCCACTCGGCAGGTCGATTGAGGTCACCCGCTCATTGAGTTTGAGCATTTTCTCAACTTTATTGACCGATACGTCCAAATAACGGGCGATATCTTCAGCATTGGGTTCATAATCAAGCGCCTGCGCTAAATGACGTTGCACCCTCAGATAGGCATTCATTTCTTTAATAATGTGAATGGGCAGGCGAATGGTTCGGGTCTGGTTCATGATCGCCCGCTCAATGGTTTGCCTGATCCACCAGGTGGCATAGGTTGAAAACCTGAAACCGCGCTCAGGGTCGAATTTTTCAACGGCACGGATCAAGCCCAGATTGCCTTCCTCAATCAAGTCCAATAATGGCAACCCCCTGTTCAGATAGCTTCGGGAAATTTTAACCACAAGGCGCAAATTGCTTTCAATCATGATTTGGCGTGCGCCTTCATCGCCTTGTAACGCTTTAGCGCCATAAAGTTTTTCTTGGTCGGCGGTCAGTAATTGCGAACGCGCCAAGTCATTCAAATAAACCCGGGTAGTGTCGATGCTTTTGTCCGGTTGCGGTTTTACCGCGTTTCTTTCATTACTATCCGGTAATGTCTCGGCAGTGGCTAAAGTAAGCAAGTCTTCATTGTCATAAGAAAAATCTTCGTCAAATAATACACAGGCCTCACCATCCAGTTGCTCAAGTAATTCTGTTTTCATGATCCCTCTCTATTTACATTGTTCAGTGTTATTGTTTTTCGTGTGAAAAATGCAGGCGATTTCTTTCGCCTGTTCAGCAGCGGCCTTGGTTTATCATACGGTCAGTTCCATAGCCCGATGAAGTGGCCGCAGTTTGAATTCATGGAGCCTGTCCGCTGCCTTTTGGTTATGTAACAGTGTGGTGAAAACTTGTGCGGATACGGCGGGGCTTTTGAGGTAGCCCTGATACAAGTTGCAATTTTTTTCCTGCAAAAAAGCCAGTTGTTCCGGTGTTTCCACGCCCTCGGCCAGCACCTTGAAGCCTAGAATCCGACTCATCGCAATGATGGTGGCGGTAATTTCCATGTCATCTTTGGCGTGAGGAATGTCAGCGATAAAGCTGCTGTCTATTTTCAGCGTATCCAGCGGAAAATGCTTGAGATGAGCCAATGATGAAAAACCGGTGCCAAAATCGTCCAAGGTCAAGCGCACACCCAGTGCGTGTAGTTTGTTCAGTAGCGCCAACACATCGGTCTGTTTGTCCATCAGCCCCCTTTCGGTCAGTTCCAGCTCCAAGCGATGCGCCGGAAAACCGGTTTCGTTGAGCGCTTCAATAACCAACGCGGTTAAGTCACCGCGCTGAAACTGTTTTGGGGAAATGTTGACGGCCAAATTTAGCGGCGGCAAACCGGCATCCTGCCACTGGCGGCCTTGGCGACAGGTTTCCCGCAACACCCATTCGCCGATTTTAAAAATCAGCCCGCTTTCTTCCGCAAGGGCGATAAAGTGTAGCGACGGAACCAAGCCTGCTACGGGATCTTGCCAGCGTACCAACGCTTCTGCACCGACAATGCGGCCACTTTCGATATCCACTTGCGGTTGATAAAAAACCCGCAGTTGCTGTTGTTCTACGGCGTGGCGCAAACGGGTTTCCAGCGCAATGCGTTCGCGGGCGGCTTGGGTATGTTCGGCAGAAAAATAGGCATAGCAGCCGCGCCCCTGCTCTTTGGCTTGATATAACGCCGTATCGGCGCAACTTAGCAGTATTTCGTCAGTGTCGCCGTGTTCGGGATACAGGCTGATGCCGATGCTGGTGCCGATTTGCACATCGCTGCATTGGCTAAGTTGAAACGGATGGCTTAATTCGGCAATAATTTCAGCTGCTATCCGTGCCGCATCTTCCGGGTGGGCTATGTCTTCCAGTAAGACTACAAATTCATCACCGCCTAAACGCGACACCATATCGACATCCCGTAGCCTGTCTAAGATCCGTGCCGCCACGTGTTGCAGCAATTCGTCACCCGCCAAATGGCCGAAACTGTCATTGACGTTTTTAAAGCGATCCAGATCGAGCATCAATATGGCCAGGCGCTTGTTGTCGCGCCGCTCTACATCGATGCTGTGTTTAAGCCGTTCCTGTAATAAACGACGGTTGGGCAATTGGGTCAGCGGGTCATAAAAGGCCATTTGCCTGATTTCTTCTTCAGCGGCTTTGCGGGAGCTAATGTCGGAAAAAGAGGCGACGTAGTGCTTGATTTTGTCTGTGGCGTCTTTGATTGCGGTGATGATAATCCATTGGGGATAGATTTCGCCGTCTTTGCGCCGGTTCCATACTTCGCCTCGCCAGTTGCCGGTGCGGTTGAGGCTCTCCCACATGGCGGCATAAAAATCCTTATTGTGCAGGCCGGAACTGAGCATGCTGGGCTTTTGCCCAATAACCTCGTCGGCACTGTAGCCGGTGATACGGGTAAAGGCCTGGTTGACTTTGAGGATGCCCCCATCCGCGTCGGTGACCAGTATGGCATCTTGCAATTCAAAGGCGGTGGCGGCGATACGAAGGTTGGCTTCGTCCTGCTTTTGCCGGGTGATGTCAGTCAAAATGCCCTGCCAAATCACCGAGCCGTCTGCCTGGTGTTGGGGCAGGGCAGTGCCGGATAGCCAACAGGGTGGCGTATCGTCAAACTGCAAACGGTATTCCTCATGCCACGGCGTTAAATTTCGGGCTGATAGGTTGAACGAAGCCTTGAGTTTATTCAGATCGCCTGGATGTACCATAGCCAGCAGTCGCT
Source organism: Methylobacter sp. (assembly GCA_030684815.1). Lineage (GTDB taxonomy): Bacteria > Pseudomonadota > Gammaproteobacteria > Methylococcales > Methylomonadaceae > Methylobacter_A. The sequence continues at coordinate 30,556 of JAUXXQ010000041.1, read as the reverse complement.
TGCCAAGCTCCTGGTCGCTGTGTTCCGGGGCGATTCGATAAAGTGTGCGGATAGCATCATCCATATAAGGGATACAGTAGCGGCCGTCGGCAAATAACTGGAACTGGAACGCCAGTGGGACTGGCTGGCTGGTATGGGTCATTGGCTGTCCGTCTTTTTGGCGGCTAATGGCTTCTTTCACCCGTTGCAGGGGACGCGAGGAAAGCGCATCGAAGGTAGACAGCAATGTTTCCATTAACATTTTCGCCCCCTATTTATTGTTTGAACAGCGGCCTTAGTATTTTGATGCACGGTAAAAAACTTAGCTGAATACATAATGTTCAATCTAAATAATAATTTCTGTGAAAGGATTCAAGCGTGTTTTAGTGTACGTAAGCCCTATTGTTTTATGTTTGTCCGTACATTTTTATCTAACAGGTTACTTATGCAACAGCCTTTAAAGGCCTCCCTTAAATTTTTCTTAACCCGATGTTCTGGTATAGTTTGGCGGCATTACATTAATTTGTATGGGTTGATTTTAAGCTTACAACGTTACCGTTCACTAATCGTTCATGAATCCAATTTCTGTCGGCCATAATCTCGAACTTAGGCTGCTGGGCGGTTTTGATGCCCGTCTAAATGGCCATCCTGTCGCTGGCATTTCTTATGTCAAGATGCGCGCATTATTGGCTTATTTGGCGATGGAGCGGGAACAGGAGCATAGCCGGGAAGTGTTGGCTGAATTGTTGTGGGGTGACAACGACCCGGTTACGGCGCGCGGCAATCTGCGCCGGACACTGTCGCATTTACGCAGTGCGCTGGAAGTGCCGGGTGGCGCGCTGATGTTTGCAACCACCAAGCACAGTATCCGTTTTATACCGGACGCTTATGTTGATGCGCTTGAGTTCAATCAACAGCCGCTAGCCTCGGCGAAAAATGGTGCCCTCTATAATGAAGAGAAGATTATCGGCTTGTACCGGGGTGAGTTTTTGGCGGGCTTATCAGTGTCCGACAGTCCCGAATTCGAAGCGTGGCTTTTGTTGCAGCGTGAAGCATTGCACCGAAGGGCGCTGGCGCTATTGGAACAGCTGGCGAATCACCACGCTCAAGCCGGTGGCTATGGTAAAGCCCTGCAATTCGCGTTGCGCCATATTGAATTGGAGCCTTGGGATGAGGACGCCCACCGCCGCGTGATACGCATTTATGCTTTAAACGGCCAAAAAAATGCGGCAATCCGCCAATATGAAATTTGTTGCCGCCTGATAAAACAGGAGCTTGGCGTTTTACCTGGCGAAGAAACCCAGCAGCTGATCAATTGTATCCGTGATGGTGAGCTGCCGCGCCGTTCGACCGACAATGTCGTGACTGCGCCGTTACCGCCACCGGCGGAGCAGCGCCAAGTGACTGTATTGTATTGCGAGTTGACCGTGATGTTGGCTGACGACCCCGATGAGTTGATGATGCTGCAGCCGCCGCAGTCCCGCTGTATGGCGATTATCCGGCAGTTTTCAGGTTACATCGTGCAGACCCATGGCGGCGGTTTGCTGGCTTATTTTGGTTATCCGCAAGCTCAGGAAGACGCTGCCCGCCGTGCGGTGCAGGCTGCTTTGGCGGTCACCGGCGAGGCGACCCAAAGCATTGCTATCCGCGTCGGCGTCCACACCGGCCTGATCATCACCGGCGGCGATGCGGCAGTGCCGGACAGGGTCGGCAAGACTTCGAAAATAGCCATTGAATTACGTCAATATGCCGGTTACGGCGAGGTGGTCATAAGCCAACAGACGCATAACATTGTCGCGTGGTATTTCGACTGCAGCAGCCGGGGTGAGTATTGTTTGACGGATTTCGCCCAGCCAGTGGAAATATTCAAGGTGGAGCAGGTGAGCGGCGTCCGTAACCGATTGGATGCGGCGATGCCGCTGACTTGTTTTGCCGGTCGTCAGGCTGAGATAGCCGGGCTGATGGCGCTATGGCAAGACGTCACACAAGGTCTGCGCCATCTGGTGTTAATTCAGGGCGAGGCCGGTATCGGCAAGTCCCGTTTGCTGCATGCCTTAAAGCAACGCTTAGCCGGCCAAGCCTATAGCATCCGAGAGTTGCACTGTTTTCCTGAATTCAGCCAGTCGCCTTTTCATCCGTTGATTGCGCTGCTCGAAACTATTTTTGCGTTTGCACATGATGACCCACCGCCCGCTAAATTCGCCAAGTTGGCAAACTATCTTGACAGCCATTACCCGGCTATTGCCCAAGATGCGGTTCCGCTGCTGAGCCGGTTACTATCGCTGCCGCTTAACGGCTATCATCAAGCCTTGGTGTTTTCACCGCAAAAACGCAAAGACCGGACAATGGCTATTTTTCTGGAACTGTTGCAGGCGTTGTCGGTGCAACATCCGGTGTTGCTTATCTTTGAAGACTTACACTGGGCAGACCCGTCCACATTGGAATTGCTGGCCTTATTTGCCCGGCAGGAAAAAAAGGGCGCCGTCCTTGCCGTTTTTACCAGTCGCCCTGAATTTACACCGCCCTGGCAGGCGGCTCTCAGTGCAAACTTTACCTTGGCGCAGTTGACTGATGACGAAGTGGGGGCAATGCTGGCGCCGCTACAGGGTATAACTTCGGAAAGCCGCCGCCGCATTGTCGAGCGCGCCGATGGCATTCCGTTGTTTGTCGAAGAAATGACCAAAATCGATAGCCTGGACCATCAGGTGGACATTCCAGCAACGCTGCATGATCTGCTGGCGACGCGCATCGACAATATGGGCGAAGCCAAATACACCGCGCAGCTTGCCGCTACGCTGGGGCGCGAATTCGATGTCGATTTATTGGACAAGATTTTTCCAGGCGGCTCGGCGACCTTGGCGCACAGTTTAGCTGTCCTGCAGCAAGCCGGATTAATTTTGAACGTGAATGAAAATGTCCGTCAATTCAAGCACACCCTGATTCAGGAAGCGGCCTATCAGTCTCAAACCAAACTTGACCGGCAGGCGGCGCATCGACGTATCGCCGCAACATTGCAGCGTGATTTCCCTGATCTTGTCAGCCATCAACCCGAACTTTTAGCGCAGCATTTGACTGCGGGCGGGGAAATACGCCCGGCCATTGAATACTGGCTCAAAGCCGGGCAACTAGCCACCTTGAATTCGGCCAACACCGAAGCGATTGAACAGTTGCAAAGCGGACTGCGGCTGTTGATGACATTGCCTACTGATAGGGAACGCGAGCGCCTGGAATTTGAGTTAAGCCTTAGTTTGGGCACTGCACTGATTCCCGGCAAGGGATACGGTGCTGTTGAAGTTGGGCAAGCCTATTCGCAGGCGCTGGCATTGGCTGAATGTGTCGGCGACAGCGCGGGTCTGTTTAAAGCCCTGTGGGGCATGTGGCTGACATCAAGTTCGCGTGTCGGCCATCAGCACTCGCTCGAACTGGCCAATAAACTGCTGGGTTTGGCGACGCAAAATGACGATATCCTGCAATTGCAATCGGCGCATTATGCCATGGGCAACAGTGAGTTTATGACCGGAAATCCACAGGCCGCACGGTGCCATTTCGAACATTCGATGGCGCTTTATCGCCCTGAACACCATGCTGTTATGGCCGCCCAATACGGTGAAAATATCTGCATCTCAAGCGGTTCCTTGTTGTCGTGTGTGTTATGGCTGTTGGGCTTTCCAGACCAAGCCTCAGCAGTCAGTCGACAAACACTGGACTTGGCGCGCCAGCTCAATCACCCTAATAGCCTGGCTTATGCGCTGAGTGTTGCCGCAATCGTTAATCGCTGGATGACACAGGTGGAAACAACCGGACACTTGGCGCAACAGGCGATGGCGGTAGCGCATGAGTATGGCTTTCCGTTCTGGTTGGGTTTGGGTTCGATTTCCTATGGGTGGTCGCAGGCCATGAAAGGCGAAACGCCGGGTTTGGCACAAATACAACACTGTCTGGAGATGATTAATGCGGTCATGAGCGGCTCCACCATTTTATTTTTGGCGCCGTTGTGCGAGGTGTTGGTGTATCGGGCTGAGTTTGATGCCGCCTTGAATAAGGTCAACGAAGCGCATAAGGTCTTGAATAATAAGGAATCGCGTTTTTTTGAAAGTGAGTTCCATCGCCTCAAGGGCGTGTGCTTGCTGGGGCTTTCCGAAGATAACGCAAACGAGGCTGAAGCGTGTTTTGAACAGGCACTGGCGGTCAGCCGCAAACAAGGTGCCATTTTGTTGGAATTGCGTGCAACAATGGCGATGGCGCGGTTATGGCAGCAGCAAGATAAGTTGGAAGCGGCGCAACATTTACTTGAAGGCGTTTATAACACGTTCAACGAAGGCTTTGGGACGCCGGACTTACAGGAAGCGGCGCGCTTGATGGGGCGTGACATAAGCTGAAGTTGTCCACGAAAAAAATTTCAGGGTACGTTGCGCACTTTCATTTAACGCCTGTTTCTTCTACCTTCATGCGGGCGTTTTGGGGCATTGTTGTGCCAACGGGGGCTGATGTTGTGTTGATGTGGGCGAGGGCGCGGTAAATAGACTCTATCGGGTGGTCTACCTTCATGCGGGCGTTTTGGGGCATTATTGTGCCAACGGGGGCTGATGTTGTGTTGATGTGGGCGAGGGCGCGGTAAATAGACCCTATCGGGTGGTCTATAACGCCTTTCATAACGCGGCGGTCTTGGGTCATAATAGCTTCTCTGCTCAATAATATAGGCGCTGCGGTAAGCCGGGGCGGGATAATAGACCGGCTGCCTTGGATAATGCACGCAAGCAGTGAGCAGCGGCACCAAAACGATTAGCAGTATTTTCTTTATGATTGAATGCATTGTCATAGCCTGTGCGAGTGATGCCGTGTTAAAAGCATATCGCTACCTCACTGAATGATAAATGAACCGTTTTTACCCAATAATAAGCAATAGGATTACTATGGCACTTCCCGTCATTGACGCGCACATCACCCCTGAAGGCCGCCTGGATATTTTATCCAAGGCCGAAGTCACCAAACTGCTCGACACCAGTCAGGGCGGCTTGTATCAGTTGTTCCGCAATTGCTCGCTGGCGGTGTTAAATTGCGGCAGCACCATCGACGACGGCAAGGAGTTGCTGGAAAATTACCCGGATTTTTCCATACGTGTGGTGCAGGAACAGCGCGGCATTAAGCTAGAACTCAAAGCCGCCCCCGCCCATGCCTTTGTTGACGGCATCATGGTCAAAGGCATCAGCGAACATTTATTTGCCGTATTGCGCGATATTATTTATGTCAGCGACGAGATCAACAACAACCCGAAAATCGATTTAAACAGCTCCGACGGCATCAGTAGCGCGGTTTTTCATATTTTGCGCAATGCCAATATTTTGCGGCCGATGACGCCGCCCAATTTGGTGGTGTGCTGGGGCGGACATTCAATCAGCCGCATAGAATACGATTACAGCAAAGAAGTCGGCCACGAACTGGGCTTGCGCGGTCTGAACATTTGCACCGGCTGCGGGCCGGGCGCGATGAAAGGCCCGATGAAAGGCGCGACCATCGGCCACGCCAAGCAGCGGATAAAAAACGGCCAATATTTGGGTATCACCGAACCCGGCATTATTGCCGCCGAATCGCCCAACCCGATAGTCAACGATTTGGTCATTATGCCGGACATTGAAAAACGCCTGGAAGCCTTTGTCCGCACCGGCCATGGCATCGTGGTGTTTCCCGGCGGCGCCGGTACGGCGGAGGAAATACTGTATATTTTGGGTATCTTGCTGCATCCTGACAACAAGGATATGCCGTTTCCACTGATATTTTCGGGCCCTGTCTGTGCGGTCGATTATTTCAAGGAAATCGACCGTTTCATTGCCGGTACCTTAGGGGAGGTGGCGCGGGCGCGTTACCAAATCATTATTGATGATCCAAGGCGGGTGGCGCGGGAAATGCAGGCAGGCATTAAACAGGTGCGGCAATTTCGTAAAGACACCGGAGATGCCTACTATTTCAACTGGCAGCTTACGATCGACCATGGTTTTCAACAGCCGTTTATGCCCAGTCATGACAACATGAGAAACCTGGCGCTGCATAAAGACCAGGAAAACCATCAGCTCGCCGCTAATCTTCGCCGTGCCTTTTCCGGCATTGTTGCCGGTAACGTAAAAGACGAGGGCATACGCGCAATTGAACAACACGGGCATTTTGAAATTCGCGGAGATGCCGAAATCATGGCCTTGATGGATTCCTTGCTAGCCTCGTTTGTCAAGCAACAGCGGATGAAATTGCCGGGGAAGAGTTATTTGCCGTGTTATAAGATTATCAAATAGTGTAAGAAGCTGCTCCCTCGTGGGAGCCACTCCTACGTCGCGACTAGAACTCACTAACCTATGAAAGTCATCCTGACCGAAAAACCCTCAGTCGCCCGCGACATTGCCAAATGCCTCGGCATCAACGGTAAACGCGACGGTTATTTTGAGGGCAACGGCTATCAAATCACTTGGGCATTCGGCCATCTGGTCGAGCTGAAAGAGCCGGATGAATACAATTCGGCCTGGAAACGCTGGTCTTTGGAATCGCTGCCTATCATCCCCGAACCGTTCGGCTTAAAAGCCAGGGGAGATGCCTCGGCGCAACAGCAGTTGAACACGATCAAACATTTGCTCAAGGCGGCCGATGAAATCATTTGCGCGACCGACGCGGGACGCGAAGGCGAGTTGATTTTCAGGTACATTGTGTCCTGGGCTGACTGCGAGCAAAAGCCGTTTAAACGCCTGTGGATCAGTTCGTTAACCGACGATGCGATACGTCAGGGCTTTGCCAAATTGCAGGACGGCCATGTTTACGACGGGCTGTATCGCGCCGCCAAATGCCGTAGCGAATCGGACTGGATTGTCGGCCTGAATGCTACCCGGCTGTACACGCTCAAATTCGGCGGGCAGGGCAGTTTGTGGACGATTGGCCGGGTGCAAACGCCGGTGTTGGCGCTGATTGTGCAAAAAGATGCCGACATCAGCAATTTCATCCCCAAGGATTTTTGGGAGTTGCACAGTTTGTACCGGGACGCCGATTTCCAATATGTCGGTGGCCGTTTCGACGACAAAGCGGCTGCAGAAGTCCTGTTAAATCAAATCACTGGCCGCGATTTTCAAATAACCGAGGTCAAAGGCAAACGCGAATTGCTGAGCCCCCCGTTATTGTACGATTTGACCGACCTGCAAAAAGACATGAGCATCCGCCACGGCCTGACCGCCGAGCAAACCCTGGCTTGCACCCAGCAGCTCTACGAGAAAAAACACGTCACCTATCCGCGCACCGACAGCCGTCATTTGACTAACGACATGAAGTCCGGCATGAAGCCTTTGTTGAGCACCTTGCGCAAACAATTTGCCGCGCAAATTGAGCCGCTTGATTTGGATAAACTAACGCTCAGCAGCCGTATTTTTAACGATGCCAAAGTCAGCGATCACCATGCCATCATTCCGACGACCGCGTTGCCGGGCGGGTTGTCCGGCTATGAAGCCAAGGTTTATGAGGCGATTGTGTTGCGTTTTATTGCCGCTTTTTATCCGCCGTGCGTCAAACAAATCACCACGGTGTTGGGCGAGGTTAATAATGACAGCCCGAAGGCGGTTAAATTCAAAACCACCGGCACCATCATCGAAGCGCCCGGCTGGCAAGCCTTGTACAAAAACGATGCGGCTAATCAGAATGACAAAACACAAAAAATCCTGCCCAACTTTGTCAAAGGCGAAAGCGGCCCGCAACAGCCGTCTATCTCCCAAGGCAAAACCACGCCGCCGAAACCGTATAACGAAGCCAGTCTGCTCAGCATCATGGAATCGGCCGGGAAGACCTGCGACGACGAACAGCTCAAGGAAGCGTTGAAAGAAAAGGGCTTGGGCACGCCTGCCACCCGCGCGGCGATTATTGAAGTGTTGATCAAGCGCAACTACATACAGCGGCAAAAAAAGACTCTTTTGAGCACCGAGTCGGGGCGGCATCTGATTTCGATTATTGCTGATGATAGATTGAAGTCTGCGTCGATGACCGGCGAATGGGAGGCCAAGCTCAAGAAGATAGAGCATAACGCTTACGACCCCGATCAGTTCATGGCCGAAATCATCCAGTTTACCCGCAACATCAAAGAGCAATCAGACCGCCCGCTGTACGACCAAAGCCGTTTGGGCGATTGCCCTTTATGCGGGCAGCCGGTTATCGAAGGCCGGAAAGGTTACGGTTGCAGCGCCTGGAAAGCCGGTTGCCAGTTTGTGTTATGGAAACACGTTTACGGCGTGCCGGTCAGTGGCGACATGGCCAGCCAGTTGCTGCAAAACGGCCGCACGTTGCTCAGTTATGCGGTCAAGGTCGACGACGCCGTATTTAATGCCCAATTGACGCTGAATAAACAGGGCGAAACCGGGTGTAACAAAATCGAAGCGGGGCAGGGGGTTATAGTCAAAGATGCGCTGGCCGATTGTCCGTTATGTAACGGAAAAATCGTCGAAACCGCCAAAGCCTACGGCTGCAGCGAATGGCGCAGCGGCTGCAAAATGGTGATCTGGAAAACTGTCGCGCAAAAAAAAATCAGCGCGGCGATGGCGAAAAAAATACTCAGCAAAGGCGAAACCGGGATGTTGAAAGGCTTTAAATCAGGCAAAGGCACCGAGTTTGAAGCCAACCTGAAATTGGTTGACGGCAAGGTGGAAATGGAATTTGCGCGGTGATTGTGGGAGCGGCCACCCGGCCGCTCCCACAACTTTATTGCCCGCTTTTCCAAATCGACAGCAGCAGCCAGATGCCGCCGAGGGTGGCAAAACTGTAGCCCAAAAAGCCGAATGCCGGTAAGCCGAATAATTCGGGGCCGCCTTTGACCGTCATGATGATGGATGAGCCGATAATCAGCGCGGCGGTGACGATGCCCATGGTCAGGCGGCTGATGGCGTTATCGATATGGTTCACATACTGATCCAAACGGCGCACGGTAATGTCCACCTGAATGGCGCCTTTTCGGCTGGCGCGCAACAGTTTGCGCAGGTCTTTAGGCAGACTGGACAACAGGTCGGCGACGCTGACCAGATTGCGCCAGCCGCGTTTGGCGATGGCGTCAGGCCGGTAACGCTCCATCATGATGCGCTGGACATAGGGTGCGGCAAAAACCAGGGTGTTGAATTCCGGGTTCAGTAGCCTGCCCAGGCCGTCCAGGGTAATGTAGGCTTTGATTAACAAGGCTAGGTCGGGCGGCAATATCAGTTTGTGGTCGCGCAATAAGGCCATCAAATCGCCCAGCATGTTGGCGAGGCTTAAATCCTTCAGTGTCAGCGAACTGTATTGGTCGACAAACGCTTCTATTTCAATGGTCAGCACTTGTTCATCGGTGTAAATGTTGTCCGACCAGTCTTCCAGTATCTCGGCGACTTTGGTGGGCAGGTGGTTGGTCATGCCGTACAACAGACTGACCACCTGCTCCCGGCGCTCTTCGGTCAAACGGCCAATCATGCCGAAATCGATAAACGCCAGTTTGTTGTCCGGCAAATAAAACACATTTCCGGCATGGGGGTCGGCGTGAAAAAAACCGTCTTCCATGATCATCTTGATCACCGCCTCGGTACCGCGATCAGCGAGCAATTTCCTGTCCAGCCCGGTTTCTTCGATGGCGGCAATATCCCGCCCGGCGATACCGGCAATATATTCCTGCACATTGAGCCGTTCCCCTGTCCATTGCCAATACACTTTAGGAATGATGATGTTGGCGTCATCGGCGAAATTGGCGGCGACTCTCTCTGCATTCCGGCATTCGGTGGCAAGGTCAAGCTCCCGGCGCAATGACTGGTTAAACTGACGCAACACTTCTTGCGGGTGATAGCGGTGGATTTCCGACGACTCGGATTCGGTCATGTCAACAAGGCGCTGCAGCAGGCGCAAATCGGCTTCGATGATTTTGCGCAGGCCGGGCCTACGAATCTTTAAAACGACCGGCGTCCCGTCCTTGAGCGTGGCTTTGTGGACTTGGGCAATCGATGCCGCTGCAAGCGCTTGGGTGTCGATATGGGAAAAAAATTCATCGACAGAGCCGCCCAAGTCTTCTTCCAACTGCGGCAGCAACTGTTCAAAAGGGATGGGCAGGGCCTGATCCTGCAGTTTTTCAAATTCGGCAATATAGTTGGGCGGGAACAAATCCACCCGTGTCGCCAGGATTTGCCCCAGTTTAATGAAGGTAGGCCCCAAATCTTCCAGCACACGGCGTAGCCGTTGCGGTGTGTCGAGACTGGCGAAGTCCTCGGCATGTTGCCAATGCAGCACTCGTCCTGCCTGCTCCAGTGCCTTGCCCAGCCCCAGGCCGCGCACAAAGCTGCCGAAACCGTAGCGGATTAACACCGAGGCAATATCATGAATCCTGCCCAGATCACGGGCGGCATTGAGCATTTCCCACAACATAAGGAACTACCGGATTTTATTTTTTTTCAGGGTTCGGTTGCAGGCTTTCGGCGATACCCAATAAAATGCCGCTACCGATTTGCGCCAGGGTGGAGGTGGTAGCGACGGCGCTGGATACGATGATGTCCTTGCTGAGCTTTGGCAAGTCTTTCAGCGCATCCAGCGCGATTAAGGTTTGTTCGCCAACCGCCGTGCCGCTTTGCCGCGCATGGGTGATGAAATCATTGATAATGTCCGCCACCCGCTGGTTGCCGTCTTTGGCGATTTTTTCCAAAGTGTCGAAAAACAGGCTTTCCCTGTCCTTTAAATCGTTAATCGCCTCATTAAGGTCATGCCGGGAATAGTCGGCCACATTCGCCGCCGCCTCTTCAATCGCCAGTGTCGAGGCTTCAGCGGCAATGGCCAGGGCATTGTCCAGAGCCGTGACCGCGTGCATAAACAGATCTTTGGCCTGTTCATCCTGATCGGCGACACCGTCATGGATGCCCTGGCTGACAGCCTCGGCAACCGCTTTGATATTTTCCGTATCCAGCTGGTGCAGGGTCAGCGCCCTCAGGGTGATGTCCTTGATTTTATGATGCACATCCGTTTTCGATTTGACTGCTGTGGAAACGGCATGGATCACCTGTTGTGTGTTTGTTTCAGTCATGGTTGTTCTCCTGTGATTGGATTTGTTTCGGTAGCGCCACCACCGGTCAGCGGCACAAAACTGACGCCAAAAATAGTGCGCGCCTTAATCTCGCCATCAGCCTTTTTTTCTATCACCAGTAGCTCCTGGTAGCGGTACGGCAAGCCTACCGGAATGACCAGCCGCGCACCTGTGCGCAATTGTTCAATCAGGGCAGGGGGGATAAACGGCGCAGCCGCAGTCACGATAATGCCGTCAAACGGAGCCTGCTCCGGCCAGCCGAAATGGCCGTTGCCGTGGCGAACCGTGACATTACCGTAACCGAGTTGTTTAAGCCGTTGGCGCGCTTGGGTAGCCAACTCGCCTATTATTTCCAGTGAATAAACCTGTTTGACCAGATTCGACAGCACGGCCGCCTGATAGCCGGAACCGGTGCCGATTTCCAAAATAGTATCCGTTGCGCGGGTATGCAATAAGTCGGTCATCAGGGCAACGATATACGGTTGGGAAATGGTTTGCCCGCAATCAATAGGCGCCGGGCCGTTATCGTAGGCAAGGAAGCGATAATTATCAGGCAAAAACTCATGGCGCGGCACCTGTTTTATCGCTGCCATCACTCGGCTATCGAGTGCATCCTTGCCAATCAGATGACGGGTCAGCCTGACCTCTTTCTCAATATCGTTCAACATGTGTTGTAGATCTTTCATGAATGACGGATCCGTTTTTTTTGCGGCACAGGCGGCAATTCCAACATAACGGTAGTCGGATTTCAATTGTAGGTAGTACGGATAGGGTTAACAAGCTGGTAGTTTGAACTCCGAAATAAGGTAATCACTTGTAGGCGGCATCGTGTTAAATTACACTTTCAAGCGCTTTCGGTTTAATCTTGAAATGGGCATTGAAAGTTGGTGGTGCTATGGTTGGCGCATTAATCGCTAGCAGTAAGAATCCATGTCCTTTAAGGCGGGGGGATGTCAAACGTTATTCGGGTGTCTAAAACATCGGCCAAAGCGTCGTGCACTTAGACAAAACAATAAAAATATTTAGAAAGGTAAACAAGCATGTCAGCGATCATCTATATTTCAACTGTAATTTTTTTCGTTTATGTCGTTTATACCGTCGTTACTGACCAGGGTAATTAGACGGTACGAAAGAAACATTTCCTGTCTGTTATCTCGATTAAAAGGGGTATGCACACCACTTATTAGCGGTGTGCATACATGCCGTTAAGCCCACCCAGGCCTTTTTTCCATATTTTCAGGGGGGCTTCTTCGAACGCTTCAATGGCGAGCGAATTTTTCTAGGTGTTTGGCGATATACCGTTACCGTGTCATTTGGCTTAGTGTATGGCTTTTTAAAGCAAACACTGACGGCGGGGGTTGGTTTTATGGCGTCAAGAGAATTAACACTGCAGGCGTGGGCTCTGTATCAAAAATTAATCGATCTTGAGCGCCGTCGTGATCAAGATCGCTGCAAGCGTGACCGCCGTAACCCGACCCGCCAAGCAGTTGAGCTTACTACTGGATATTCCGGGCGGCGTAATATGAGAAAGAAAACTAAATTGCATCTTTTATCAAAACGAGCCTACAAAAGATATAAACGGAGGTTGGAGGCTTGTTTGTCTAATAGTCGGGGCTGATGGGGGGGAGGTTGAAAAAAACTGTCCCATCAGCTGCGTAGACGTTATCAGCGAGCCCTTTTGGGTCTATTAAAGGGCTTTTACTTTACAACGCGTAAATTGGGTTTGGCTGCTGTTTTTTTTGCTGGCGGCTGAGGGGGTTCGTCATTGTCGTCTTCTTGATCGAAGATCATGCCTTTGCCGTTTTCTTTGGCGTAAATCGCCAACACGGCACTGACAGGCGTAACAATGTGCATGGGTTTTCCGCTAAATCGGGCATTAAATTCAATTTCTTCATTGCCGAGCGAAAGCCCCTGTATGGCTTCCTGTCTTATATTTAAAACAATTTTGCCGTCTTCAATAAATTCTATCGGCAAAATGGCGTTGGTATTTTCTGCATCGACTAGCAGGTGCGGTGTCAGGTTGTTATCGACAATCCATTCATAAATTGAGCGGATTAAATAAGGCTTTAGAGAGGTCATGTTACTAAGGGGGGGCTATTTTAAGGGCTCGATCATTTCTTTTTCGGCTTCGCTCAGGCTACGTTTGAACGCAGGCCGGTTAAATATGCGCTGGGCGTAATTAGTGATCACTTCATCCGGTGTTGATATATCAATGCCGATGCTGGGCAGACGCCATAATAACGGTGCGATGACGCAGTCGATCAGCGAAAACTCGTCACTCATGAAATAGGGTCGGGCGGCAAAAATAGGTGTGGCGGACAATATGCCTTCCCTGAGCAGTTTTTTTGCCCGGGCAGATTTTTTCTCCCCGGAAAATAAAATTTCATCCAACAATTGATACCAGTCTTGGTCGATGCGCTTAATCAGCATTCTGGCTGTTGCCCGTGAAACCGGATCCATTTGGTGTAGCGGGGGATGCGGGAAGCGTTCGTCGAGATATTCCATGATAATGCGGGAATCGTAAAGAACTAAGTCACGCTCTATCAGTGTAGGTGACGTGCCGTTAGGATTAAGTTCAACTAAATCCTCCGGTGGTTCTGTCGGGTCATAATATTCTATGTCTGCGACAACTCCTTTCTCATGTAAAACAAAGCGGGCGCAGTGACTCATGGCGCATGTTGGAGATGAGAAAAGCGTCATTACAGATTTACGAGTAATATTTGTCACGAATAACAACCTCTTTGAGACGTGTGGGGCAGTAAAAAAAGAGCCATTATAACATGGTTGCCGAGGTTTTTATTTGCGGATGTTAAGGCCGGGCAAACAGACTTTTTCGTTTGCCCGGCCTATAATGATTTGATAATTAATGGATATTTTTCCAGTATTCTTTCTTTAGCAGATAGGCTAAAACGATAAGCATTAAAATAAAAAATATCACATATTTTCCGATACGCTGCCTTTCAAGCTGCACTGGCTCGCCAACGTACACCAAAAAATTGACCAAGTCATTGACGAAAATTTCAAACTCTCCATCGGACAACGTGCCGACTTCTTTAGTAACCAAGTTGGTATATTCATGCCCCCATATATTTTTTCTGGGTTCTGCATACTGGTCACCCTGCAATTGCCAGAGCGGGTTAGGCATAGCGGTATCCTCGAAAATTAGGTTATTTACTCCCCTAGGGCTTTTTGGGTCAATGTAGTAACTTTTTAAATAGCTATACAGCCAATCCGCACCACGGGAGCGGGCAATCAAAGACAAGTCGGGCGGCTGGGTGCCAAACCATTTTTCAGCGTCATGCGCATTCATGGCGCTATGCAGTTGGTCGTAGATATTGGCGCCTTCCGGTGCAATATCTTTTAATACCTTTTTAGGGTCGACATCGATATCAAGCGCAATACGCAAATAACGGATATGCTTGATTGAATGGCAGCCTAGACAATAAGTGACGAAGTGTTTTGCTCCGCGCTGCAATGAGGCGCTATTGGCAATGTCAATACTTGCTTTTTGTAGTTTAACACCCTCCGATGCGGCAACCCCCAAAGACAGTGTTAGTAATAAAAGCAATGCTGTTAAATTTTTCATATTAATCCAGGCTCCCTTTTATATTTTTTACTAACCGACCGAGAACGTTTTTTATGCCTTTGGGGTTAGGTGTTATGGTAAAAGAAGCGCCTTTAAAAGCAGCGTGCCCAATCTCGCTAGATCCGTGTTTTATATGTACAATTTCTTCGATTAACGCGGGCAGTTGTTCCTCAATGCTGTGTACTGAGGTCAATCGCTTAGGTACCGGTTTGGTTTTTTCCCAGCGGGTATACAGCGGCATCAGCAGGAAGAAGCCGAAGTAAATTGCAGTAAAAAATCGTGCGACAATTGTGGCTGTCGGTGTTGCCGGTTGCGTGCCCAAATAGCCCAAAGCCAAAAAGCTGATCACAAACAGGCACAAGGCTTTTTTGTAAATGCCGCCACGGTAGCGGATGGACTTGACCGGACTGCGGTCTAGCCAAGGCAACAGGAACAGCACGACAATAGCACCGCCCATGCCGATGACACCAGCAAACTTATCGGGAATGGCCCTTAAAATGGCGTAAAAAGGCGTGAAATACCAGACAGGGGCGATATGTTCCGGCGTTTTCATCGGGTCAGCCGGGATAAAATTGGCGTGTTCGAGAAAGTAACCGCCCATTTCCGGCATGTAAAAAATAATCGTGGCGAAAAACAATAAAAATACGCCGACGCCGACTAAATCTTTCACCGTGTAATAAGGATGAAATGGGATGCCGTCGACAGGGTGGCCCCAAGGGTCTTTCGACTCCTTGATTTCAATGCCGTCAGGGTTATTGGAGCCGACTTCATGCAGGGCCACGATATGCAGGAATACCAGCATGACTAAAGCCAATGGCACGGCAATCACATGGAAGGCAAAAAACCGGTTCAAGGTCGCATCGGAAACCACATAGTCGCCTCTGAGCCAGAGTGACAAATCATCGCCAATTACCGGAATGGCGCTGAACAGCGAGATAATAACCTGCGCGCCCCAGTAAGACATTTGCCCCCAAGGCAGCAGATAGCCCATGAAGGCTTCGGCCATCAAGGCAACAAACAATAGCATGCCGAAAATCCAGACCAGTTCACGCGGGTGCTTGAACGAGCCGTACAGCAGGCCTCGGAACATGTGCAGATAAACCACGATAAAAAAGGCCGATGAACCGGTCGAGTGCATGTAGCGGATCAGCCAGCCCCAGTTCACATCGCGCATGATGTATTCTACGGAGTCGAACGCCAGTTTGGCGTCCGGTTTGTAATTCATGGTTAAAAAGATACCGGTCAAAATTTGGTTGACCAGCACCAGCAAAGCCAGTGAGCCGAAAAAATACCAGAAATTAAAGTTTTTCGGCGCGTAATAATGCGTCATGTGCTCATTCCAGAGCTTGGTCAGCGGAAAACGCTCCAAAAACCAATCGTTACATTCAGTTATGCGGCTACGTTTCATACGCTTTCTTCCTCTGGGGCTTCGCCAATAATCAACTGGGTATCGGTGATATAGCGGTAAGGGGGGATTTCCAGGTTGGTCGGCGCGGGCACTCCCTGATAAACGCGGCCAGCCAAGTCAAACCATGAACCGTGGCATGGGCAGAAGAACCCGCCTTTCCATTTGTCACCCAGATCATTAGGCGCTATTTCAGGACGGAATGTAGGCGAGCAACCTAAATGGGTGCACAAGCCCACTGCAACAAAAACTTCCGGTTTAATCGAGCGCACCGGATTTTTGCTTGATTCCGGCTGTATGGATTCCTCTGAGAGCGGATCCCTCAGTTCATTATCCAGTGTTTTTAGTGTTTCCAGAACCTCGGGGGTTCTGTTGAGTATCCATACCGGTTTTCCCCGCCATGCCACCCTGATTAATTGGCCGGGTTCCATTTTGCTGAGGTCAACTTCAACAGGCGCGCCAGCCGCCATGGCTTTAGCACTGGGTTGCATTTGAGCAAGAAAAGGAACTGCTAAATAACCTGTGCCGACTGCGCCAACGACGGTCAAAGCCGAGGTTAAAAACTGGCGTTTGGACTGGTCTACGCCTTTAGTATTCATTATAAAACTCTCCTGATTAGGTCTGCGCTTCTTAAGGGCGCATTATTTTTCCGCCGCCAATATACCACTAGCGGTTATAAGATTTGAAGTGCTTATAGCGTCGCTTTTAGTATTAAAACGGCCTTAATACCATGTGTAATGCACAACCCCATGATATTGCGATATATTGTTGTTTTAGAAAAGACAATAACAGGGTTAATTTTTTTGTTTACAAAGTGAGCAAACTTTTTGTTAATGCGGATGTAAACGCTGTATTTTCTTCCGGCGTGCCTATGGTTACCCGCAAACAATCGGCTAGTAGGCCGCCTTGACCGCTTATGTTTTTAATCAATACGCCTTGTTGTTTTATCGAGGCGAATATATCGTCAGCCCTGTTTTTGGGTGTTTTAAATAAAATAAAGTTGGCTGCGCTGGGATAAGCGGTAATGCCATTTAGCGCATTAAGCCGACCAAGTACAACTGAGCGTTCGGCGCAAATCTGCTGTGTTTGCCGGTCGAATAAAGCCTTGTTGGACAATGCAAAATCGGCGCTAAGCTGGGTTAGGCTGTTGATATTGTAGGGCAGGCGTATTTTATGCAGTTGCTCGATAATGTCCGGTATCCCGGCAATGTAGCCCAGGCGCAAACCCGCAAGCCCTAGTTTTGACACGGTGCGCATCACCAGCAGATTGTCATATTGCCCCAGGCTGCCGATGAAGCTGGCATCGGCAAAAGGCGCATAGGCCTCATCAATCACCACCAAGCCTTGGGCGGCTTTTATGATGTCCCGAATCGACGCTTCGGAAAATAAATTGCCGGTGGGATTATTTGGATAAGCCAAGAAAATGACCGAGGGTTGGTGTTGTTTTATGGCTGCCAGCATGGCCGGCAAGTCCAGATCAAAGCTATCCTCTAGCAACGGGATACTGTGATAAGCCAAACCCAGGCACAGGCTCAGTTGTTTATACATAACAAAACCGGGATTCGGCGCCAACACCGAGGCGCTGGGCGGCAACGCCATTAACAATAACTGGATGATTTCGTCGGAACCGTTGCCTAGCAACACGTCAAATTGATCCGGTATTTGATTCAGACGCTTAATGGTTGCCGTTAATTGCCGGGCTTCAGGGTCGGGATAACGGTTTAAAGGACAGTCTTTTAACATCTCCAGCCAGTTTTTCTTGATGTCTTCGGGCCAGCTGTAGGGATTTTCCATCGCATCCAGTTTAATTAAACCAGTCGCGTCGGCCACTTTATAAGCGGACATAGCCTGAATTTCTTTGCGAAAAATAGAGGAAACCAGATTGGATTGGGTCATATTTGAGATTTATTTAACCAGCTAAATTATAAGGAAAAGTTGATGATAACTGCGCAGCGGCTGCTAAAAATGATGACATGAGGAACGGATTTTTTAATCAGTGACTATCCGTTTAATGGCTTCCCATTTAAAGCGGGACAAGCATGCCGAAGTAGACCTTCCAGGTTTTTAAAACCTGGAAGGTCTGTCCCGTGTTAAGTTGATAACCCGCGTTTAATCAGTGTCATCGGTGTTCTTTAAAGTGATAGTTTACTACTGCCTCAATTTCTAAGCCGCCCATACGACCAATACGCAGCACAAGCCCCTTCCGACGACACCATGCAAGAGCCCATCGGATTCTCCGGCGTACAAACCGTGCCCAACAACTTGCAATCCTGCGGTTTTTTCGCGCCGCGCAAAATAGCCGGACATTCGCAGCCTTTAACATCACTGGCTTGGATTGCAGGCATATCAAAGCGTTGTTCGGCATCGAAGTCGGCATAAGCGGCTTTGAGTTTTAACGCGCTGTCGGGAATCAAGCCTAAACCGCGCCATTCAAACTGCGGCCGTAACTCGAATACTTCCTGCACCAGCGCTTGCGCTTTCTGGTTGCCTTGCCGGGTGACGGCGCGGCTGTATTCGTTTTCAACTTCATGGCGGCCTTCGTTGAGCTGGCGGATCAGCATCAGCGCCGACTGCATCACGTCCAGCGGCTCGAAACCGGCGATGACAATCGGCTTGGCATAGTGCTCGGCAAATGTTTCATAAGGTTGGCTGCCGATAACTGTGCTGACGTGGGACGGCCCAAGAAAAGCATCAATCGCGACCGGTTGCGGCGCATCCAATATCGCCTGCATCGCGGCCGGGGTCAGTACATGGTTGCAGAACACTGAGAAATTAATCAACCCCTCGGCCTGCGCTTGCTTGATTGCAACAGCGGTCGGCGGCGTGGTGGTTTCAAAACCAATAGCGAAAAATACCACCTGTTTTTCGGGGTTTTCCCTGGCGATTTTTAGCGCGTCTTGGGTCGAATAAATCATCCGAATATCGGCACCGCCCGCCTTGGCTTTCAGCAAGCTGTTGCGGCCAGTAGCAGGAACCCGCATCAAATCGGCGTATGTGCAGAGAATCACGTCCGGGCGCTCGGCCAATTGAATGGCATTGTCGATGCGCCCAGTCGGCAATACACAAACCGGACAGCCGGGGCCGTGGATAAATTCGACATTGTCCGGCATCAGGTCTTGCACGCCGTAGCGGAAAATGGCATGAGTATGGCCGCCGCAAAATTCCATCAAACGGTAATGCCGTTTAGGATCGACGCTTTGCGCAATTGCTTTGGACAGCTGCTTAGCGAGGTCTTGCTGCCTGAATTCGTCGATGTATTTCATCAAATTTCCTTGTTGATTTGAGACCTCTCCCTTCAGGGAGATTTGTTAAACGTTGACAACGATGCTTTAGCATCGTTACCCTTTCAGGTGACCTCGTCGTTTACGGCGAGGCAATCCACCGACCTCCATATGTCGATGGATTGTCGTAAGACAAGTCATTTGGCAGATGAGGTCGAATGTGGATTGAAACATACTTCTGACATTAATCCGGCTTCGGCAAACAAGGCCAGGGTCTTTAAGGCTTCGTCCTCGTCGATTTTATTCAGCGCATAACCGACATGCACCAACACATAATCGCCGAGCACGACATCATCGACTAAGGCCAATGACACTTCGACTTTGACATTGCCGACTGATGCGGTCGCCATGTTATTGACTGAGTCGAGGGCAACGATTTGGGCGGGTAGGGCTAGGCACATAGTTTTACTTTTGATTAAGGTAGTTAGAAAAATAGAACACGAATGACGCGGATCGCAAAGCTCCGCTGGAACGTTGAGTTAGGCTAAGCTGCTGAATTTTCTTGGATTCGTAAGCTAAGTCCGGCCACGCCCTACATCACTCCTTGAATCTCAAGAATTCTTATTGAAGCCTCTTTTAATGTCATGTCATACAATTCAAGTGCATCTTCATCATCAATAGCAATATTAAAAGCCTCTTCAATATCATTAAATGGCTCTGTGCCTTCAATTTCATCTGGAGGATCAGCCGTTGACCACATCAAACACATCTGCTCGGAGCCGCGAGAATTCTCTGGATACTGCCTCCGATGCTTATTGTAAATTCCGTATAGAATATCGAATGTTTTTTCCAGTTCTGACATGATTTCAGTAATACAGGTTGTTAGGGTGCGCAGTGCGCACCGTTTTACAGCAGGTCGCTACGCATAATCAATACGCTGCAAGTCCAATTCGGCTTTTAACCAGCGCAGCCAGCTGTCCATGCCTTCGCCGGTTTTAGCGGATAACGACAAGATCTTGATGCGCGGATTGACTTGTTTTGCGTACTGTATGCATTGCTCAGTGTCGAAATCCAGATACGGCAACAGGTCGGTCTTGTTCAAAATCATAAAATCGGCGGCATGGAACATATCGGGGTATTTAATCGGCTTGTCTTCGCCTTCGGTGACTGACAAAATTACTACTTTGTGCGCTTCACCCAGATCGAATGATGATGGACAAACCAAATTGCCGACGTTTTCGATGAACAACAAGCTGTGTTGTTTCAGTTCCAGACTTTCGACCGCGTGGCCGACACGGTGCGCATCAAGATGGCAGCCTTTGCCGGTGTTGATTTGCACGGCCGCTACGCCGGTGGCGCGGATACGCTCGGCATCGCGGGCGGTTTGCTGGTCGCCCTCAATGACCGCAATGTCAAGATCGTCTTTCAGCCGGGCGATAGTTTCTGTCAACAGTGTGGTCTTACCGGAACCGGGACTGGACACCAGATTTAACGCCAATACGCCGCGCTCGCCGAAATAGCTACGGTTTTCAGCGGCATAGCGGTTATTCTTGGCCAGAATATCCTGTTCAATTTGCACCATCCGAAACTTGCTTAAACCCGGCGCATGAGCATGTTCCGCAACATGTTCGTGATGATGGTCATGGTCGTGAGGATGTTCGTGATCATGCGAGTGGGAATGGCCCTCGCCGCAGCCGCATATACCGCACATTATTCTACCTCCAGTTCTTTGATTCGCATTTGATCTCCGCTGTTGACTTGCAAATGATAGCTGCCGCAATGTGGGCATAAATCGTATAGCTGCTGCACGGCCACATTACGCTGGCACGCTGTACACCAGGCTTGGCCGGGTATTTCGATGATTTCAAGCTTGGCCTGTTCGGCTATCGAGCCTTGTACGACAGCATCAAAACTGAAACGCAAGGCATCAATTTCAACACAGGCTAAAGCACCGATTTCCAGCCATACTGTTTTAACTTTATGGTATTGCTGGCTTTCTGCTTGTTGCTCTAAAACCTGCAAAATATTTTCGCAGAGCGAAAGTTCATGCATGGCTATCCCTGCCATGCCCCCTTCGGGCAAGTGCAAATCCGCTCCCGGCGGATTTGTCATGCATGGCTGTCTTGCGATACACACTTCGGGCAAGTGCAAATTTATTCCAAACAAATTTATCATGCATGATTTTTTTTATCCGGTTATAACGTTCCGTTAAGTTTAACGCGTATTGCAGGCAAGGGTCTACTACAGTGACAAACAATAAACTGGCGAAGGTTGAATGGCGATGAGTATAATTAAACCCTATTAATAGTCAGTTTAGAGGTTGTAGATAATGGAGCTGCCCAATATGGCAAAATCTGAAGAGCGGAGGGGTTTTTTTCGAATTGATGACGAAATCAATCTATTTTATAAAAAAGTAGACGAGGCGACGGTAACCGAACCCCATCGTATTTCCGGAAATATGCTGAATAACTGTTCGTTGTCAACAGCCATGGGGCTTGCATCGCAAGAATCAACCGTGCTATTGCGCCGGATAGAAAAGGATTTGCCGGATGTGGCGGATTACTTAAAATTAATGGACAGCAAGTTTGAACTGTTGGCGCAAGCTATCATGATGCAGAGTTTTGAAGTCAAGGAAAGCGAGACCCGCAATGTTAACATCAGTGCAACAGGCATCGCTTTTGATTGTGAAGATGAGCTTAAAGAAGATGATTATCTGGAAGTCAAGCTGCTGCTGGCATCAAGCTTAGCGGTTGTGGTGACTTATGGCCGCGTTGTTTTTTGTAAAAAAAGCACTTCCAATGACAGGCAGCATCCGTATTTTGTCGGTGTCGATTTTATCAATATGAGCGAAGAGGATAGGGAATTGCTGATTAAATATGTTGTCAAAAAGCAATTGCAACAGATCAGGGACAAAAAGTAGCAGTACACTTGTGAACATTTCGGATAAGCAAAAACAACTTCTTAGCCTGTTGTCCGACGGAGCCTTTCATTCCGGCACGCAATTGGCAACAACACTTGGCATCAGCCGGTCAGCCGTGTGGAAGCAACTGAACGGCCTGGGGCAATGGGGCATACATCACGCGGCAGTCAGCGGCAAAGGTTATCGGCTGGACAAACCTTTGGAACTGTTGGCAGTAGCAGCCATCAATGCAGCGCTTAACCCGCAAACAGGCGATTTGATTTCGGCTTTGGACATTCACCACCAAATCGATTCGACCAACCGTTATTTAGTAGAAGCCGCCCAACATAACGCGCCTTCAGGTTCGGTTTGTTTTGCCGAGTACCAAACCGCCGGTAAGGGCAGGCGTGGCCGACAGTGGGTTTCGCCCTATGGCAGCAATATCTACCTGTCGATACTCTGGCGTTTTCAGCAAGGCCCTGCCTCCATTTCCGGTTTAAGCCTGGCAATTGGCGTTGCTGTAATCAGGGCTTTAAGGCAGCATCAAATTAACGGCATAGGTCTTAAATGGCCTAATGACATTTACCATCAGGGCAAAAAACTGGGCGGCATTTTGGTTGAAGTGTCGGGTGAATCCGATGGGCCATGCAGTGCGGTTATTGGCCTGGGGTTAAATTTGTTTATGCCGGAAACGGACGCGGAAAACATTACTCAAGCTTGGACTGATTTAAGTAAAATTACCGGGCACAAACAATTATCCAGAAACGCATTAGCCGGTATTTTGCTAAACCATTTGCTGTCGGTTATCGCCGAATATGAACGGGGCGGCATTCAGGCCTATCTTGATGAATGGCGCGGTTATGATTGCCTGAACGGAAATGCCGCAACCTTGTTTATCGGCCAACAACAATTTGAAGGCATTGTGCGTGGCATCGATGATAACGGCATGTTGTTGCTTGAGCGTACAGATGGCAATGTGCAGACTTTTGCATCGGGCGAGGTCAGTTTTAGCGGCTTAGGCGCATGAATTTTCTGATTGATATGGGCAATACCCGGCTCAAGTGGGCAATCACCACTGCCGGTCAACTTATTACCGGCCAGCCGTTGGTTAATACCCAAATTAACCGCAATGAACTGATTAAACTCTGGCGTAGCCGCTATCGCCCCAGACGGGTTGTCATATCCTGCGTCAGCGCAAACCAATCGCTTGAATTGGTGCAGACGGTCGCACGGGAACTTTGGCTTGATGTCGACATTATTCTGGTCAAGGCGCAAGCCCAAGCTTACGGCGTAATTAATGCTTATCCGCAGCCGGAAAAACTGGGCGTTGACCGTTGGCTGTCTTTAGTGGCGGTTTGGCAACAATACCATCGCCCGGCCTGCATCATCGATTGTGGAACAGCTATTACCATAGATTTAATTGATGCTGATGGCCGGCATCAAGGGGGGCTGATTAGCCCCGGTTTGACGCTGATGAAAAAATCACTGCATCAGGGCACAGACGCACTGACATTTACCGAAAAAATTCATCCATTTGGGCCTGCTAATATGACTGAAGCAGCCATTTATAGCGGCACTTTAGCTGCTGCGGTTGGTTTAATTAAATATGTGCGGTCAAAACAACCTACGGGTATGCAGCTGATTTTAACGGGCGGCGATGCCGAACTTATCGCCCGACAGCTTGAAATGCCTTGTATTGTTGATCCGAGTTTAGTGCTGCGGGGATTGCTGTGCGTTTTGGAAGGGCACGCCTAAGGCTATTTCTTTTTGTAACTACTCAGGGATTGTTAAAAATGACTAAATAGAACACGGATACCAGCAGTAGGCGTCTTAAAAGCACTAAAATATACCCGTGTAAATCCGTCTTATCCGTGCCGTCCGTGTTCTGTTTTTTTCGCTGAGTAGTTACGTCTTTTTCAGGAAATCACCTAAAAAGTTACGTTTTATCGCAGCGATGTGGGCGTTAACCCCACAATAGCCTGTTTTATTTGCCTCATTGCCGCTGTATCCAATTGTGCTGTCCTGTTGTGTCGTAGGCATAACGCGCCCCTGAAACCCAGATAATCAGGCTGGTAAGGCATGAGTCCGGCGATGTCTTCCAGCCTGAGCGAACCGGCTAGGCCGCAGAGTAGGTTTTTCTCTCGGGCCAGTTGGACAAATTGTGCTAGGGCAGCTTTTGTCATAATTTGGTTTAAGGAGCCGCTGCCTTTGTTCATGGTGTCGATCATCACGCCGTTGAAACCGGCGTTTTTTAGGGGCTCCATGACGGCAAAATCAGGTTCGGTATCGGCAAATAAGACTGCGATTAAGGCCATCGACGGCGTCAACGTTGCCAATTGTTCCAATGTTCCCGGCCAATCGTCGCCGGGAAAAAGGCCGATTTTGACATAATCGACGCCAGTTGCGGCCATGGCTTGTACGGCTTGGAACACAATTTCAGGCAGCATCGGCAGGTCGCCAACAGTGGCGCTGACCGGGCAACGTCCGCCAATTTCATCAACAATGGTTTTGACCAGAGCGGTGTCCAGCGCACCCAAAGCGCCTAATGCCGGTTGTTTTAGGTCGATAATGTCGACATTCGCGTTTAATGCCTGCAAGGCTTCGGCCACGCTGTTGACGCTGGCAAGCATTCCGGTCATGCCTGGTTCCCCAAGTAGTTTTCAATCACCGTCATCAGCCAAGCCCAAGCTTCCAGCTCACGTTCCCCGGCAGTTTTTTCCACGCCGATACGCAGGTAGTCGATTTCAGTTTGTATTTTTTCCGGCGGCAAACGGTCTAAGCGGCTGATTAAAATCGCCGCTTCCAACACCGAATATTGGGCGCGGTTAAAGCCTGCAAAGGGCGCACGATTGGCACTATGTAAGGCTTTACAGAATAATTTTGGCCGGGTGGCGTCCTCTTCAATGCGAACCAGTTCGACTTCGGTATGCGCCAATGCACAGGCCAGCACCTGGCCGTTGATTTTTTCCGCCGGTTTTAACGGCCACTCGCGCCGCCCGGTCAGGCAGCCGGCAAACACCCGCACATCGTCGCAATAATTGATGACGGCGGTTTTGTTGTCCAGCAGGTTGTTCAAGGTGGTCGAGGGGCGGAACGGCAGGATGATGAATTCGTTTTGCGATTCATGGGGAATGTGTATGCCCATAGGCGCAATATGCGCCACGCCTAAGCTGTTTTGGGTGGTGACGATGGTTTCTTGGATCATGAGTGCTTTAGTGTTGCTTTAGAGTGGTTCCAGCCGGTTTGAAGGTGTGCAGGTCGACCGTAGCTTCGCCGCTGTCGGTTGCGCAACCCCATTGCAGCGCTTGATCCTGGGTATAGCGTTTGCCCAATTGCCAAGCGATTTCAGCGCGGGCGAGTTCCACCCCCAAATAAAACGCATGGCCGCCGTCGGTTTCAACCTGCAGTTTCGGAAACAGCTCGAACGGATCGGTGGCGCTGTAGAGGCCGTCGCGGTTGAAAATATGCACGCCTTCGGCGCTGATTTGTACGCGATAGCTGGGGTCCTTGATTTGCCCGGCCAGTTCCTTGATTTCATCGAGCGAATAAGGGAAAGGCGAGGTTTCGTGCAAAGCCAACAAGCCCGGATCGATATGTTTGGGCAGCATGTCATGCTCTTTTGCCGCAAACATAATGCGCCGTGCCAGATCGGCTTCCTTCACCGCACGGCAGGCATGTTTGCTGACTTGGGTCGCTAAAATGCTGTTGATGTTCAGTTCCGAGCAGATGCCCAGCAGCAAGGCATTCATGCCCATCGTGTCGGCATGGGTCAATTCGGTGATATTGCCGACGCCGAGCATCATTTCAATGTCGGGATGGTTCTTCCTGACTTCATGATAACGCACGATGGATTGCGTAAAGCCAAAGTGCAGCGGATCTAAAATCGGGTCGACAATAAAGCTGCGGTTTTTTGCCTGCATGATGTTGATGGCGCGATCTAATGAAGCCAAATCTTCATGTTTTTCGGGAATCAGAATCGGCGTCGCCGCGACTTCATCGGCAACCCATAAGGTGCTTTCGTGCAGGCTGAGCATGTAATCGGCACCGGCTTTACCGCCCCTGAGCAGATCATCCGCTTCAAGCGAATCGATGCTGACGGTAAAGCCTTCCTGTTTTAAAGTGCGGATAATCTCTTCCAAATGCGGGAAATCGGTGCTCGGCAGGCAGCCTATGTCGATCACATCGGCGCCGTTTTGCCGGTAATAATGGGCGCGCTTGACCACCTCTTCAACACTGACATTGGGCGCATCAACGATTTCGGCAAAAATTTTGACGCTGTAGCGGCTTAAATCAATCTTGTGCGCGGCCTGGCCGAAAAACATCGGCAAGTCTTTCAGTTCATCCGGGCCGCGTTCAATCGGCAAGCCCATGTTTTTTGACAGGGCTTCCAAATCGCCCCGGCAGCGGCCTGGAACAAGGATGCGGTCGGCGCCAAAGGTGTCGGTCAAGCGGCGGCCTATCATGTCGGCAGTCATCAGCGCCGCGACTTTAAGACCCAGTTGATGCACGGTATAGGTAAATTCCGGCTGCATTTTTTCGAGGATACTGCGCAGCTGTTTTTCTGCCAGTTTGCCGGTAAGAAAAAGGATATGTTCGCTCATGTTAACGATTTAAGCCGTTCTTTAACGGTGATAATCAGTTCATCGACGCTTTCAACGACGCGGGTGTATTCAAAGGTACGCAGTTTGGCCGTGCCTTCCAGATCGATTTTGCGCGGATAAACCATGACCTTGCCGCCCGGTGCGGTCGTTTCCATTTCCGGCGCGATATCGCAAGGATAAACGATGCTGGGCACTTTGCATTTTCCGGCTTGGGAATACAGATTAGTCACCAGCGAGTCGGCAATGCCCAGCACGCATTTGGCGACCGTATTCGACGTGGTCGGCGCCATCACAAAGGTATGGTAATGACCCTTGTAAAAATGCCCGACCGGCGGCGCAGAGGCGGTTTTGTCGCGGTAGACCGGGAATTTTTGGCGGATGTCATCAAGATGAATGCCATACATCTTCAATACTTCTTCGCCTGCCAAACTCAAATAAACATCGACCTCATCCAGCGTCAGCATGAAGTCCAGACATTCTTCTATATAATGGCCGGAGCCGGTAATGGCCCAGGCCAGTCGTGGTTTGTCCATTCAATTTATTCAAGTAAGGTCGAAAAATTCGGCCATTATACATTAATCAATAGGCACGATTTCGTGCGCAGGAGTTTTTTAAACAATGTTCAGTCATAGCAATCGCCATGCCGGTTCCCTACCGGCTGATGGCATTCACTCCATCCATGGAGATCGCCCACTGATTATGGGAATTTTAAATGTAACCCCTGACAGTTTTTCCGATGGCGGCAAATATTCGGGGCTTGCTGCCGCTTTGCAACAGGTCGAGTTAATGTTATCCGAAGGCGCCGATATGATAGATATCGGCGGCGAGTCGACCCGTCCGGGTTCGGAACCGGTGTCAGCCAATGAGCAGATTGAACGTGTAGTGCCGGTGATTAAGGCCATCCGGCAACAATGGGCCGACAATATTTTAATCAGCATTGACACGACACTGAGTGCAGTTGCCAAAGCCGCGCTCGATGCCGGTGCCGATATGATCAATGACGTGTCCGGGGGCAGGGCGGATGCAGCGATTTTGGCACTGGCCGCCGCAACCGGTGCGCCGATTATTTTGATGCACAGCCAGGGTGAGCCAAAAACCATGCAGGACAGCCCGCATTATGACAATGTGGTTGAGGATGTGCTGTCAGCGCTGGATGAAAGCATCAATATGGCGTTAAAAGCGGGAGTTAAAAAAGAAGCCATCGCGATTGATCCGGGCATTGGTTTTGGCAAACGCAAACAGGATAATCTGGATTTGCTGGCGCATCTTGATCGCTTGGTGGCAACCGGTTTTCCGGTGTTGTTGGGCACCAGCCGCAAGCGTTTTATGGGTACGATTTGTGCTGTCAACGAACCTTCTGAATTGGTGACCGCAACCGCAGTGACCACGGCTTTAGGGGTGATGGCGGGTGTGCAGATGTTCCGTGTGCATGATGTCAAAGAAAACCGGCAGGCCGCTGACGTGGCTTGGGCGATTAAGCAAAGCGGGTAGCATTATTCAAACAGGGGCGTTGAAAATATTTATTCGCCACGAAGAGCACGAAGAATCAATCTTCATGCCCTCCTTGGCGATAATTTTTTAACTGTGATGTAACTAATTTTTGCTATATTCTTTTCGACGTTGCTAAATGCCTCAAACCTGCCCCGCCGGTTTGTTGGCTTTGCCTTTAATCACGTCCTTTTCCACTTTTTTCGGCGCTTCGTTACTAGGTTCTGAACCAGGTTCCGAAGGTTTTCTGCTGCTCAAATCATCGTATTCCGCAGGCGGACGGGGATCTTTTCCGGCCATTAAATCTTCAATCTGCAAACGGTCTATGGTTTCCCATTTCATCAGCGCATCGGCCATTTTGTGCAGAATATCGATATTTTCCTTCAAAATGGTTTCGGCGCGTTGATAGTTGCTGTCTATCACCGAGCGAATTTCCTCGTCAATCAGCTGGGCGACATTGCTCGATACGGAACTGCCCTGAACACCGGGATGCCCCATAAACGCTTGGCCGCCTTCTTCGCCATAAACCAGCGGGCCGAGCTTTTCGGAAAATCCCCAGCGCGTGACCATGTTGCGCGCCAATTCGGTGGCGCGTTCAATATCATTCGATGCGCCGGTGGTGACTCTATCACCACCATAAATCATCAGTTCCGCAATCCGGCCGCCGAACAGGCTGGCTATCTGGCTTTCTAGTTTGCGTTTGCTGGCGCTGTATTGGTCGCGGTCGGGCAGGAACATGGTAATGCCCAGGGCGCGGCCGCGTGGCATGATGCTGACTTTATAAACCGCATCATGGTCGGGCGATGATTGCCCGACGATGCAATGTCCCGCTTCATGGTAGGCGGTCAATAATTTGTCTTCTTCGGTCATTACCATGGTGTGCCGTTCGGCGCCCATCAGGATTTTATCCTTGGCTTTTTCAAGGTCGCCCATGCTGACTTCCTGCTTGTTGGAGCGGGCGGCGAACAGCGCGGCTTCATTGATGATGTTGGCCAGATCTGCGCCGGAAAAACCGGGGGTGCCACGGGCGATATATTTCAATTCGACATCGGCCGCCGCAGGCACTTTTTTGATATGCACATTTAGGATTTGCTCGCGGCCGCGCACATCGGGCAGGCCGACATTAACTTGACGGTCGAAACGGCCCGGTCTGAGCAAGGCTTTGTCGAGCACATCGGCGCGGTTGGTGGCGGCGATGACGATAACGCCTTCGTTGCCGTTAAAGCCGTCCATTTCCACCAGCAACTGATTCAGCGTTTGCTCGCGTTCGTCATTACCGCCGCCCATGCCAGCCCCGCCGCGTTGACGGCCGACCGCATCAATTTCGTCGATAAAGATAATGCACGGCGCGTGTTCTTTGGCTTGGGCAAACATATCACGCACTCGGGAGGCGCCGACACCGACAAACATTTCGACAAAATCCGAACCTGAAATGGTGAAAAACTTGACCCCGGCTTCACCGGCAATCGCCCGTGCAATCAGCGTTTTACCGGTTCCCGGCGGGCCGACCATCAAAATGCCGCGCGGAATTTGTCCGCCCAGTTTTTGAAATTTTTGCGGGTCTTTAAGAAAATCAACCAGTTCGGCGACATCTGCTTTGGCTTCTTCGCAGCCGGCGACATCGCTAAAGGTCACGGTCATTTTGTCTTCTTCAAGCATTTTGGCTTTGCTTTTACCAAAACCGCCGCTGCCCATGCTGCCTTGGCGGCGCATGTAAATAATGAAGACCAAAATCATCAACAGCATCGGAAACCAGGAGATAAACATCCGCATCAGTAAGGATTCCTGTTCGGGCGGCACTGTCCTGATTTGCACGCCTGCTGTCAGTAGATCATCGATCAAATGGCCGTCGCCGGGATTAAAGGTCTGGTAATTTTGCCCGTCTGAAGTACGCACACCAATTTGTTGGCCGGACACTTCCACGCGCTCAACTTGCCCCCGTTTTACCTTGCTGATAAATTCCGAATAAGCCAGTGAATCCAGTGCCGGGGGCGTCGTTTTGACGCGGTCATAGATTAAATAGGCTCCAGCAATAACAATGCTGAAGATAAAAATATTAAACCAATACTTATTCATTTGTTTCTCCTAGTTTCCTTGCAGATACGGTACTTCAAGGCGAATTCAATCAGTGTTTATTATAATAAGCCTCATTTCATTGAAAATAAATCTTTGAAAAAGTAGGGTATATATATTTATAGGACTTACGCATTGACGGAATGCCTAAATTGTGTATTGAGATTTTTTATTTCAGGCATGAGTGTCGCGATAGAATTTGCTACCACAGTATTAAATAACTCACGCTGGAGCTCGTAACAGTTACTGATAAGCTCAGCGAT
>JAUXXQ010000038.1 GCA_030684815.1 Methylobacter sp. | reverse complement strand
TTTTAACATTTACATTGGAGTCCAATAGCTTTAGCTATTGGCAGTAAAACAGCTAAAGCTGTTTTACTGCCAACTTGTTTGTTAAGAAACTTTTGAATGACTACTTACGTAACAATCTAATGTCTACCTTCCATTTCCAGCAGTTTTCGGTATTGCAGCAGCATTCGGGCATGAAGGTATGCACTGATGCGGTGTTGTTTGGCGCAATGGCGCCGGTTAAGCACGGTGGTCATGTGTTGGACATCGGTACTGGAACCGGGTTGCTGGCGCTGATGGCTGCGCAGTTGGGTGCGGGTAATATCACCGCTGTGGAGTTGACGCTGGAAGCCTTTACCGAAGCGGCGATTAACTTCAACAACAGCCCGTGGGCAGATCGGCTTGAGGCGGTACATCAGACTATTCAAAGCTTTTCAGCTGTTCAACAATACGACCTGATTATCAGCAATCCGCCATTTTTTGACAACCATCTCAAGACTGCCGATGTCCTTAGAAATACCGCCCGGCACACCGACCAATTACCGTTCGCCGATTTGATTGGCGTTGTCGAGTCATTGTTATCCCCGCAAGGTTTGTTTTATTTGTTGATCCCGACCCATGTGGCCGCGAAATTTTCTGCACTGGCTTTGGCTGCAGGATTTTATTTGATTAAGCAAACTGATTTTCGGGGCTTCGTACACAACGAAGCTAAGGTGTCGGCGTTAACGTTCAGCAGAACAGCAGGGGCGTTGGCAATAACCGTATTGACGGTTTATGAGTCTAATAATATTTATAGCCCGGATAGCGAGGCCTATTTAGCGGATTTTTTATTGCGCTTTGCTAAGCAGGGCGGCACAGATTAACTGCTGATTACCGCTATCTGTAAGGTGAGCCAACTGGAGGCATCCGCCTCAAAAGAGCTGGCTGATAGGTAGCATTACCTAGCTCCACAAAAATTGTTTATTTTATCCCGCCGATCAGTCATGCTAAAAAACAGGCTTTTTATTAACTGAACCGGGAGAACACTGATGACTGATTTTGTTAGCCACGATACGGTAAAAACCCGTTACTGGCATCGTTTAGACGATGGCCGTGTGCAATGTGATTTGTGCCCGCGCTTTTGCAAGATGCACAAAGACCAGCGCGGCCTGTGTTTTGTCAGACAAAATTTGGATGAGAAAATTGTGATGACCAGTTATGGCCGTTCCAGCGGCTTTGCCATTGATCCAATCGAAAAAAAACCGCTGAACCATTTTTTACCCGGCACCCCGGTGCTCTCGTTCGGTACCGCCGGTTGCAATCTGGCTTGCAAGTTCTGCCAGAATTGGGACATCAGTAAATCCCGGGAAATGGACACCTTGATGAGCAAGGCGTCGCCTGACGCGATTGCGCAAGCGGCGCGTAATTACGGCTGCGACAGCGTTGCTTATACCTATAACGATCCGGTGGTGTTCCATGAATATGCGATAGATACTGCCCAAGCCTGCCGTGCACTGGGCATAAAATCGGTCGCGGTGTCGGCGGGTTATGTGTGCGCAGAGCCTAGGGCCGAATTTTATCAATGGATGGATGCCGTCAATATTGATTTGAAAGCCTTTACCGAACGTTTTTATCACCAGATCACCGGCGGCCATTTGCAACCGGTGCTGGAAACCTTGCAATACATTAAGCAAGAAACTTCTGTTTGGTTGGAATTGACCACACTGATTATTCCCGGCGAAAACGATTCGGAAGCAGAACTGGAGGCGATGACGCAATGGGTGGCCGAAAATCTGGGGCGGGACGTGCCGATGCACTTTACCGCCTTTCATCCGGACTGGAAAATGCAGGACACGCCGCCTACGCCGCTGGCAACTTTGTTGCAGGCACGGCAGATTGCGCTAAAAAATGGCGTACGTTATGCCTATGTCGGCAATGTGCATGACAAATCCGCAGACAGCACCTATTGCCACCGTTGTCAGCAGTTATTGATAGGTCGTGACTGGTACCGATTATCAGAATGGAATCTGGATGCAGCTGGGCATTGTAAGTTTTGCGGCGAACTGTGTGCTGGGGTATTCAAGCCCAAACCGGGAAATTGGGGAACAAAGCGGCAAGCGGTGGCGATGAATTGAATTTGTTCTTGCATGGCTGGCCTATTCCTCCAGGCGAACCCTCAGAAAACGTGGAAAACGCGGCAAGCCTTTTTGGGTGAGGCCATTATAACGATAGCTGATGAGTGTGCCGATAGGCGGCGGATTTTCGCGCTGCAGGTCGCTAAAACCGCTGCCGATGCGAAAGCGCAGTCCGGCTGGCGTTTCAACCTGCACCGCGCCCAATCTGTTGGCATTGCGCCCGGTTCCGCTGATATGCGCCAATACGCGGGCTTCGGCATCGTCAAACAGCTTGAGTTTGAGCAGCGCGTTGGAGCGCCCGGTGTGGTAATTGGAATTAGCGCGGTGCAGCATTAGGCCTTCGCCGCCGTCGGCCACTACCGCATCCAGCTTTTGCCGCAATTCAGCGGCAGTGCCGATACGAAACTGCTCAACCGGCGTGAGCCAAGGCACAGCGGCGGCTTGACTCAGGCGTTGCATTTCGATAATACGTGCGGAAAAATCGCCCGGCGCATGGGGTAGCTCAAAAATGCGGTAGTGGATTTTCCGCCATAAACCATCATTAGGCGTTTGTTGGCGCACCGCACCGGAAACGTCTTCAAAGCGTTTGCGCCCCCTCCACAATTCGCCGTCCATCGCCTGTTTGGGGAAGTTTTCGATAAACCAGGCCGGGGCGTGAATCAGGTTACCGTTGCGCGTGTGCAATTGCTCTCCATCCCAGATAGCACGCACACCATCGAGTTTTTCACTGACCCAGTAGGCTGATGGATCGAGGCGTTCATTCCAACTATTGGCAAGCAACACCTCCGCCTGCGCAGAACAGGCCAACAGCCAGAGCCACAATACAATCAGCCATCGGGCAATCGGTTTAAAGCTGTCCAAGCTGTTCTCGTGAATCGGCGGCGATAACGGCTAAAGTTTAGCGCTTCATCGATTCAAAGAATTCGGCATTGGTTTTAAAGTCTTTCAGTTTGCCGATTAAAAATTCTGACGCGGCGGTTTCATCCATCGGTTGCAGGATTTTGCGCAATATCCAGGTTTTTTGCAGGGTGTCGGGATCGACCAGATATTCTTCGCGGCGGGTGCCGGAACGGTTGATGTTGATGGCGGGGTAAATGCGTTTTTCGGCGATTTTCCGGTCTAAATGCAATTCCATGTTGCCGGTGCCTTTGAATTCTTCGTAAATCACTTCGTCCATCCTGGAGCCGGTATCAACCAGCGCGGTGGCGATAATGGTCAAGCTGCCGCCTTCTTCGATGTTACGCGCCGCACCGAAAAAGCGTTTCGGTTTTTCCAGCGCATTGGCGTCAACACCACCGGTTAATATCTTGCCGGACGATGGCACGACGGTGTTGTAAGCTCTAGCCAAACGGGTAATCGAGTCTAACAAAATGACCACATCGTGTTTATGTTCGACCAAACGGCGCGCTTTTTCGATGACCATTTCCGCTACCTGTACGTGCCGGGTTGCCGGTTCGTCAAATGTGCTGGAAATGACTTCGCCGCGCACGCAACGCTCCATTTCGGTCACTTCTTCGGGACGTTCGTCGATTAATAAGACAATCAGATAACATTCGGGATTTTGTTCTGCAATCGCCTGTGCCAAGCTTTGCAGTATCATGGTTTTACCGGCTTTAGGCGGCGATACGATCAGGCCGCGCTGGCCTTTGCCGATGGGGGCGATCAGGTCTATCATGCGCCCAGTCAAGTCTTCGCTGGTGCCGTTGCCTTGTTCGAGCACGAAGCGTTGTTTGGCAAAGAGCGGGGTCAGGTTGGAAAAAGTGATTTTGTTTTTGGTATTTTCGGGAGGTTCAAAATTGATCTGGTCAACCTTGAGCATGGCGAAATAACGTTCGTTATCTTTGGGCGGTCTGATTTTGCCGCTGATGGTGTCGCCGGTCTTTAAAGAGAAGCGTCTGATTTGACTGGGTGAAACATAAATATCATCAGGGCCTGCTAAATAGGAGCACCCCGGCGTCCGTAAAAAACCAAAACCATCTTGTAAAATTTCCAGTACCCCGTCGCCTGATATGTCGTCGCCTGCTTTTGCCTGTTTTTTCAGGATGGCGAAAATCAAGTCCTGTTTACGCGATCGGGCTACATTTTCAAGCCCTAGGGACTCGGCGATTTCAATAACTTCACTTATTTGTTTTAGTTTTAACTCAGTAAGGTTCATATAAAAGATAACTCAAGGAAAATTGCATGCAGTGTTAGACCGCAACTACGAGGATAGGATAATTCAGGGGTAATTTATCGGACGATATGATTTGGGCGCGCGTGATAATCGCACCGCATAAGTTTAACTCAAGTGCCCAGCCCCGTCCAACCTTTTGTGACAGGGCTATGACGGGGGCTGAGGAGGAAAGCGGTTTACAGGTTGCTGTCGATAAAGTCGGCAAGCTGCGATTTTGACAAAGCGCCTACTTTAGTGGCTTCCACTTCGCCGTCCTTAAACAGCATTAACGTTGGGATGCCGCGTACGCCGTAGTGTTGGGGTGTTTCCGGATTTTCGTCGATATTAATTTTGGCCACGGTCAATCTGCCCGCATAGTCGTTGGCAATATCATCCAGAATCGGCGCAATCATTTTGCACGGCCCGCACCATTCAGCCCAATAGTCAACCAGCACAGGGCCCGCAGCCTTAAGGACTACTTCGTTAAACTCACTATCGCTTACATGAAGGACTGAATCACTCACACTATTTCTCCAAAAAGTTAAAATTGCGACTATAGGAGGGATAAACCGAGTAGTCAATCAATTTCAGCTGATTTGATTTTTGCGCTATGCTATAGGCCATGAACAATACACACCTAACCCAAACCCGCTTCAGCAATCTTGAATTGTCTGATTCCATTTTAAGCAGTCTAAAAGACACTGGCTTTGACCACTGCACCCCGATACAAAGGAAAGCGCTGCCTTTATCCTTGCGCGGTATGGATGTGGCGGGTCAGGCGCAAACCGGAACCGGTAAAACTGCTGCGTTTTTGCTGGCTACTTTTCAGTATTTGCTTAACGACGACGAAGCCGAAATCCCGGCCGATGACGCAGAAAATCCAGCGCTAAAAGTTGCGGTCAAGCCCAAGAAAAATAAAAATCCCAGGGCGATTATTCTCGCGCCCACCCGCGAATTAGCCATACAAATCCACAAAGACGCGTTGCAGTTGGGTAAGCAGCTTAACTTTAAACTGGCGCTGATTTACGGCGGCACCGATTACCAAAAACAGCTGGACAGCCTGAAAGCCGATGTTGACATTATCATTGGCACACCGGGGCGCGTTATCGACTTTTATCGCCAAAATGCTTTTAACCTGGATAACATTAAGGTCACGGTGATGGACGAAGCTGACCGCATGTTCGACTTAGGGTTTATCAAGGACATCCGTTATTTATTGCGCCGTATGCCGCCGCCGGATCAGCGCCTAAACATGCTGTTTTCGGCGACCTTGTCCTACAAAGTCACCGAGCTGGCTTACGAACACATGAACAACCCGGTGTTGATCCGCATTGAAAGCGAAGACGTCACCTCCAAAGCGATACAGCAAAGCGCCTATTGTCCGTCGAACGAGCAAAAGGTGCCGTTATTAATCGGCATCTTGAACCTGCACCAGCCGCAACGCAGCATTATTTTCGTCAACACCAAACGTTGCGCCGAACAGCTTGATGATGTTCTTAATGCCAACGGCTATAAAACGGCGGCGTTGAGCGGTGATGTGCCGCAAGATAAACGCCAGCGCCTGCTTGCCGATTTTCAGGACAACAAAATCACCCTGTTGATTGCCACCGATGTTGCCGCCCGCGGCCTGCATATTGCCGACGTGTCCCACGTATTCAATTACGATTTGCCGCAGGATGTTGAAGATTATGTGCACCGGATCGGCCGTACCGCACGTTTTGGCGCCAGCGGCGTCGCCATCAGCTTCATCTGCGAGCAATATGCCTATTCGATGCCGGATATTGAAGACTATATCGAGCAGAAAATCCCGGTGCTGCCGATTACCACCGAGCTTTTAGCCGACATTGTCAAAGCGGAAAAAAGGCCGGAGCGGGTTAAAACCGGTTATCAAGGCAAAAATCCCCGCCCGGATACCGGCAGCAAAGCTAAAGCCCGGCCATCAACTCGCGAAAATCCTCGATAGCCGGATAAGCGGTGATGTCTTTTTTCGGCAGCCTACTGTCTGGCTTGCTGACCGAGATTAAATGCGCGATACCGAACTGCCGCGCAGCGTCCAACACCGCCAGACTGTCATCAATCAACAGCGTCGATTGTTTGGCAAACGGCACCCGCTGTTGCAGCAAGCGCCAAAAATTGGCCTGTTCTTTCGGAAAACCCAAGTCATGCGAGCTGATAATGGCATCGAAAAATACCTGCAAACAGGTTTTTTCCATTTTCAGCCCCAAACTGCCGCGATGCGCATTGGTCACTAAATACAGCTTTTTCGGCGATTGATGGGCTTGCACTAAAAATTCAGTGACATGCGGCAATACCGCAATCAAGCCGGAAAGTTCCGCCTTCAACCCGGCAATATCCAGCGCTAACGCCTCACTCCAATAATCCAGGCAATACCATTCCAACTTGCCTTCCATGCTTTTAAAACGCGGCTGCAACTGTAACTTTGCCGCCTCCAGCGACAAGCCCTGTTTTTCGGCAAACTTGAGCGGCACAAACTCCTTCCAGAAATGATTGTCAAAATTCAAATCCAGCAGCGTTCCGTCCATATCCAACAAAACAGTGTCAATCTTGTTCCAATCTATCATCAGAGTGCGTTATATTTGCCAAAAAAATAGCGCATAAAATAACACAATGGCAGACAAACCGATCATTCTAAACAAAACCACTATCGCCACCAGCCGCTTATTCCGCATTGAAGCACTGGAGATTGAATTCAGCAATGGTGAGCAACGCAATTACGAACGCCTTGCGCGTAGCGGCTCAGGCGGCGCCGTGCTGATTGTGCCGATGCTGGACGCGGAAACGGTGCTGTTGATCAGGGAATATTCTGCAGGGGTGCATCGCTATGAACTGGGTTTGCCCAAAGGCAAAACCGACGCCGGCGAGTCATTCCTGGAGGCGGCAAACCGCGAGCTGAAAGAAGAAGTCGGCTTTGGCGCGAACAGCCTGCATCATTTAAGCTCATTTTCGGTCGCGCCGTCCTATCTGGAACACATGACCGAAATCATCATCGCCCAGGATTTGTATGCCGAAAAACTGCCCGGCGACGAGCCGGAAGAACTCGAAGTCATTCCGTGGAAATTAAACAATATCAATGCGTTGTTGGCGACAGGCGAATGTACCGA
Organism: Methylobacter sp.; assembly: GCA_030684815.1. Classification (GTDB taxonomy): domain Bacteria; phylum Pseudomonadota; class Gammaproteobacteria; order Methylococcales; family Methylomonadaceae; genus Methylobacter_A. The sequence goes on along the minus strand of JAUXXQ010000038.1, from coordinate 79,327 downwards.
AGCGCGCTCAATTGCCGCGCTGTTTATGGCGTTGGAATATTTTAAGGCGCTGTAGGCATGAGCCGCTGCGACCCGGATAAACCGCCCACATACATTCTGTTTTAGACAGACCCTAACCCCGATAAAAAGATTATCAAAATAGCAACAGACGCTGCTTAATGGCCGTGGCAAAAAAGGCTACATGATCAATAAGGCGATATATATAAGCAAAGCTATCTGATAAAAAGATAATCAACACTAAAAATTCACCCCCTTATTGGCTCGGAAACAAACGCCACAGCTGCTTTCTAATGCCTTTTGTTGCGATTAGGCTTATCATACCGACCAATCTTGCCATGAGCCGTTAATTTGTCTCATATTTACAACAATAATGTGTGATGACCTACATGAAACCTTATCAATTATTATTGCCCTTGCTTATCAATGCGGTTTTATCCGGTTGCGGACAAACCGGCCCGCTGTATTTGCCAGGCCAGCCAGCGCCGATTCATGTCCCGTATGAGCCGACAACCACCCCCGAAACCACCCCCGAAACCACCCCTGAAAACAACGAATAATCATGGATTTTTTTAATTACCGAAACGGCGAGCTGTTCGCCGAAGATATTGCCGTGCCGGACATCGTCTACAAATACGGCAGCCCTTGTTACATCTACTCACGCGCCACACTGGAGCGGCACTGGCAGGCGTTTGACCAAGCTTTCGGCGCACAGGCGCATTTGATTTGTTATGCGGTCAAGGCCAATTCCAACATTGCCCTGCTCAATGTGTTGGCGCGCTTAGGTTCGGGCTTTGATATTGTCTCGTTGGGCGAATTGGAACGGGTCATTGTTGCTGGCGGTTTACCTGAAAAAATCGTTTTTTCCGGCGTCGGCAAACGCGAAGATGAAATTCTGGCCGCGTTAAAAATCGGCATCCGTTGTTTTAATATCGAGGTCAGCGACGAACTGGATCGCATTAACCGGCTGGCTGCGCAACTTGGCGTCATCGCGCCGGTGTCTTTTCGGGTCAATCCTGACGTCGACGCTAACACCCATCCTTATATTTCCACCGGTTTAAAAGAAAACAAATTCGGCATTGATATAGAACAAGCCTTGACCGAATACCGCCGCGCCGCCGCCATGCCGCATATCAATGTGGTCGGTATCGATTGCCATATCGGTTCACAACTGACTGAAACCCGGCCGTTTCTGGATGCCTTAGATAAGGTGCTTGACTTGGTTGCCGTGCTTGAAGCCGATGGCATTCATTTGCATCATCTGGATTTGGGCGGCGGTTTGGGTATTTGTTATAACGACGAACAGCCGCCCGAACCTGCCGATTATATTCAGGCGATTTTGGCGCGTTTAGGCGAAACTTCTTTTGAGATTTTGCTGGAACCCGGCCGTGCTATCGTCGGCAATGCCGGCATTTTGGTGACGCAGGTGGAGTACCTTAAACCGACCGCGCACAAGAATTTTGCTATTGTCGATGCGGCGATGAATGATCTGGTGCGCCCGTCGTTATACGGCGCTTGGCAGAACATCATTCCGGTCAGCTTGGCCAGTAATGCTGTCGAAACCACCTGGGATATTGTCGGCCCGGTCTGTGAAACTGGCGATTTTTTAGGCAAACAACGTGCGCTTAAAATTGCCCAAGGCGATTTGTTGGCGATACGTTCATCCGGTGCTTATGGTTTTACCATGAGTTCGAATTACAACTCCAGGCCGCGAGTCGCCGAACTGATGGTGGACGGCAGCAGCCTACATTTGGTTCGGGAACGGGAAAGCATTGCCCAACTTTGGGCGGGCGAACATTTATTGCCCTAGCCGGTGATGTAGGGGGCTAAAGTCCAACGGCATCGGATAAGCCGTAGCTGTTGGCTGCAACTTCTCATTACCTGCCCCCTATCAAAAATAATGAAATAGAACACGGAAAATACAGATAAAACGGATTTACACGGATTTTTTAAAAGATGTCGTGCATCTAATTCAGTGATTATCCTTTTCACCTGGGCAATTTATTTTATTCACCACGAAGGATAACATTTCGCGCCCTTCGTGGTGAATCATTTTTCTTCCGGCTCAACGGCTAGCGTTTTGTCTGTCTTTAGGGGCTTATGCCAAATCCCATTAGTGGAAAAACACGCCCAGCCCCATTTCAGCCAGTTGAGCAGCGCCACCGCCAGCCAGAGCGACCACGCCAGCATCAGTACCCGGTACGCCATCAGCGGCACTGAAATCAGCGTTGCGGTCGGCAATAGTGCCGCACTTCTGTCCTGATACCAGTTCAAGTTGAATGCCGAGGACTGGTTGCCGATGATCTGCATATCGGGCGAACCGAGCAGGCCTTGTTCGACGGCGTAAAACAACAGGCTCAGCGCCACCAAGGTCAGGCCGCCAAGCATAACTTGCAGTGTATTAAAATAGCGCAAGTCGGCAACCGCTTGCGTTTTGCGCCACCCTAACAGCATTAACCAGGCCACCACCATAACCGCCGACAGCAGCGGAATTTGGCTTAGTCCTATCAGCAATAAAAACCAGTGCCGGTTTTTTAACGGCGTTAGCGGGACTTTGCCCAAACCCAGCGACACGATAAAAATAACCAACAACACGCCCCAGAATAAAATCGCAGGCCCCATTTTCGGCCCCAGCGCAAACAACACCCAGCGATCCTGACCCAGGCCGATAGTCAGGTTGGCGTTAACGCTGGCGCTGCCCAAATCAACCGGCGGCGTACTCATCATGGTGCTGATGCCGGTGGCTTCGCGCCAGCTGATGGCAATATTTTGCTGTCCGGGATTAATCGGCAGTGTGAGCTTTCGGCCTTCCTGCCTGAGCGGTTGCGTTTGCCCGTTAATGGCGACACTCTGCAACACCGCCTGTTCCGGCAGGGTCAGTGTGTGCTGTGAACCTTGCGAGCTTCTCAGGCTGAGATTCAACAGCGCTTCCCGGCTGCGCTGTCCCGGTTTAATCGTTAACCGGCTGTTGTCGATGGTTAAGGTTTGCCCTTCCGCCGCAGCAGGGCGGGTAATGTGCAGGGTGATTTTTTCGCCCGGCCAGGGACGCCATTCCGGCAGCCATTGCCCGCTATTGTTGAGATGGATCATCGCGATGCCGGCCGTTTCAAGATGCCAGATCGGGCTAATGTCAGCCTTTAGCACTTCGACCCATTGCTCGGTTTGAGTGGCGACCACATCGATTTGTTCCGATTTTGCCAGTGTAGATTCCCATTGCAGTACGCTTTGTTGCGCCGGAATATTCACTTCGACTTTGCCGTCTTTAACCCGAATACCGGCGCTGATAACCGACTCGCCGGGCAACAAAGGCACCGCTAAAATCACTGCCGAATCAGCCGGTGAAACCCGGATGATTCGGGTAATAACGCGCCAATCCAAGCCCAGCTGCAAAGTCCGTTCAACCCTGACAAACGGCGGCAATGCGGCTGGTTCCAACGCTGCCTGGCTTTGCTGCTGCGCGGTCTGGTTTGTCCGGCTAAATTGCAGTTGCTGGTCGACCTGCCCATGTTCCTGCAAGCCGATGACTTGCCAGCCGTTAGTTTGGACGCCGGCCCAGTTCGGTTGTAGCGGCAACGGCAGGGTGAACTTACTCAATAAAGGCGCTGCGCCGTTTAACACAACCTGATGTTCGCCTGCGTCCAGGTTAATCCACAAGCCGCTGTTGTCGCGGTAAAGCCCGGTGGCGGTATTGCCGTCAACCCGGATTTGACTGGGGAACCATTGTTCGTAGTCGGCGGGCAACGGCACCGCCACTGCTTGATGCGCGTGGATTTGCAGGGCAATAGACAGTTCCTTGTCGGAAATGGCCAGTTTCATCGTTTGGATTTGCGCGCAATTGGGCACACAGTCCGGCGGCAGCGGTTTTTCCAATAAGCGCGCCCTTAATTCGTCAAGCAAGGCTTTGTCTGGCAGTTCGGCGTAAACATCGGCTGACGGCAGCGACAATAGCGGCAGCAGCACACACCACAGCAGCAAAGGAGCCGCAGTCCGAAAATCCTTGAATTTGACCTTGGCAAAAGCGCCGAACATCAGCGCTGCCAGCACGGCGATTAAAAGCACGCGGACAAAATTGAGCACTAGCGTCAGCGTTGGCGTCAAATACCACAATTGCAGCTGTTGCCCTGCATCCACCGCGCCATTCCATGACAATTGCACCGTGTGCCATTGCCATTGCGGCAAACCGGGGCCGGTCTGCACCTTGGCTTTCGGGTCGACGCGCTCGAAATCGACGGCGCTGTCTTTTTTATTGTAAGACTCCGCCAAATACTCCGAGGGCATAACCCGCCTTAACGTTTGTTTTTTCATCCCAACCATCGTTTCAGTCGCCGGTGCGGTAATTTCAGCCATATCCCCGGCCATCTCGGCATACTGGGGCGAAGCCGGCATGATCGCGCCTTGCCAGGGTTTTTCCAGTTGCGGATAAAGCCCGGTGCGCACCTGCGCCACCATAAACGGCAGGGCGGTCATGATCAGCACCAACCAGAAAAAAGTCCGGTACACGCTGACGAACCTTAACAAGCGGCCGGTCGGCAATACCTTAATCAGCGCTGTTGCCGCCAGAATATTCAGCCAGACAAACTGCGGCGCGCCCGGCTCATGCCAGATCAACACCAGCGTAAGCAGCGCGAGGCCGCCCCAGTACGGATTCCACAGCCGGCCTGTAGCCAGCGCGGCAATGAGCACCACAAACAAATCCAGCAGCGTCCAGCGTGAAATCCAGCTGTCCGGCACATTATCAACGCCGCCGGCCGCCAGCAAACGCCAGCCCGGCGGCAAATTCAGCTCGGCGCGGACGCTGTGAAAATCCTGCTCCCAGCCGACCGCGCTGGTTGAATTGACCGCGCCGACAATACGGCTGTCGGCATCCAGCGTTATCGTGCCGGTGCGCACTTCGACGCCTTGCTTGCCGGATTTGTCCTGGGTAATAAACTGGTTGCTGCCGTTTAGGCTGGCTTTTCCCAGCTGCGTTGACGGCAGGGTATTTAAACGCCAGTCGCGCGTCATGGTGCCGGTGATGGTGTCATTGACGGTATAGCCTTCGCCGTCGAAATCCAGCCATAGTTTCCGGCTGAGATTGAGTTGATTCGGCTCGGGTTCCGGGTCGCCGCGACGTATAGTTTTAAAGCCCATCGCCTGGCCTTGGCCGATTTTATAGGCGGGAAGCTGTTTCCATTCATCGGGCAAATTGGTCAGGCTGGCATCAATTGCGCTGAGATGTTCAATTTCAACTACGCGCAGCTGCGGGCGCGCGTCGAACACCCAGAGTTCCGAATCCGGCCAGGGTGCATCTTGTCCGCCAGGCAGCGGCAGAGAGTTTAGCGCCTGAGTGTTGCGCGCTGTTATATCAAGCTGCCAGTGGCCGGGGCGCAGCTGGATTAACAGCCGTCCGTCGGGTTCCAGGCGCGCGGGCAACGGACTGTGCAGACTGAGCGAGATAAAGCCGTCCAGCAGAGGCCGGGGCAACTTGACCTCGCGTTGTTCGCCCGAAACTTCCAGCACCAGCCGGGTTAAAACCTGTGCGGGCACGTCATCGGTGATGTGCCTGAATACCTGAATATCGAGGCTATTTTGGCGATTTTCCGGTTTTTTGGCACCGATTTCGCTGGCTTTTAACCACAATTGGCCGTTTTTGAGCGTAGGTGTCGGGATTGCCGCCCCATTGATGCGCAGCTCAACCAGCCCGGTATCGGCGGGGATTTTTAAGTTATCGGGAACCGCATCCCACAAAAACTCGCCTTTGATGCGGTACTGCGCCCCAGCCGCCAGCTTAATCGAGGGGATGCCGTTTTTATCCATCACCAGCGCGGCCTTGTCATTAACCGTAACATTAAGCGGCCAGTGTGTTTTATCACCCGGCAAACTGATCCAGTTGTCCTGGTACACCGTCCAGTTCATTGAAAACAGGCCTTTTGCGCCGGTTAAATCCAGCTGTGTTTGCGTCGGCCAGCTACAGCGCTTTTGCTCATAGCTGTTGTAGATGAAAGGGCATGAGACAGATTCCGGGCTGTCCTGCAAAGCCCACGCTATCCAAGGCTTGAGCGGCTCCGGCACCTGTTCCGGCGTTAACGGCTTTGCCTGAGTTGATGAGATAAATAATACAGCACTTAAAAATAGCCAGACGATACGACTCATGATGCACTCCTGATAAAAACCGGTTTTGTGTACTGGATAAAGTGAACGCTCCGGTTTTTACCGGTGCTTTGCCAGGCAAGGCTATCAAGCCCTTATTGTTAATTGGCGCCTGAGTTGGAGGAAACTAACGCATTAACAATATAGTAGAACTTACACATTAGCACCTAATTGAAGTTGTAAATTAACGGGACCTATTCGGCATACAGGCGGTCATCAGTCTCAAAAACCACAGTTGAGTGCTCCGAAACGCTGTTTTCGCTGATCAGCAAAAACTTAATTCCAAGTCAGTATCAGATGACATTTGTCATTTTCAATTCATGAAAAAAATAGGGCATATCCCCTGCTCCAGGAAAGCAAATAGGTGATATCACGTAGTCCAATTATTGATTAATTGTTAAGTTATTGTTAAATAGCAGGTATTTTGTTGGCATAAGGATTGCTTTACCCCAATGTTTCATGACAAGCAAAGTGGAGTTTTTAATGGAGCATAATATTACCGTTCTTGACCGCGTATTTTTAAATACGTGGATTAATTCGGCGGAGGATATTCAGGTAACCGCTAACCCGGCATTCCTGAATAACGGATTGATCGAAAATACCTGTGCTGACCTGATTATTCATGAATGCATTGAACCGGTATTACAACAGACACCCGACGAGGTGTTAACCAAGACCGATATTAAACAAGCTAAAAATGATTTAACCAAGACGACGATGGCTTTGATGATTCCAATACTGGCATTGTCGATTACAAATCATGCCCAAGCCGAAGCCGTACCTAAGAAATCCAAAACTGAAAAAAAAGCGGAATCAAGTTCCGGGATAAAAAAACAAAAATCAAACGAGCCGGATGCTCCAAAAGAACTGGCTGTAATGACTGTAACCACAGCTGACAACAGATTAGATCTGTTAGCCGATACGCAATCCGACCCTACTTACAAAAGCGAATTCGTCAAAATAGAGCCGGTCACGCTGCATACCATCAGTCAGCAGGATTTGGATAATGTTAAGTTTACCGACGCTTATCAAGTGTTGAACCGTGTTCCGGGTGTGTCGATGACGCGTAATCTCAGGTTCCAGAACGGCGGCAGAAGTTATACGGCTAATTTAATGGACGGCATTTCCGTCCGCGCCCCCCTGAGAGGGCAAGTTTCCGATATCGAGAATTTCGATACCGATGAAATCCAGCGTATCGAAGTGACTAAAGGCCCGGCGTCGGCACTTTTTCCCAGTAATGCGTTTGGCGGGGTTATCAACGTCATCACCAAAGAACCGCCTGAAAAACCGGTACGCCGCGTCTAGATTGAAGGCGGCGCCAATGATACCAATAATCGCCTGCGCGGCGGCGGTAGTGCGGTAGGCAAGCTCGACGACTTGGGCTCCCGGTTAAGTTTCAACATCTGGGACGTGCCGTCGTGGCGTAAAAATACCGGCAAAAGCCGGGAAGTCGGCAGCGGAAAATTGACTTACCAGTTGGATGACAATTCAAAACTGACATTCAGGGGCGAATATAAACATGAGGAAAAATCCGAGGGCAATTCCTTAACCGAACAACAGTTTAACGAAAATCCCCAGCAAGCCACCGGCTATTCGTCTTATGCCAATAAAGAGGCGCTGACTTTTTATCTTGATTATGAGCGGATGGTTGGCAAGGACGGATTTTTGAAAGCGTCTTACGGTGCCCGAAATGACACCGGCTTCGATTTCGCCAGTTTTAGCGGCCCGGCCGACAATGATTATTTGGATATGGACGGAAAAATCACCTATCGGCACCACTTCGATTTATTGGATTCCTACCTGATCGGCGGCCTGGAAACCGTCAACAGCAACGACAGCAGCAAAAGTTACAGCGCTAATTTGATTAACCCCTTAGCGCCGGGCAACACTATCACCCAGCATTATAAGATCGATAAATTCCAGGCATCGCCGTTTGTGCAAGCGGAAGTGTCGCCGTTACCTTGGATGCATCTGACCGGCGGCGCCCGCTACGACGACATTAGCTACGATGCGCATAACGTATTAAACGGCCAAAATACCACCAGCCATTTCGCCCGATTCTCACCCAAGTCGGGCATTACGTTTGACTTGCCCTACGAGCAAAGGCTTTGGTTTAACTATTCATTCGGCTTTGCGCCGCCTGGGTCAAGCCTGCTGTTTACCAATAGCATTCCCGATCCCAATTTACAGCCTGAACTGGCGGAAAATCTTGAAGTCGGCCTGCGCGGTTCATTAATAAAGAATAAGCTCGATTACGAAGTGGCTTACTACAACACCGATGTAAAAAACTACATTACCAACGAGTTTATACGCAGGGAGGGCGGTCGGGATATTTTCCGTTCGGCCAATGCCGACAAGGTCAATCTGCAAGGCCTCGAAACCAGTTTGCGCTACAGCCCGATCAAATACCTGCGCTTCGAAGTCGCCCATACTTATTCGGTCAATAAATATGTCCAGTTTATTGATGGCGTCAATAATTACAGCGGCAATACCGTCGCGCAGTCGCCGGAACACATGGTTAACGGCCGTATGACAGTCATGCCTATCGATAAGTTGAATATCGAATTCGAAGTCAACGCGATGACCGATTATTACACCAACAGCAATAACGCGCTCGACCGAAGCGGCACTTACCAGCGCCCCACCATGTTTAACCTGAGAACCAGTTACGATTTCGGCCCTGCCGAACTGTGGTTGCATGTAATCAACCTGACCGATGAACGGGCGGCCCGGGTTGCGTCGGCAGCACGTGGCGCAACGGTTACCCGGAGTTACAGTTCAATTGAAGAACCGTTGACGGTTTACGGCGGCGTCGCCGTCAAATTCTAGGAGACCGTTTTGCCTACATCGGGAACAACGTTTCATTTTGATAAAAATAATTAATACAAAATCGTACTTATGAAAAAAAGCTATTGGATTCAATTAGCCGGGCTAATGGCGCTGATACTCTCGGCGCCCTCGGTCTCTGCGCAAGTCAAAATCGGCATTTTATCGACCCAGTTTGTTTTAGAGCAAAAGTTCAAATTAATGGAGCAAGCGGCTAAAAATGCCGGGGTTGATCTGGCCTGGACGCAAGTCGACCGCGAAGGCGACGCGGGCGTTAAACGGGTCATACAGGATGCGAACCTGCTGATTATCGATGCGCCGCGCAGCGACGACATCGCGCAAATCGAGCGCGTCAGCGCCGGGGCGTTGCGCGGCAGTAGCCTGCCGATGCTGAACATCAACGTGATGAATCCGCCCGAGCGGCTCAAGCCGGTCAATCTCGATCCTTCGGTCGGTGAGCGCTTGTTCGACTATTATTCGGGCGGCACGCCGGTTAATCATCAGCGCATGTTCCAATACCTCAATGCGATGCTGACCGGGGCGGACGTCAGCAAAGTCCCCGAACCGGTGAAGCTGCCCAACGGCGGCATTTACCACCCGCAATTCGCCGATTTAATTTTCGACAAGCTGCCGGATTATCTGGCGTGGTGGGAAAAACAATCGGGAAAACACTGGCAACAAATGCCGGTGATTGCGATGGAAATATCCTCGAGTTATATCGCCGACGGCCAGCTGCGCATGCTGAACGAAACTGTTCAAGGCATTGAACAAGCGGGCGGCGTGCCGCTGGTGTTTTACCGCTCTACCCGCGTCGGCAGAAGCGACGCCGAAAAAGCGGGCGGCAAACCCGCGGCAATGCCCGGCAACGGCCGCCCGGAAGCGGCTGCCGTTAATGTTGCGGATCGCGGCTTTCCGAACCCTAAAGCCGCGCAAAGCGTTACCCTCGATGAACCGTTGCTGACCCTGGACGGCAAAATCATTGCCAACGTTATGATGGTCAACACCTTCCTGGGCAATAATCCCGACGGCAGGAAAGCCTGGCATCAAGCGATGGGCATTCCGGTCATTAATATCATCACCTATCGTTCCGGAACCCGCGCCGATTACTACAAGGATTTAGCCGGGGTTAGCAGCTTCAACCTGCCGTTTACGTTGACCAACGCCGAATACATCGGCATGCAAGACCCTGTGGTGCTGGCGGCTAACGAAGGCGGCGAAATGGTCACGATGCCGGAACAATTGGCGATGCTGACCGGCAAGGCGATGAATCTTGCCAAACTGCAAACCATGAACAATGCCGATAAAAAAGTCGCGCTGTTATTTTGGAACCATCCGCCGGGCGAAAAAAACCAGGGCGCGTCGAATATGAACGTGCCGCGCTCGATCGAATATTTGCTGGAGCAACTGCGCGCCGAAGGTTACGCCTTTGACCAAGCCAACGAACAGCAAATTATCGATGCGGTCGCGCAAATGCTGAGGCCGCGTTATCGCAAAGGCGAGATAGAGGCGTTGATGAAAACCCCGCATTGGGATTTTTTGCCGTTAGCCGCGTACAAAACATGGTTCGCTACGTTGCCGGTTTCCGTTCGGCAAGACATTGTCAGCCATTTTGGCGAACCCGAAACCAGCAAATGGCTGGCCGATAAAGACGGCGTGCGCGGTTTTGTGATTCCGCGCATGAAGCTGGGCAATCTAGTGATGATGCCGCAACCGGCGCGCGCTGAAATGGCGGACGATGAAACCGAGAAAAAATTATTTCATGACACCAAAGCCCCGCTTAATCATTCTTATTTAGCGGGCTATTTGTGGATTCGTGAACAATTCGCCGCCAATGCCATCCTGCATTTCGGCACCCACGGTTCGCAGGAATGGACGCCGGGCAAAGAACGCGGTTTGTGGGCTTACGACAATCCCAACCTGTTAGTCGGCAATGTGCCGGTTATCTACCCTTATATTGTCGATAACATCGGCGAAGCGATCCATGTCAAGCGGCGCGGGCGCGGCGTCATCGTCAGCTATCAAACGCCGGCCTTCGCCCCGGCGGGCTTGTCGGACGATTTCGTCAAAATCAACGATACCATTCGCGAATATCATGCGTTGGATCAAGGCCCTGTCAAGGACAGCAGCCGCAAGTCGATTATCGAACAAGCGCTGAAAATGCACATCGACAAGGATTTGAAAATCACGCCCGAGGATTTGACGGTCAAATTCGACGACTCTTTACGCGGTATAGAAGATTACCTGGAAGAGCTGGGCTCGGCGATGCAGCCTTTAGGCTTGCATACCTTGGGCAAGGATGCCGAACGCGGCCATTTAATCAATAACGTCATGCAAATGTTGGGGCAGCCGCTTTACGAACTGCTGGGCATTGATGCCAAAGCCACGTTTCGCGGCGATTACAAGCAACTGCAACAAACCAAGCCTTACAAGTTCGTCGAAGAGTGGGTGTTTTCCGACAAGGCGCTGACTGGCATCGGCGATGAAAAACTGCGCGCCCAAGTCGAGTTAGGGCGTAAGTACTTGGTGGACTTGCAGGCCAAACACGAAATCACAGGCGTCGGCAAAGGCTTTTCGTCGCGCTGGATAGAGCCTTCCTACGGCGGCGATCCGATCCGCAACCCGGACGCGTTGCCGACAGGGCGCAATATGTACGGTTTCGATCCTTCACGCGTGCCGACTCGCGCGGCCTATGAGGCGGGCAAAAAAGCCATTGAGGAGTTAATCGTCAATTACAAGGAGATGCATGCGGGGCAGTTTCCCGAAAAGCTCGCCTTTACCCTATGGAGCACCGAAACCATGCGCCATATGGGCATGCTGGAAGCCCAGATTATGTATGCGATGGGCGTGAAACCGGTCTGGGATAAAGGCGGCCGGGTTACCGGCATGGAAGTGATTGCGCAAAAAGACTTGGGCAGGCCGCGCATCGATACGGTGATTTCGCTGACCGGCTTGTACCGGGATCAGTTTCCTAATGTCATGGAACGCTTCAACGAAGCCATTGCGATGGTGGCGAAACTGGACGAAGCGGACGAGCTGAATTTTATTCGTCGAAACACCCGGCGCATTAAAGCCGAATTATTGCAACAAGGCGTCAGCGCCGAACAGGCGGAAGAGTTTGCGCTGACGCGTATTTTCGGCACCGAAAGCGGCGATTACGGCACCAAATTGCCCAAAGCCACGCTAGCCTCCGACAAATGGGAGAAAGACGACGGCAAACTGGCAAAGCTGTACCTGTCGCGGATGTCCTGGGCTTACGGACCGAATAGCGCTAACTGGAGCAAAAAACTGCAAGACGGCCAAGGCAAGGAGCTGAACGCTTACGCCACGCATTTAAAAGGCACCAGCGCGGCGGTTTTTTCCCGCTCTTCCAATTTGCGCGGTTTGCTGGACATGGATCATCCGTTCGAGTATCTGGGCGGCATTTCCCTGGCCGTGCAGCACCTAGATGGCAAAGCGCCGCAGCTTTACATTTCCAATATGCGCGATCCCAATAAAACCAAGCTGGAAACGGCTGAGAAGTTCATGGCCAAGGAATTGCGCGCCGTTTACCACCATCCTAACTGGGTCAAGGAAATGCAGAAGGAAGGTTACTCCGGCACGCTGAAAATGCTGGATGTGGTCAATAACTTCTGGGGCTGGCAAACCATGGATAAAAACATTGTCAGAAACGACCAATGGCAGGAATTCCATGAAACCTATGTCAAGGACAAATACAAACTGGGCACGCGGGAATGGTTCGAGAAATCCAATCCGACCGCGTTGGCGCAAATCACCGAACGCATGATCGAAGCGATACGCAAGGATTACTGGCAAGCCGACGAACAAACCAAACGCGAATTGGTCGAGGTTTATCAGGAAATTGCTAAAAAGCACGATGTGCAGACCAGCAACGAAGCCTTTAAAACGTATGTCGCCGAACTGGCGCAAGGCTATGGCATAAGCGCCAACGCCACGCCTGCCGCTAGCGAAGCCGCGCCGCAACAAGCGGCTACTGTGTCGGTACAAGGCCAGCAGTTACAAAAACAGGAACAACCCAAAGCGGCAGAGCCGGATTGGCTGCGCCTGCTTTATTTGTTGCCGGTGCTGTTGAGTTTGTTTGCGGGCATGATTTGGCAATGGCTGTCGTTCAAAAACCGGACGCTTGCCAGGCAATAAAGGCTTCGAGGACTCCGCAGGGTAAGACCTTCCAGGTTTCGCAAACCTGGAAGCAACTGTGTTAAAAATCAAGCGACGTTTACAAAATCAGGACTCCAATCAGCCTCTTTTTTGCTGATTGAATTCAAGACCACCAATAGCTTTCTCATGCAAGCAGTAAGGGCGACTTTTTTGCACTTACCGTTTGCGATTAATCGTTCGTAAAAGGCTTTAATCGGTTTATTAAAGCGAACGGCTCTCAAAGCCCCCATATATAGCACCGAGCGTACCAATGACCTGCCACCAAAAATAACGCGCTGACCGGACTTTTTACCGCTATCTTTGCTATACGGCGCAAGCCCTGCCAAAGCTGCAATTTCCTTGTTCGAGACTTTACCTAATTCAGGAAGCTGGGAAATAAGGGCAAATCCTGCCACATCTCCAATACCTTTAACAGCGGTCAAACGGGCCATTTTTTTCTTTAAGCCCTCGTCGTTATCAATATCCTGCTGAATTAACGCTTCAATTTTGTCAACTTCAGCATCAAGCAATTTAATGATGCGTTTAATAGAGCGAACGGCATCCTTGTTGCCAGCCGACTCTAGGTGCTGTTTTTCAACAGCGCGTTGCCCGACCACTTGTTGACGGCGTTTTAATAACGCATTCAGGCGTTCTTCCACCACCGAACGTGGCTCGCGTAACTGCAGGCGATTGCGCTGATGGGCAGACTCAGCATATTGACGAATCATCTGTGCATCAATGGAATCATTTTTGGCATACTCCCCCATCGCGTTGGCAAAATCCCGCACCCGCTTGGCATTAACAACGGCTACGTTGATCTGGTGGGTCAATAAAAAGCTGGTAAAGGCTTTTTCATAACCGCCGGTTGCTTCCATTACAAAGCAAAACTGATGGTTTTTGGGCAATGTTTTCAATAGGTTTTTAAAAGCAACTTCGTTATTCTCAATGGTCATCACTTTTTGATTTTCAAAAACAATATCTAATTTTGCTTTTGCTACATCCACGCCAACCATATTGAGCTTTTCTGTTGTTTCAGACATGATGTTCACCCTTAGTTCTCATTCTTGTTAAATTCGGAATCACTTTCATGTTCCACGCAACTGTTCGAGATGTAAAAGTAAGGCAAGGCGACCTTCGCTGCCAGCCGGTTTTATAAAACCCAGGTCTAATCGGTCTGCCTCCCCTTTGTTTTTTATCAGAACTCCTATTCTAAATAAAAACTCATTTTTGTTGCTGTCTGTGTAACATACAAGGTCTAACTGCGCAACATCAGTTACTGAAATTAACCACTACCAAGAGAATTTTTCCAACCATGTCATTTATCGAATTATCACTTTACGAAGTGACCAAGTATTTTTTAACTCCCGTGTTATTGCTGATTATCGCGATGTTCATCTACGCGTTTTTTATTCTCGGCGGCTTTTTGATGGAACTCGGGCAGCGCGCGTTGGCGAACAGCAAGCAGCAAGCTTACCCCAACCGCCTTGATGATTATCGCCGGCAAACCGAAAATTGCGGCATCGAGGATTTGGAATTGTTCATCCTGAAACAGCTGGAACCGTTGCGCATTATTTCCCGCGCCGCGCCGATGCTGGGCTTGGTTGCGACGATGATTCCGATGGGGCCGGCCTTGTTATCGCTGACTGAAGGCAACAGCCATAATGTCAGCGAAAATTTAGTGGTCGCGTTTTCCGCGGTCATCACCGCATTGCTGGCGGCCGCCATCACCTTTGTGGTGCTGACTGTGCGCCGCCGCTGGTTATTGAGCGAATTGCGCGCATGCCAATTAACGTCCGTACCGGAGAATCTCGATGTCTGAGCGCCGTAAATTGCACATTTTGGAAGATGAAGAATTGGCCGATCCGATTTTATCGGTGGTCAATGCCGTGGATGTGTTTTTGGTCATTATCGCTATTTTGTTCATCATCGTTATGGAAAATCCGCTTAATCCTTTTAATGAAGACAAAGTGATCGTCGTTAAAAATCCGGGCGAAGAGAATATGGAGATGACGATTAAGGACGGTGAAAAAATGGAGAAGTACAAATCCACCGGCAAGATCGGCCAGGGCGAAGGCATGAAGGCGGGGGTTACCTACCAGCTGAAAGACGGTTCTTTCGTTTATGTGCCGGAGGATAAAGCAGCGGCTCAATAGCGGCGCAGTTAATAGTTCGACCGGGAAACCGCTGACGATTTGCAGCGGCTTCCCGGTCAAATTCCAGTTTTTACCGATCAGGAATTATCCATGAAACGTTTACTCATGATGGCGTTGGCCTCGATGCTGTTTAGCGGCGGGGCCAATGCGAATACGCAATTATGGCTGTCCGACCAGCCGCCGGATAAAAGCCTGCTGAAAAAAATGCAGCGCTCGCACGGCGGTTATGTCTACGTCGAGGACAATGTCTACGTCAAACAACTGTGGCTGCGCAAAGGCGACAGCCTCAGCAAATCGGCTTATGCCGCGCCGGTAACCGACGACTTCAGGGTCATGGACACGCAGGCGAAGCTCAGCGAGCCTGCTGTCGAGCATGGCGAGAAAAGCCATTCGATCCGTTTCAAAATGCCGGACGAAGGCTTTTACAACGCGTATTACACCGAGCGTTCGGTCGTCGATAACGTGCTGAACGTAACGACCGCGAAAGCCGAAGTGTTAAAACACAGTTGCCGTCTGGGGCATAACTACGACCGCAAGCTGGTCAACCCGAACCAATGGGTCGATGCGCCGCTGGAAATCGTCCGGCTGCGATTGCCGGACGAGGATTTCCATACCAACATCCATTCCGGCGCCGAGCTGAAATTCAAAGTGCTGCATAAAGGCAAACCGGCCGCCGGTGCCGAGGTCAAGTTGGAAACCCAGAAAGGTTGGGTCAATACCAAGACTGCGGACAAGGAGGGGATGGTTACATTCCAGGTCATTCAGGATAGCTTTCCGGTTGAAGCGGACAAGGAAAAAGCCGCCGACAAACCGGCCAAGCCAGGCGATGAGCACGCCGATCACGGCCAGGGCAAAAAAAGCGGCCACGAAATGCGGCAAAAAGACAATTTCCTGGTCCATGCCGAATACACCGCCGACGAATCCGGCCAGTTGAACGGCGCTCCGTACCGGCAAGCCCAGTATTCGGTCACCATGACAGGCAGCTACATGCCGAATGTCCAGGTCGACCAATCCCGCTCGCAAGCCTTGATGTACGCCGGCGCCGGCTTCCTGACCCTGGGCGGCGGCGCGTATGCTTACCGGCGCCGCCGGATCAAGCCATTTAAAGAGGTGGGTTTCGATGAACATTAAAGCCTACATCGACCGCATCGATTTGCGGCGTTTTCGCTTCTGGTTTCAGCTGGCAACGTTTGCGCTGCTGGTTTACGGCGGCCGTCTGGCGATAGACTTGGGCAACAGCCTGCCGACTTTTTCCTGCGGCTATAACAAAAAAGGCTTGGCCGGCGTTTGCTATCTGCTGCCGTTGCAGCACCAGTTGGCCGAACCTTGGTCGCAACTGTTCAGCCCGGCCGGGCTCGGCGTGCTGGGCGGTTTTGCGCTGTTCCTGCTCTGGTTTGTCGCACTCAATAAAGCCTGGTGCGGATTCATTTGCCCGCTGGGTACGATCCAGGATTGGATCACGTCGTTGCGCAAAATGCTCGGCATCCGCTACAGCACTTACAGCGATGAGCAGTTCAAGAAACTAAGCCTGGTCAAATACGTGCTGTTGCTGGCGCTGATCTTCATGCCGCTGGCGATCGGCGGGCAGTTGCTGTCGCACGACTGGGCGACGCCGTACTGCCAGATTTGCCCGGCCCGGATGATCATCCCGGTGTTCAACGGCGACTTTTCGCAATGGCTGGTGGATTTTTCCAGCACCGGCAAAATGGTGCTGACCGCGCTCGGCATGTTCATCACCGGTTTGTTCTTGATCGGCTCGTTCCTGAAAAAGCGCTTTTTCTGCTTCTTCTGCCCGATGGCTGCGTTTCATTACATTTTTTCCAAGCTGGCATTGTTCAAGCTGAAAAAAGAAGGTTCCAAATGCACGGTTTGCGGCAATTGCTACCGGGTTTGCGACTTACAGATCAAGCCGATAGCCGACAACGTGGTCAAAAAGGACATTTTGATGGACGACTGCATTTTGTGCCTGAAATGCGTGGCCGCGTGCCCCGAGCAGGGCGCGTTGCGGGTCGATTTTTTGGGCAGGACGGTGTTCGAATCGACCAAAGACGGTTTTGTTAAACGCATGGGATTGGAGAAAAAGGAATGAGTTTGGAACAACAGCAACGCGAGATCGAAACGCCGCAGCATCGCCATGCGCGGCATCAAGGCATGGAAGCCGGCGAGGTGCTGGATACGGTCGAGAAAGCTTTCGCCGGCAACCCGGAGAACATGCGGTATTTTTACGATTTGTTCCGCGACGTGTACTGCAACGGCATCAAGCCGCATCCGGGCAAGGAAATGATCGGCACCATGTGCGTGCAAATCCCCGATGAAATCATCCATGCGGCCGACGGCGTGCCGGTCAGGATGTGCAACGGTTTTTACACCGATGAAGAAATTGGCGGCGAGTTTATGCCGGCCAAGTCGTGCTCGCTGGTCAAAGCGTCGCTGGGTATGTTGAAAAGCGAAACCAATCCGTACAGCGACGGCATCAAGGTCATCGTCAACCCGACCACCTGCGACCAAAAGAAAAAAGTCGCCGGCATGATGCGGGAGATGGGCTACAACGTCTATGACATGGAACTGCCGCCGGTCAAGGAAAGCGAGGAAGGGCGCGAATATTGGCGGCGCTCGGTGCGGAAATTTACCCAGGAAGTCGGGAAATTAACCGGCCAAAAAGTCAGTCGTAAAGGTTTGAAGCAGACGATCAAGAAAGTGGGGATAGCGCAACAGGCCTATCATCGCTTGAATAATCTGCGTAAACAGACGCCGGCGCCGATCCTGGGCAAGGATATTTTCATGGTCACCAACGCCTATTTCTTCGACGACCTGGAGCGCTGGACTGCCGCGACCGAAGCCTTGTGCGAGGAAATCGAGGCGCGTGTTGCCGCAGGCCATAACGCGGCCGGTCGGCGCTCACCGAGGATCGTGTTCACTGGCTCGCCGCCGGTATTCCCGAACTTGAAGCTGCCGCTGATGATCGAGCAGGCCGACGGCGTTATTGTCGCCGACGAAACCTGTTCGTCGAACCGGTTGTTGAACGATATGGTCTCGGTCGACGAATGGTTCATGTACGACATGGTCGATGCGGTCGCCGACCGTTATCTGAAGTCTTGCACCTGTCCGATCTTTACGATGAACGACGACCGCATCCGCCGTTTGATTGAATTGTACCGCTCGTTCAATGCCGACGGCATTGTTTACCAAGCGTTCGCCGGTTGTTCCGTGTACGAGATGGAACAGCGCAGCGTCGCCAAAGCCATGGAAAAAGAAGGAATCCCTATGTTGTATATTGAAACCGATTACAGCCCGAGCCACTCCGGGCAATTGCTGACCCGGATTGAAGCGTTCATGGAGTCTTTGAAAGCGCGCGGGAGGCTCAAATAATGGACTATTTTGCAGGTATCGACATCGGTTCCACGGCCGTCAAAATCGTCGTCATCGACGAAGACAGGCAGGTCATCGGCAACAAAACCGCGGCCACCGGCGCGCTGGTGTATAAGAATGCGCAGACCGCATTTTTGAACCTACTTGGTGAAATCGGCTTGGAGCGCAAGCATATCTGCTATCTGACGACGACCGGCTACGGCCGGAAGTTGTTCCCCGACGCCGACGAAACGATCAGCGAAATCACCGCCAACGCGGTCGGCGCCAGGGAAGTCGGCAAGCCGTTCGGTACGATACGGACCATCATCAATATCGGCGGCCAGGATTCCAAAGGCATCAGCCTCGACGAGAACGGCAACGTGACCAATTTCGCGATGAACGACCGCTGTGCGGCCGGCACCGGGCGCTTTTTGGATATGGCGGCGCGCAACCTGGAAATCGAGGTGTCGGATTTGGGGCCGTTTCATTTTAATGCTCAGGGTACGCCGGCTGCGGTTAACGCGACCTGCGCGGTGTTCGCCGAATCGGAAATCATCGGTTTGCTGGGCAACGGCCACGAGCGCGAGGAAATCGTCCAGGGTATCCATTTTTCGATTGCGAAACGGACAATACGGCTGGTCAAGCGGGTCGGCATTGAGGAGCTGATTTATTTCGACGGCGCCCCGGCGCTGAATACCGGTCTGGTTGCCGCGTTGGAGGACGAGTTGGGCCGCCGCTTGGTGATTCCGCCGTTGCCGCAAATCACGACCGCTTACGGAGCGGCGATTATCGGCTTGGAATCGCACCGGTTTGAGAAGCAGGAGCGCGAAGAGGTCGGCGAAGCGGTGGTTGTGTCTTCCGGACACGGTTGCCAGGGATGCAGTTGTGGCTGAGTTTTGTAGGGTTTATGGTTCCCACGCTCTGCGTGGTAACCCAGGCAGGGACGCTCTGGTGTCCCGAACCGCAGAGCGGTTCAGACTGCATTTCCACGCGGAGCATGGGAACGATAAGTTTGGGGAAGTTATTGTTGACCGAAGCCAGTGGAGCCTCTAGTCATGAGCCAACACCTATACAGTCTGTCCACGGTCTTCGTATTGGGCTTGGTATTCGGCATGGGGCCTTGCACGATCACCTGCCTGCCTTTTCTCGGCCCGGTGTTTTTGGCGAAACAAGGCGGGCTTAAGCAATCATGGAAGATTATCCTGCCGTTCTCGTTGGGTCGGCTGTCGAGCTACGCGACGCTGGGCGCGTTGTCCGGCATGGCCGGCGCATCGATACAAAAAATGATCGCGACGCCGGCAGTGGCGTGGTTTCTGGGCGGCGCTACAATCGCGGTCGGCCTGATCATTTTATGGCGCACCTATCGGCGCAAAAACGGCTGCGGGCAGGGCAGGCGCTCGACGCTCCAGGATAATCCGTTGCTGCCCAGCGGCTTATTCTTTATGGGCGTGGGCATGGCCGTGACACCGTGCGCGCCGCTGACCACGGTCATGATCACTTCGGCCGCGACCGGCGACGGCGTTGCAGGTTTCTTGTTGGGATTAAGCTTTGGCGGCGGCGCAGTCGTTGTGCCGGCGCTGGCGTTTGGGGTCGGTATGGCCTATTTCGGCCAACGCATCCGCCAAATCATGTATCAATGGCGAACTTCGTTGGAGCGTGCCAGCGCATTAATGCTGGTGTTTATTGGGGGGACTACGATTTTAGGGTGAGGGATGTACGATATGTTGCGAGTCAAATAAGTCAGACGACAAAAGCAGTAAGACAGGGTTTGAACGGTTTTTCGGCACTTACTCTAAGTAGAAAATCTTTGCACTATGCGAAGGAGTTAAATTTGCTTACTTTTAGCTGACATGCCATGCAAGTTTCCGCATTTCTCCTATCTCAACAACCAGTGCATGAGCATCGACAGGTTTTAGCAATTGGCGTGTTTTTTGCTGCACATCCGCTGGTTTAATGGCGCGCGGACGTAGTTTCGAATGTTTTGCCGGTTGCTCAAGATGCAAGACGACTCTCAATTTGCGTGAGGCCGATACCGCGTGGGCTAATTGTTTTTCAACAGGATCGGTTGCGTGAATTTTTGCCGGAATGATTGCCGCCAAGGTATCAAAAACCTTGTGCGCAATTTCTTCTGCCAAATCAGAAGGTTTTGTGCGGGGATTGACGCGATAATCTTTAACTTCAATTAACCATGCCGTTTTATCTGTATCAATGGCAAGTAAATCCAACGCCTTAATACCGTTCCACATGCGTGAGAACTGATTTTTATAAAATGACCAGTCATCGTATTTACTGGCCTGCCAATCATCAGGAAAATCAAAAAATAATCCATCCACATTAAAACGCTGCATGTCAATCGACCGCCAAAAAGCGGTCAGATTGTGCCAGCTCTTCGTCGAGTGCAGCTATATCGCCTATGTCGTCTACAGTGGAACCTTGATCGATTCTAACACCCTCATCGGCTTGATGAAGCCCAAAGAATCTTGCTTTAACTTTTTTACGAATTGGATCAGATAACAATATTTCAAGTTCCCGCAACAAGAAAAGACTGTGCGTAGCAATAAAAACTTGGATACCGGAATCGCACAAGTCCAAAATACTTTTTGCTATTTGTTTTATGAGTACAGGGTTGAGATTGGCTTCAGGTTCATCCCAGAACAGGTAACCTTTGTCGAGAAGTGCTCCCGTTGCAATTAAGCACGCAAGCATTCCTAGCTTGCGTAGCCCCTCTGCTACCAATGGCATATCCATGCGTCCACTATCAGTTCTTAAATGAAAGCGTCCATTTTGAGCAACTATAGTTCCGCCCATTGCTTTTTCTAAAGGTTCAAGAAGTTCTCGAATCCGTTTTTCTTTTACCCCTTTTTGTATTGGTGCTCCGAGCAAAACGCAGGTATCTCGCCATGTTTCTTCAAACTCAAGATAGTGTCCTTCGTAAACAGAAATGAAGTTAGGATATATGGTTAGCAATTCTCGTGTTGGTAAATACACGGGCGAAACATCTACCCAAGTATTCGGCAATTTTTCGATACTAACCTCAGATTTGCTGTTGCTGGCAAAGCTGAACGCTATATTCCAATTACTTTGTTCAAACACTAAGCTAATATCGCACCGCTCACGTCCTTGTTTCCGTCTCACTAGACGACCTAAAGACTCAGGCCGGTAAACATTAACCAGCTTATCAGCAAGTCGTGTTTGCAAAACCGATTTAGTCGGCAAAGTCGCTTTTGGGTTGCGCCCTTCTTCCACGCTTACGGCTAATACCGAATAAATCATCTTAAGCAGATGTGTTTTACCTGAACCGTTTTCGCCAACGATCACATTCAGATTACTTCCAAATTTAAGATCAGCCGTCGAAAACACAGTCAAGTTATTAAGAGTCATCTGAGCGATCTTCACCGGCTCCTGTTCCTTTTGTGGCTCAGTATCATCGACAACGTCACTACGTTTGATATAGGTTTTCTGTTTACGAACTTCAACACTGATCGTTTTGGTAGCGCTGTCTGGTACGCTCGCCTGCTTAAGATCGCTCACAGTTCTGCGCTTTAAAGTCACCCGTTTCAGTGAACCTTCGGCAGCGCCTTCATCTTTACCATGGCGTTTACGCAAATGCGCAAGCAGTTGCATTTTTTCGTCTTCATTAATGACATCATCAGGGGCGCACGCAGATAATCCGGCTTTTTTCAGCTCCTCTAATAATCGTTCCAGAGGCATTTTTACTACTTCAGCTAATTGACGTACCGTTTTAGTACTCATTTCATCCCCTTACATACTCGTCTGTTCCTCAGCGGTAAATACTGCCTTGACCAATTATCGTTCCGACACTAGAACGTAAAATAGTAAACCTTACCGCTCCAAAAAATTCCTCAACATATCATGTCCATGCTCAGTCAATATCGACTCGGGATGAAATTGTACGCCTTCAATATCCAGCTGTTTGTGCCTTACACCCATGATTTCATCCAATTTGCCTGCTTCGTCCTGTGTCCAGGCGGTTATTTCCAGACAATCGGGAATGGTCGCTTGTTCGATGACCAGCGAATGATAACGGGTGGCGATAAACGGGTTGTTCAGGCCTTTGAACACGCCTTGATTATGATGATAAACCGGCGAAGTTTTACCGTGCATGATGCTTTTGGCATGAATAATATTGCCGCCAAACGCATAACCGATGCTTTGATGGCCGAGGCAAACACCCAAAATAGGCAATTTCCCGGCAAACTTTAAAATGGCTTCAACCGAAATACCGGCTTCTTTGGGCGTGCAAGGGCCGGGTGAAATTACCAATTTATCGGGCGCGAGTTTTTCGATGTCGGCGACGCTGACTTGATCGTTACGCACCACGGTCACGTCGGCGCCCAATTCGCCAAAATATTGCACCAGGTTATAGGTGAACGAATCATAGTTATCGACCATGACGACTTTGACGGCACTCATGATTGCTCCCCTTCCAAACCTGCTTCGGCCATAGTCACAGCGCGGAAAATGGCGCGGCCTTTATTCATCGTTTCATCCCATTCGTTTCTGGGCACCGAATCGTAAACGATACCGGCACCGGCTTGTATATGTAACATGTTGTTTTTAATGACTGCAGTTCTGATCGCGATGGCGGTATCCAAATTGCCCGACCAAGCTATATAGCCGACCGCACCGGCATAAACGCCGCGCTTGACCGGTTCCAGCTCGTCGATAATTTCCATGGCGCGAATTTTTGGCGCACCGCTGACGGTTCCGGCTGGGAACGTTGCGGCCAGCACGTCAAAAGCGTTGTCGCCTTGCTGCAATTGTCCTGTGACATTGGACACAATGTGCATGACGTGCGAATAGCGTTCGACAATCATTTTGTCGGTCAACTGCACGCTGCCGATTTGCGCGACCCGGCCCACATCGTTGCGGCCCAAATCAATCAGCATCAAATGCTCGGCCAGCTCTTTGGGATCGGCCAGCAGCTCTTGTTCCAGTTCAATATCCTGTTCCGGCGTTTCGCCGCGCCGACGGGTGCCGGCAATCGGGCGCACCGTGACCAGATTGTCTTCCAGCCGGACCAAAATTTCCGGCGACGAGCCGACGATATGGAAATCGTCCAGATTCAGATAAAACATGTACGGCGAAGGATTCAAACAGCGCAAGGCCCGGTATAAATTCAGCGGCGAAGCGGTGTAGGGAATGGACATGCGCTGCGATAACACCACCTGCATGATGTCGCCGTCGGTGATGTATTCCTTGGCTTTCAATACAGCCTCTTCAAAACCCTGCTGGGTAAAACCCGAGATGAAATCGGCTTCTTCGACTTTATTGTGGCTGTGGTTTTTGGTCGGCTTGGCCTGCACCTCGCGCAGCTTGACCGCCAAATCATCAATCCGCGCAACCGCACGGTTATAGGCATCGTCTTCTTCAGGATTGGCGTGAGTCAACAGCAGCATTTTGCCGGACAGGTTATCAAACACCAGCATTTCTTCCGACACCATCAGTAGAATATCCGGGGTTTCCAGCGGGTCTGGCTTTCCTGTGCTGCGCAACTTTGGCTCGATATAGCCGATGGTTTCATAACCAAAATAGCCGACCAGACCGCCGTTAAAGCGGGGCAGGGTGTCAATATCGGGGACGTTATAACGCGCCTTAAATTGCTCAATCCAGACCAGCGGATTGTCGTGCGTGACCGATTCCAGCAGCTCGCCGTTTTGTTCCACGCGAATTTGATTGCCGGTAATTTTAACAATGGTCAGGCAGGGCAGGCCGATGATCGAATAGCGCCCCCATTGCTCGCCGCCATGCACCGATTCAAATAAATAGGAATAAGCGCCGTCGGCCAGTTTTAGATAAGCGCTCAAAGGCGTATCCAAATCGGCCAGCACTTTGCGGCAAACCGGGATGCGATTGTAGCCCTGCCGGGCTAGGTGATTGAATTGTTCTGGGGTCATTTTGTTTTCAGCTGTATAGAGTTCGGCAAGTGAGGCCGCTTTAAAATAAAGAGCTATCATCAGGATGGGTATTGCGCTTTCTAAGCGACTCAAGGTTAATGTTGAGATTTACCTTACCTTTATAAAATTTTAGCTCTGCAACTTTATTTTTATTAATTAACTCTTGCTACGCCAATACAATAACTTTAGTTTTTGTTTTAATGTCAGTAAATTGCATGGTTTCTTGTATAACTCTTCGGTTGGGTAAAGCGTTGTTTTCATTTTTGTAGCTCTTTTGTTAGTCATTTTTTATAACATTAAAGAATGAGCAGGGCATGTCAGATCCTAGGAATGTTAACGGATTGTTGGGGCCTAAAACATATTCTGGCCATTTCTCTGATAGGTTTTGCACAGATAGGTCATCCGCATTTATTTGGCGACTAATTTCCATCGTGTATTCTGTTGTACTTATAAGTTCATCTATTATTTTAATTACTTTGTCACTTCCTAGAATTGCGGGTAATGTAACTCTTATCGAATTAGAGAAAGTATCTAAACATATATGCACGAAATTCGAATGGATTGTTTTTGTTTGGTCTAGAAATTTCTTGTAATTATACTGCCGTCCATTACGTATCACGATTCTTATGTCGTATAAGTATCCGGGTGTCCCATCAACTATTTCAGATTGCTCCGCCCATTTACGCTTAATGGTATTTACGCTTACGATATAACGCATATCTCGTGGAGCACTGCCACACATCGCCCACTCATTTTCACTGATTTGCTTATAGGCAAAAGGATCTAGTTCAAGGTATTTCTTTGTGACTGGGTCTTTATCTTGAGGAAGGATTGTAATTAAGTCATTGTAACTTGTGCAAAATTCCCACAATCCCCCGTCAATATCTCTCATTAGCTGCAACAACCTGTCAAGATCATCAGAGTGCCCTTTTCTATAATGAGCAATTCTATTTCTTATCTGTACTATTTCTTCTAATTTTGCTTCCCATTGGTTTAAAGGGGGCAAATATATTGAAAACAAAGCCCAATTTTTTTTTATTAGACTCGTTAATTCTGAAAAAGTTAGGAAGCTTACTGGGCTACAATCAGGTGTCGGCATATGATGAAGTTTTTTATCAGCGTCATATGTTTTTTTTGTATCATCAACTTTTATCCAATTTCTTCCCTTCTTGGATTTTAGCTCAACATATAACATTTCTCTCAGCCAATTCTCCAATTGCCATAATCTGGCATATACAACAAGAGATTGTTCATTTACCTCGGAAATGTTCTTTAATTCAGATAGCATAATGTTGTGCGTAATTTTAGCCATGTAGGGTACGCTGTGCGTACCATTTTTAAATTTGTAATAGTTACTTAATTAAACAAAAGGTACGCGCAGCATACCCTACAATTCAACCACGGGCTAAACCTTGCCAGTTAATCTAAACAACAATCCGGCAATAATCGTTATGTGCAACAAACCCACGCCCACTACCCAGCGGATTAAATCAGCTTTAGTTTCTGCAATCTCGCGCTTTAACTCTGATTTAACCAATTCAATTTTTAGCTCCAGTTCTTTTAAATCACGCTTGGTAGCCAAATCATCCAGCTTATAATCATGCCGGGCTTGTTCGAGGATATTCGATACTATGGTTTTTTGTAAATCAGTCAGGACTTTCGCTTGTTCCTCACTGAAGCCCACGCCTTTGAGCCTTTTAACAAAATCATGGGTATCGAAAGTTACCGTGGTCATTAGCTTACTCCAAATAAAATGCGCCGAATGATGCTGTAATTATTACAATTGAAATGCGCAAGGTGTAGTCATGTAGGATACCCATTTTTAAATTAACCTTTGTAATTCAATTAACTAAAAAACACGCACAGCGTATTTTTATAACAAGGGATTGATCACTCGCATGTTTTCAATCCAGTCGAAATCGGCAGTATTGCGTGTGGCTAGAGTTTTATGATGCTCAATACAGGTTGCCGCAATCAGTGCATCCCCTAAAGACATTTTGCGCTGTTGTTTTAGGGCAATGGCAAGCTCATAGCAAGCGGGATTGAGATAAATGATTTCCAGACTATTCAATAACTCGGTAATAACTTGTTTTTTCAATAGACTGAATTCGCGCAAAACCCAATACTTCAACCCGGCTAATAATCGAATACACGGGATCATTAGTAATAATCCACTCCCGCAAATTTTTGTATTCGGCTTGAATAGCATAAATAATTAGATTACTGTCAATCAGTATCATTCGTCATAGCCAATATTGCGGTCTTGTCGTTGTTCATTTTGCCAGGCTACGCCATCGATACCGGCGAAAATACCTAGCTTAACCGCATTATCCAAAGCTTTTTTTAATCGCTGTTTGCGTTGTTCTTGATCTGTTATTAACAGCGTCTGTTTTTGTTCTAAAAATAACACAAAATCGAAAACCTCGGCTTGCTGTGCCGGCGATAATGCTTGGGTATGCTGCTGGATTATTTCATCTAAACGCATAGTTTTTTATTCGTTATAGTTGAATGGCTTGTAATTCATCACGGATGACTTTGAAAAAACCGTGTAAGGGTGGATTCGCTTAACAGCCAATCCACCACAACGACGCGATGCTTTTAAACCGCTTTCGCCAATTCAACCCGCATTTCATCAATTACTTTTTTATAATCCGGCTGGCTGAAAATTGCCGAACCTGCGACAAATGTATCGGCACCGGCGGCTTTAATGTCGCGGATGTTGTCGGTTTTAACGCCGCCATCAATTTCCAGACGAATATTCAAACCGCTGTCGTCAATGCGTTTTCTGACTTGGCGCAATTTGTCCAGTGCGGAAGGAATAAATGACTGGCCGCCAAAACCGGGGTTAACCGACATCAATAAAATCATGTCCAGTTTGTCCATCACATAATCCAGATAATGCAGCGGTGTGCCGGGATTAAATACCAATCCAGCTTGGCAGCCGCAGTCTTTAATCAATTGCAAGGTGCGGTCGATATGCACAGAGGCTTCAGGATGAAAGGTAATGATGCTGGCGCCGGCTTTGGCAAAGTCGGGGATAAGGCGGTCAACCGGTTCAACCATTAAATGTACGTCAATCGGTGCGGTGACGCCGTGCTTTCTCAGCGCTTCGCAAACCAAAGGCCCGATAGTCAGGTTGGGCACGAAATGGTTGTCCATCACATCGAAATGCACCACATCGGCACCGGCTTTTAAAACGTTATCAACTTCTTCACCCAATTTGGCGAAATTAGCTGACAGGATGGAAGGTGCAATCCAGTTTTCATTCATTTTCTGATCCTCTGTGTTAAAAACCGCTGATTATATCTTTTTTTTTGCCCAAACCCTTACGTTTACCAACGCTACATTTGAAATCATTCGGCTAAATCCAGCGGATGAAAGGGGTAGCGTTGAGAACGACGTTGTTGACGGCAAAAATAATACTAAAATCCCGGCCGCGCCGCTTGAGTTTCTGGATACAGGCACTTTGGCGCAGGATAATTCAGGATTGCTTTTTGATGTTAAAAAAATTTAATTTATTCGGGTTCTTTTTAACGGCGGCTTTTACCGGCAGGATAAATATAACCGTAACTTTTAAGCCGCCAAATTCGGATTCGTCCAACACAAGTTCGGCGCCGTGCAGGGTTGCAATGCGCTGTACGATGGAAAAACCCAGGCCGGTGCCTTGCGCTTTGTTGGCGGTTTCAACGCAGCGGTGAAAACGTTTGAGCGAGTTTTCGTATTGGTCGGGCGCGATGCCGGGTCCCGAATCTTCAATGCAGAGCTGTAAATGCTGCTCCATTCCGGTCAGGCTAACCCTGACCATGCCATTAATTGGTGTGTATTTGATGGCATTATCAATAATATTTCTGACTAGAATGTTGATCAACAAGGTGTTGGCGACGATGGGCGCGGCGTTGATTTCCTCGTATTCCACCTGAATCCGCTTTTTATGCGCTTCCGGATCCAATTCCGCAATGATGCGCGGCACTTCGTAATTGAGTATGGTGGTTTCTTTGGCCAAATACTCGGTGCCGGATTCTATGCGCGAGAAGGTCAGCAGCTGTTGCACCATGTAGGTCATGCGGTTGACGCCTTGTTCAATGCGTTTGAGTGCCTGATGGCGCACATTTTCGTCGCCGGTGCGCATGGCAACTTGCGCTTGTGTTAGCAGTCCGGCTAAAGGCGTCCTTAATTCGTGCGAGGCGTCGGCGGTGAATTGGCGCTCATGTTCAAAAGCCTGCTCCAATTGGGCAAATAAATTGTTGATTTCATTGACTACGGGGATGATTTCTTTGGGCAGTTTCTTGCTGGATAGCGGTTTTAAAAAGCTGGCTTCGCGCCGGGACAGGGCTATTTCCAAGCGGTTAAGCGGCTTTAACGAATGGCCGACAATAATCCAGATGACGATGCCTAAAATCGGCAGGCCGACCAGAAATTGCGTGACCAGTTGCGCCGATATTTCATCGGTCAATTCGGCGCGGATTTCTTCTTTTTGGCCGACATGGATAATATATTCGCCGTTCGAGCTGGAAATGCTGAACACATGCCAGATATGTTTGTCGATGTTGGTTTCGCTAAAGCCATGATTAGCCGAGGAAAAGGCAAAGGTCGGCGCGCTTTCCGAGCGCAGCAGTAGGCCGTCGTTTTTGGACCACAGCTGGAATGCAACTTTGCGTTCGTATTTATGACCCAGTGTGCTTTCTTCGAGTAGCCCGTCGAAGACCTCCCACAGCTGGTCGTCAATATTTTTTTTGCTAAAACCATGCACTGAAAACTCAGGCGAATGTTCTGAGCGCTCTAATAAGCCGGAACTGCCTTTAGCCCAAAGTTGAAAGGGGCTTTGTTTCTTTTTGTTTTTACGCCCGGTGTAGGGATGCAGGCGTTCATCGGTTTGCGTTTGCACCCAGTGTTTGGACAGCGAGCCTTCCCGTATCAGGCTTTCGACGAAGACATGCAGCACTTTGGCCGATTGCGCCAGTTCCGCATCGAACAGGCTGGCGACCTCGTCGCGGGTGACTTTATAGCTCATGTAAGCGGTCACGCCCCAGATCAACATGGAGGCGGACAGTAGGCTGAATAACAACAGTTGGCGCAGCGAATAATTCATTAATTTTTAGCCGTTGGAAAAATGGCATTTGGCGGGTTGATAGGCAGTGATTTTTTGGTGGTGAGTTTAATCCGTATGAACGCTAGTCTTCATCGATAATATAACCCACACCCCGGACGGTGCGGATAATCGACGGGTCGAGTTTTTTTCTCAGATGGTGGATATGCACCTCGACGGTATTGCTTTCTACATCGGAATCCCATGAATACAGGCTTTCTTCAAGCCGGGCGCGGGAAATGACCCGGCCGATATTGCTCATCAAAAAACTCAGTATTTCAAACTCTTTTTGCGACAGGTCAACCTTTTCATCATTCCAGGTGACTTGATGCGAAGCCGGATCCAAAACGATACCTTTATACTCAATAGTGGGCACACTACGGCCTTCGTTCCTTCTTGCCAACGCCCTTAACCGGGCGCAGACTTCATCGAGTTCAAACGGTTTGATGACAAAGTCATCGGCGCCGCTATCGAGTCCCAGCACACGGTCAGGCACGGTGTCTTTAGCGGTCAGCACCATCACCGGGGTTTCATCCTTACGTGCCCTGAGCGCCTTTAAAATATCCAGGCCTTCCATATCCGGCAAGTTCAAGTCCAGTACAACCAGCTCATAGCTGTTGACCTTTAGCGCCTCATCGGCCAGTTTGCCGTTGGTCAGCCAGTCAACGGCATAACCTTCCATTTTCAAACCTTCGACCAATCCCTCGCCCAATATTTCATCGTCTTCAACCAGTAACAGTCGCATAAGTTCTCGCTTTAAATAGGGTTAGTTGTAACTTTTCATTTAATGGCAGGTAAAAAGGTTGTCACCATGAAGGGCACGAAGAATATTAAGCCCGTTATTGGCTTAAAAAGCTGCGCAGATGTCTTATTCCCCAGCGATTCACATGTTAAACTGGCTGCCATTTTAAACCATCCATTGAAAAACCGCTTGCTGCCGCTTAGCCTTTATATCCATATTCCCTGGTGCATTAAAAAATGTCCGTATTGCGATTTTAATTCGCACGCAGTTAAACCAGACACGCCTGAAGCGGCTTATATCACGGCATTGCTGCACGATTTGGCGCACGATATACGGCGTTACGCCATTACCCGACCCATCAGCAGCATTTTTATCGGTGGCGGCACCCCCAGTTTATTTTCACCCGAATCGTTCGATCGGCTGTTGCGCGGCATAGGGCAACAGCTGGTGTTAAAAGATGAGCCCGAAATTACTCTTGAGGCCAATCCCGGCACCTTTGAAAGCCAGAAATTCGCCGAGTTCAGGGCGTTGGGCATCAACCGCTTATCCATCGGCATTCAAAGTTTTAGCGATCCTTTGTTGAAAAAACTGGGCCGCGTGCATTCTGCACATGAAGCGATACAGGCCGCCGAAATCGCCCATCAATCCGGTTTTGACAATTTCAACCTGGATTTGATGTTCGGCTTGCCGGGTGCCGAAGCCGACAGCAGCCGGATAGACGTGGAAACCGCTATCAGCCTTGCGCCTAGCCATATTTCTTTTTACCAATTAACGTTGGAGCCGAATACTTGGTTTCATAAATTCCCGCCCAGACTGCCGGATGATGACGCTATTTTTAGCAGCCAGCAGCAATGCCAGCAACTCTTGGCCGCTCACGGCTATGACCAATATGAGGTCTCTGCTTACAGCAAACAAGGCCGACAATGTCGGCACAATGTAAATTATTGGCAGTTTGGCGATTATTTGGGCATAGGCGCGGGTGCGCACGGCAAAATCAGCCAAGCCTTGCCGCAGCGCATTGTGCGCAGTGTTAAGCCGAAAAGCCCGGAGCAGTATTTGACCGATAGCCGGCACAGAGGCGGCGCTGAATTCATTGACGTAGCGGCATTGCCGTTGGAATTTGTCATGAACCATTTGCGCCTGAAACAGGGTTTTAGCCTGGATGCTTATCAGGCCAGCACCGGGCTTAGCGCTGCTACGCTGGAACCGGCTTTATCCGTTTGCGTGAAACAAAAGTTGCTTATCCGACACCATAATCACTATTATTGCTCGGAACAAGGCTGGAATTTTCTGGACAATATTTTGGAAAAATTCATGCCTTAAAACGGCGGCTGAACAACAATTTTTAAACCTTAAACCTTGAACCTTAAACCTTGAACCTTGAACCTTGAACCTTGAACCTTGAACCTTGAACCTTGAACCTTGAACCTTGAACCTTGAACCTTGAACCTTGAACCTTATGCTCGATTATCAAAAAGACTTTATTTCCTACGCGTTGGCTTGCGGCGTCCTAAAATTCGGCGAATTCCAGTTAAAATCAGGCCGCACCAGCCCTTATTTTTTCAATACAGGCTTATTCAATACCGGCGCCCAATTAGGCAAACTGGGTGAGTTTTACGCCCAGGCATTGCTTCAATCCGACCTTAAACCGGATATTCTGTACGGCCCGGCTTATAAAGGCATCCCGCTGGTCAGCGCCGCCTCGATAGCCTACGCCCGCTTAACCGGCGCGGATATTCCTTTTGCCTTCAACCGCAAGGAAGCCAAAGATCATGGCGAGGGCGGCGCTTTAGTGGGTGCGCCGCTACAGGGTCGTGTGCTGATATTGGATGATGTGATTACCGCCGGTACCTCAGTCAGGGAATCGGTAGAGGTTATAAACAACGCCGGGGCGACACCGGCCGGCGTATTGATCGCGCTGGATCGGCAGGAAAAAGGTCAAAATAATGTTTCCGCCATTGCCGAAGTGACCGGGCAATTTGCGATGCCGGTGGTTGCTATCATTACCTTGGCCAATATCATCGATTATTTGGCCGCTGATGCGCAAAGTGACGCAGCTTTGCTGGATGCGATTAAAGGCTACCAGCGGCTTTACGGCATCTAAAAATGTGTAAAGCGTGGCAAAAATAAATATCTTAAACTAACAGTTCTTAAGATATAGACTACAATTAGCCAAAAAATTACCGTCACCTGGGAGTTGCATGGATGCAGGGGGGTAGAGCGCCAACAGTAAGGGCTTGGTCTAAAGCGCCGACTTTGGGTAGGCAATACAGGAGTAGCGTGTCGGTGTGCCGAGATTCGATAACTTAATGAAATTCTCGTTTTCATGTAGCGCATGAGAACGCAGTAAGGGCGCGTGCCATGAGGAATATGGAATTTAAAGAACAAATGCACGAATATTCGTTATGGCGTGCAAAATTAATCCAGTCGATAGAAATGTATCATCAATGGCGCAACCGTTATGGCACCAATGATCCGCATAGCACCGAGACCCTGTTAACGATCCTTAATGGCCTGCAATCGGACAAAATCACATTGGCTTTTGTCGCCGAATTCTCGCGTGGCAAAACCGAGCTGATCAACGCGTTGTTTTTTGCTGAAACAGGCATCCGCTTACTGCCCTCTTCACCGGGGCGCACCACCATGTCGCCTACCGAGCTTTTTCATGATGAACAGGGCGGCAGTTATATCCGCTTGCTGAATATCGAAAGCCGTCTCGAAGACATTTCACTGATTGAGCTTAAAAAAAATCCCGAGCGCTGGTTTCAGATCGACCTTGACTGCAATTCGCCAACGCAAATGCAGGAAGCTTTCAAGGAACTGGTCGCAACCAAGCTGGTTGACCGGGATGTTGCCGACAAATTGGGTTTATGGAATGAACGCGAAGCGGCCGAACAAGGCATCATCAATCCGGAAAAAATTGAAGTGCCCTGTTGGCGCCATGCCTTGATCAGTTTCCCCCATCCGTTATTAAAACAAGGCTTGTCGATACTTGATACGCCGGGCTTGAATGCCTTGGGGACTGAGCCGGAACTCACCTTGAGCATGTTGCCCACTGCCCAAGCCATTATTTTTGTACTGGCTGCCGATACCGGCGTCACCAAAAGCGATTTGGACATGTGGCATAACCATGTCTGCCTGCATCGTGGCGGCAACAAGCAGGGCTTGGCCGTGGTGATGAACAAAATCGATGCCATGTGGGATGATCTGGCCAGCGAAAATGGCTACGAAGATTCCATTCGCTCGCAAATAAAAACATCAGCGCTTACATTGAAGGTAAGTGAAGATGTCATTTTCCCTGTTTCCGCCAAACAGGCGCTGCTGGCCAAAGTGAAGACTGACACGAATTTGCTGGAAAAAAGCCGGTTGGCGGCGTTGGAAAATTATCTTGCCAATGACATCTTAAAACAGCGTAAAGATATTCTGCTGGGCACTATTACCCGTGATATTGGCTTTTTGGTTAATGAATCTTTTAACCTGACCCGTTCTTCGTTGACGAATGCCATGACGCAGCTTGAGGAGTTCAAAAAGGTCGATTTCCAAAATCAGGATATGACCGGAAAATTGATGGCTGAAACACGCGACCGGCAAAACCTCTATCTGGCGAATGTTGAAAACTTCCAGGCCAGCCGCCGGGTTTTTTCGGTGCAGGCGCAGGCGTTGATCGATTCATTCGCCAAAGAAAAAGTCGATGAAATCATCAAAACCACCAAGCATGACATGGCGAAAAGCCTGACCACCTACGGCATGAAACAAAATATCCGTAAATTGTTCGATGACTTGCGCGATCTGTTACAAGATTCGGTGGACATTACCAATGAAACCCAGCGCTTGGTCAAAGCGATACATAAAAAGTTTAAGGATGAATACGGCTTTAAGGAGATTGAGCCGCAGCTGTTTTCGATCAAACAATACCAGATTGAACTGGAGCAGATTTTCGATGAGGGCGAAGCGTTCCGTACCAGCGCCAAAACCACGATGTCGGAACAAAGCATCGTTATCAATCGGCTATACAGCACGCTGATTGCCAAGGCCAGAAACATACTCCGGCAGGCGCATGCCGATGCGACAACTTGGAGTAACGGCGTGCTAACGCCGTTGATGCATCAGATTAAGGATCACAAAAAACAAATCGAAAGCCGTTTGCAAATGCTCAGAAAAATTAACGAGTCGAAAGGCAGCATTGTCGAAAATATCGCCAGTCTTGAAGCGGAATTGGAGCCATTGAAACGGCAGCGCGATGAACTGGCTATCATTATCCATGCCATGCAGCTGGATGTGGACGGTTAGCAATAAAAATAAAACAACTCGAACAATTACTGCAGGGAAGCCAAAGCCTATGCATTTTTTTGGTAAAAGTTAATAAATTTTCCTTCCTAAGGCGCTAGAATGCAACAGTTGCGACCGGAGCTCTTGGCTGTGTAAAGCGCTTCATCCGCTCGATCAATGATATGCTGGTAATCTGGATGACCATCATTTAAAGCAATGCCGATGCTGACAGTCGCCTTAACAGCCTGCTCTCTAGCTAAAAGAATGTTTGTAGACTCAATATGTTGCCTAATTTTATTAGCAACCTCCAGCGCTTGATTAGCATCAACTTCGGTTAGCAGCACAAGAAATTCTTCACCCCCATAGCGAAATATAAAATCACCGGCTCTAACCTTGTTCATTGCTAACGCAGCCACGTGTTGTAACACTCTGTCCCCAGACTCATGCCCATACGTGTCGTTCACTTTTTTAAAGAAATCAACATCGAGCATTAAAACGGCAAATGACCCGCTTTTTCTTCGGGATAATTCAACTTCTTTCTTTAATATTGTCGGTAAAAATCTTCTGTTGAACAGTTGCGTGAGCGGATCTCGACCGATTTCCATATCGGTTAATTGATCAAACATGCTATTGATTAAAAACTTTATTTGCTCTGTCTCAGTAGTGATGCTCTTAATTATATTTTGCAATCCACAAGAGTGATTTTCAACTGAGGTATTGATTTTAATCAGGGGGAGTAAGGCATGATCTATACGTGAAATACATTCATCAATCAGTGGCAATTCGCGGTTTTCATCAAATAGCAAAGGCGCCTTATGCCGAAACCAAAGCCCAAAAGCTGAGTATTGAAGAGAAGTTATGTCGTTTAATGGCGAACTTGTTGCGATGACACGAAAAAGCCGGTTTTCCCACTCGAGCACAGCCCCAAACTGCCGTTCTCGTTCGGCGGTTAAATTATGCCCGGCAGTGAAAAGCCGAAAAGCTTCTTCATTACGAACACTTTTCTCATGTGACTGGACATAAGCAACACTCATCTCTTCAAACGCGACATCCATTAATGCATCAATGCGTAAAATGGCGCTCACCATGGTTTCGCGATCAATGGGGGACGCTAATATGCGCAAGTGTATGGCGCGTTTTAACTGCCTAAACCCCATTGCAACCACATGGACAGGTATTTCTGCTCTGGCATGGACTTCGCCAACATGGCGTTGCATGGCCAAAGCGGTTTCTAAACTTTCTTGGCTACTCTGGCAAAACAATGTTTCCATCCAAAGTTGAAGCCCCTGTTTTAAACGATCTTCAAGAGTTTTTGTCGATAAAAATGATGCTGCAATCTTATCTTTCAACATATAGCTATAAAAAAAATCGGCCAACACCTGCTTATCCCGATAAATTATTTCGGCTATGATGCTTAAAACTGCAGGCTCAGACGTTTCTTCCAATCCCTCCCAGATGTAGTTTTCCAGATCAATACTATTTGTCATATCCAGACCGTCCTGTTTAATTTTTTCTAAAAATCAAATCCCAAACACCGTGTCCTAAGCGGATGCCGCGCTGCTCGAATTTTGTCAGCGGCCGGTATTCCGGGCGTTCGCAGTAATCTCCGCTTGCACTGGCATTGTTAAGGCAGCCACCGGCAGATAATATCTCAAGCATATTTTCCGCGTAATTTTCCCAATCGGTCGCAGCATGAAAATAGCCATCCGGCTGTAATTTTCGCGTTAATAATTCAACAAAACTGGGACGAACAATGCGCCGTTTGTGATGCTTTTTTTTCGGCCACGGGTCGGGAAAGAACAAATGCACGCCAGCTAGGCTATTGTCTTTAATTTTGTGCTCCATAATATCAATCGCATCGTGGCAATAAATCCTGACGTTAGTGATGTTTTGCTGATCCAGCAGCAGCATTAAATGGCCGACGCCCGGCTTGTGGACTTCAATGCCGATATAATCGTTTTCGGGATTGGCCGCCGCCATTTTTGCCAAGCTGTCGCCGGCGCCAAAACCGATTTCGACAATCAATGGTGCGGCACGGCCAAAAACTTGGCTAAAATCGTAGTCGGCATTTGGGTCGAGACAGTATTTGTCCCAGTGGCTATCTAGCGCCAATTGTTGGCCTTGGGTGATGCGGCCTTGGCGACGGATAAAACTGCGGATTCTGTGTGCGGGGGATTGTTCGGTAGAAAGCATAAAGAGAAGAGTTATAAAATGGGGAAAATCATTTTGTCCACGAAAAACACGAAAATTTCACAAGACTTTGTTTGCATGCATTTGAGGTTGTGGCATTGCTCCCATACTTTAGCGCATCGTCATACATAAGTTATGGGAGCGGCTACCGGGCCGCGAACGATCATGTGCTGTTCGCGGCCCGGTGGCCGCTCCCACAAAGCCCGGAATACCGCTCGGCAATCAGAAAAACAAGCCGTCTATCGGCGATGACGCTGAAGCAAAACGCTTGCGCGGCATACGTCCGGCCAAGAACGCTTCCCGACCGGCTTCGATGCCTTTGCGCATGGCCGACGCCATCAGTATAGGATTGTTAGCAGCGGCAATCGCGGTGTTCATCAATACCCCATCGCAGCCCAATTCCATCGCAATCGCGGCATCGGACGCCGTACCCACACCGGCATCGACCAAAATTGGCACTTTGGCATTTTCAACGATGGTCAGAATATTATAAGGATTGCGGATACCCAAACCGGAACCAATCGGCGCGGCCAGCGGCATAACCGCGACGCAGCCGATTTCTTCCAGGCGTTTGGCGGCAATCGGGTCGTCATTGGTATAAACCATCACATCGAAGCCGTCCTTGACCAGCAATTCGGCGGCGATATAAGTTTCCGCCACGTCGGGGAACAAGGTGATTTGATCGGCCAATACTTCGAGCTTGACCAAATTATGGCCGCCGAGTAATTCCCGCCCTAAACGGCAGGTTCTAACCGCGTCTTCCGCCGTATAACAACCGGCGGTATTGGGCAGTATGGTGTATTTGTCCGGCGAAATGACATCCAGCAAATTAGGTTCGCCGGGATTCTGGCCGATATTGGTACGCCGTATCGCCACCGTCACAATCTGCGCGCCGCTGGCTTCGATAGCCAAACGGGTTTCTTCCATATCCTTATATTTGCCGGTGCCGACCAGCAACCGGGAATGATATTTGACCCCGGCGAGCATGAAAGAGTCATCCTGGCCGCCGCCAATCGCATGGACAATTTCCAGGCGATCACCGGCTTGCAGCACTTGGCTGCCATATTGCTGGAACGGCAAAATTTCTTTGTTCAATTCAATCGCAATTTTTTTGCCGGTTAAGCCCAATTCGCTAACCACATCGGCAACCGTGTGGTTTTCGGCGCAGTCGCGGGTATCGCCGTTTACATAAATCATCATTTGCTTAAACTCCGGCTGATGTCCACGGTTCTGCGTTTTTGCACCGCTTCGGCCAGCTCTATTAATAATGGAACCGTATCGTCCCACGACAAACAGGCATCGGTAATGCTTTGGCCGTAGACCAGCGGCTGCCCTTCAACAACCTTTTGGCTGCCTGCTTTCAGATGGCTTTCAATCATCACGCCCATAATCCGGTGGTCGCCGCCCGCGATTTGTTGGGCGACGTCATCGCCCACAATCAACTGCCGTTGGCATTGTTTTAGGCTGTTGGCATGGCTCAAATCAATCATGATATTCGGCTTCAATTCAGCCTTGCTTAAACCTTCGGCTACCAGCTCCACGCTGACCGCATCATAATTAGGGCGGTCATTGCCGCCGCGTAAAATGATATGCACGTCTTCATTGCCGGTGGTCGAGAAAATAGCCGAATGACCGGCTTTGTTCAGCGAGATAAAGTGGTGCGGGCTCATTGCCGCGCCGATTGCATCGATGGCGATTTTTATCGTGCCGTCGGTGGAGTTTTTAAAGCCGATAGGGCAGGATACGCCTGACGCCAGTTCACGATGGCCTTGGCTTTCGGTGGTTCTGGCGCCGATGGCGCCCCAGGCGATCAGGTCGGACACATATTGCGGCGTGATCAAATCCAGGTATTCGGTGGCGGCGGGGACGCCCGCTTCATTGACATCTAACAACAGGCGCCGGGCGATGCGAAGTCCCTTGTTGATATTGAAACTGGAATCCAAATCGGGGTCGTTAATCAGGCCTTTCCAGCCGACTGTAGTACGCGGCTTCTCAAAATAGACCCGCATCACGATGACCAAATCATCGGCCAATTCGTCTTTAACCGATCTCAACAACCGGGCATATTCATGCGCCGCAACCGGGTCGTGAATCGAGCAAGGCCCGACCACCACGACCAAACGGTCATCTAAGCCTGCCAGTATCTTGTGTATCTCTTGCCGAGCCAGCAGCGTTGTTTGCGCCGCTGCCGCCGTAATCGGCATTTCGGTATGCACCTGAACCGGGGCTATGACTTCCTTAGTCCCGCAAATTCTCAAGTCATCAGTGTTATATTTTGTATGCATTACGCTTTCAACCCGTTACAGGATTATTGTCAGAATTTGCCATTTTAACCGATTTTAGGTGGCTATTGTTAGTCCTTGCCACATCAAACAGCCGCTGTGACCCTTCCTGCCTGGCTGTTTCCGGCAAAATGGAATCAACCGATTGGCAGTACATTTAATTAAACTGCGTCATTTAACGCATTAAATCCAAGTCATATAACGCATTTTTATCAGTATAAACCGCCAATAAAAATCGAAAGTTTATTGCTGATAGTGTCTGTGCTGATTGGCATATAACCTGCTTGCTTGGGCGGGATTGGTTGTTGTTTATCCCAGATATTCTGGGAATAGCGACAACCGTGCTGAGTGGGCAATGTTGACTGCTTTTTGTTATTTAAATATCTGCGCGTAAAAACATGCCGCCGGATTAATCTATTTTTGGAGGAAAAAATGAACATCAAAAAATGCTGGCCGGGTACAAAATACCTGATGATTTCAATGCTGTTGAGTCAGGGCGTGAGCTCCAATGCCTTGGCTCACGGCGGCGAAGTGCATCCTGAAGAGATTGCGCCAACCGTTGCAGCGCCACCCGCTTGTCAGGTTTTGACTGCGGCCAGACTGTTTGACGGCATTAATTTCCCGCAAGAAAATAAGGCGGTATTGATTGAAACAAACAAGGTGGCGCAAGTCGGTACGCCTGAAGAATTAAGCAAGCTGTGCAGCAATAGGCTAGATTTGGGCGATGCCACTATTATGCCCGGCTTTATCGAATCGCACGCCCACATCACCTTCCAAAATGTTCTGAAAAACAAGGTGCTGGAACACGGCATCACCACGGTTCAAGATACCGGCGGCCCGCTGATGGCGGCTGAAGGCGGCCAGGGCTCACTACGCTTATTAAGCACCGGCCCCATTATCCAAGCGCCCGGCGGCTATCCGCTTAACGTGTTTGGCGGCGGTGCGGGCGGTTATGACAAAATCGGCATTCCGGTTGCATCCGTTGCTGAGGCCGAAACAGTGGTCGACAATCTGGTCAACGGCGGCGCAACCGCGATCAAAATTGCGCTGGAACCGGGCGGTGAGCCGGGTGCACCGTGGATGCAGCCGCACGGCGACCAGCCGGTGCCACAGACGCCATGGAACCTGCTGCCGCAAGAAATAGTCAATGCGATTGTCGCCAAAGCCCATGCCCATGGCAAACGGGTCATTGCGCACGTAGGCGAGAATGAGGGTTTTAAACGGGCGCTGGCCGGCAATATTGATGAATTGGCACATACGCCGTGTGCGGCGATTGATGATAACTTGTTGCAGCAGGCGGTACAGCAAGGCATCACCTTTGTAACAACGATTGATACGTTGGGTTCTTGCGTCGATGGCCACAGCCATCAAGGCATCCATTCCAACGTGATGAGTTTGGCCAATAAAGGTGCCAAATTTATTTACGGCTCTGAAATCGGCCATGACAATGTGCCCTGGGGCATTAACGGCGAAGAGTTTCACATGATGCTGCACTTGGGCAGCGGCGAATCGATTGATTTCACCGACGTGGTTAATGTGTTTAAAGCGGCAACTTCAAAAGCGGGCGAAAGGCTCGGTATTGCCCGATTAGGTACGTTAACAGCCGATGCACCGGCTGATGTCATAGCGGTGCGCGGCAATCCTTTTGAGCGCTTTAAACTATTGGAATATCCCGACTTGGTTATGTCCGGTGGCCGTGTTGTGGTCAATAAATTTAACCATCATGACGATGCCGAATGCCTGTTTGCTTGGGCAGAACACCATTATGCCGAGTTGTTTGCGCCAGCCGGGGCTTATAGCCAAGTTACTGGCAATAAAACCTACCGCCATTATTCAGCCACTCATGCCCATCTGTCGGTTTCCTCCGACCAGCACGTTTATTACCAAGGTGCTGACGGCATAGAGCAGAATGTCGGCCCGTTATCTTATTGGCGGCCTGTGGCGGGCTGCCAGTAAGCCATTACACAAGGGGCACGATGCTCAACTTTAAATGAATTTCGCCAAATATGCCCCCCGCTATTTGGCCGCGTTTGTTTATCGGTTCAACCGGCGCTTCCAGCTCGACATACTCCCAATGCGTCTGCTGGTGGCCATCATCATCGATTATCTTGATTACCACTAAGGAGCTACTCAACATGACGCACATGCACAACCCGCCACACCCCGGCGAAACCTTACGTGAGGATGTTTTACCGGCGCTGGGATTGACCATAACCGAAGCAGCAAGACAGCTCGGCGTTACCCGTGCGGCATTGTCCAGAGTGTTGAACGGTAAATCGGCACTATCGGTACAAATGGCGTTAAGGCTTGAGAACTGGTTAGGCATAGTATGCCGAGCCTACCGCTCCAAGCGTCAAGCGCCCCGGAATACTGAGCGCACCGCAGACCCATTCGTTATGGTGTCATACGATCCAATGACACGCACAATCTACGCATTGGATGCAGGCAATTCATTAGCATTGCTTGACGCTGTTCTACAAATTGAACGCACGATTAAAAAGTAGTCCCAACAGTCAATGCAGGCGCCTTCTGAAAATGACAAGGCGGATTAGCTTAGAACAGCAATTCTCATTATAAAAAATATATGTTAATCAAAGCGTTATAAATTAAATTCCCTGGTTTATTTTTCATTTTACAGAATTCTATTTTTCATAGGTGTTGCAAAGTCTTATAGAACAAGGGGTCTGATATTGCTACCCATTCGACTCTTCGCTTACCTTGCAAGTATTGCGGTAGAACGCGTTCGAATTTTAAAAATAAAATCAGTATCTATTTGATTTTATTTGAATTCCCATAATGAGAATTGCTGGTCAAATTTGGGTATTATACCTGCTTCATTTTCCGCAAATTTGACCGGTCAGAGTATAAGTAGTCATTCAAAAGTTTCTTAACAAACAAGTTGGGAGTAAAACAGCTTTAGCTGTTTTACCGCCAATAGCTAAAGCTATTGGACTCCAATGTAAAAAATAGGCTTGCCTACTTAATGACGGGCGCGCCGCGTGGGAACGGGGCAAAAAATCAGGCCTAATTACAAGCGGTAAAGCGGTTCCAGTTGGTCGCCATCGCCATCGCTTATTTTTTTCCTGGCTTTATTTTCAGCAAACGCCTGGAACAGTTTTTTACCCTGCCATTGTTCCGTTGTCTTGCCATACAAAACGTGGTTTAAATGCAGGATTTCATCCCTTAGCCGCGCCTCGCTTAATTCGGCAATAACCCCCAGATTCGCTACAGATATGCCCTCGTGCGTACTGTATTTTTGCCGCCCCCAGGCCAACAAAGCCTCTTTAGCCGCTGTCGCATTATTATCGGCACAGGCTTTTTTTAGTTTTTTTACGCAGTCTTGCAGGCTGATTTCACGCTCGCTTTTTGCTGTTACCGGCTTTTTCGGCGGGTACAGGATCAGCAAGCGGATATAGGTGGCAAACCAGCCGACCGCCAAAAATGCCGAAATCCACAGCCAGATATTTTGTTGCGTCGGCTGGGCAAGCGGCGCGACATCAACCTTATGCGCCTGCACTGCCGGTATAGCCGGTTCCGGTAACGTACCGGCTGCATCAGCCACGGTGATCATGGTTTCCGGGATTTTGGCGATTTCCATGGTTTGGCTTTGGCTGTTAAACCAAGGGATTTCTATCGCCGGTAATTTATAAAAACCCGCTGTTGATGGGATGATGGCGATTTTTTCTTCCCGGAAAGCCACCAAGCCATCAGCTTTCTTCTGTTCTTGCAACGCCGGTTGGTCGGGATAGGTTTTCAACTGCCCATCAACCGTGCCACTATTCAAATCCGGCAACTGGCTAACGGTTGTGCCTTTGGCCAATAAGGTCAAGGTGCGGGTCAGTGGTTCGCCGACTTTCATTTGTTGCGTGTCGCCCGACCATTGTTCTTTTAATTCCAGCTGTTCGGCTGACAACCAGTGCTGGCCGGTAAAACTGGCCGGAACCGGTTTGACGTCCAGCGTCAGCGCTTTGGACAACACTTTTTTAGCCTTGGTCATTTGCGGGTTGAAAAAACCGCCAAAACTCGGGCGGTTATTGAGCGGGACTTCTGCCGTCAACTCCAGCGGCTTGATGGTCAAGCTTCCGCTTTTTTGCGGAAAAATCGCGTATTTACGTTCGGTAACCGCATAATTTACGCCATTAATCTGGGTGTTGTAATTGCTGTCATCGCCCAATTTTTCCACCACCGCATCACTTAACTCCGGTTCGCTCAAGCCGGCGCGGGTAATGTCTATCCGCCGGTATAAGCGGGCGGTATACAGCACTTGGGATTGCACATAAGGGCTTTCTGGGCTGACCTGGACTTCCAAAAACAAATCATCCTTACTGTCGACAGACTTATTGTCTGCATTTTGGGGCACCAGAATACTGACCGCTTGGCTGCTGTCGGCACCAAACCTCACTGCCGGAACCACCAAGCTGCCGGGATGTTTGGCCATGACATTAAGCGTCCATTTCATGCTTTTGCTGAGTTGCCCATTTATCAATGACATATTGCTGCTTTGGCTTTGGTTAAGCAGCTCAAAATCCTGTTCCAGCGGGCTAAAATCCGGGTCGCCGTCAGGCGTATCGTTAGCGGTAAAAATGATCTGGAAAGATTCATCAAGGCTGACCGGGTTGCGGTCAAGTGAGACACTGATTTCTGCTGCCAATACTTGAGCGGACGCCAAATTTAGCAGCAACAGTACATAGAATAATTTTTTTAGAGTGTTCATCAAATTTCCTTGTTGGTTTGAGGCATCTCCCCTTCAGGGAGATTCGTTCAACATTGACAA
The DNA here is from genome assembly GCA_030684815.1 of Methylobacter sp. Classification (GTDB taxonomy): domain Bacteria; phylum Pseudomonadota; class Gammaproteobacteria; order Methylococcales; family Methylomonadaceae; genus Methylobacter_A. The sequence continues at coordinate 35,458 of JAUXXQ010000038.1, read as the reverse complement.
CGATTTTTTAGCATCGTTATCCTTTCAGGTAGCCTCGTCGTTTACGGCGAGGCAAGTCATTTGGCAGATGAGGTCGAATGTGGATTGAAACATCATAAGTAGGGGGTGCAGTTTGGGTAAGTATAGGGGATTATTCTAACCTGATTTTTCCGCAGTAGCGGCATGTGTAAGGCGATTTCCTGAAAAGAACATGACAGTTGCCACGCTGGGTGGGCGTGAAAACATTTTTCACGATGATTTTATGTCCAGACGAGAAACATACTTGTATGCAGACCTTCCAGGTTTTTAAAACCTGGAAGGTCTAACTTGCAAGGGTGGCGAATTCAACCCATAAATGAACAGAGCGGTTATCCAGAGATATTATTTCCCGGAAACTGCTTAAATAACCCCGTTTTCAATGACCGGCAATACCCAATATCTGATGCCTGAGCCGGAAAAATCAGCTTTCAGTTGTGCCAATAATCCGGTCAATTCCTGCTCCGGTATATACATTTGAAAACGCATTTTTTGCTGCCGCCCAGTCACTTGTTCGGCCAGCGACAAGCCTTCGTTCCGGTGATCGTGGGCGTTGACCGGAAAACTGCTAAAGCCGTGCTCGGATTCCAGTGTCAACAGACAGTCGACCAACGCCTCTTCCAGACTCTGCGGCACATTGAGGGTGATTAAATATTGCTGGTTGCTCATTGTTTTAGCTCCGGCCGCAGTCCGAATAATCTGAATAAAATCGGCAATAAAAACAGCGTTAAAAAAGTCGATGATACCAGTCCGCCAATGACTACGATAGCCAAAGGACGCTGAATTTCAGAACCCGGCCCGGAGGCAAATAAGAGCGGAATCAGACCGAAGGCGGCGATACCGGCGGTCATCAGCACCGGGCGCAAACGCCGCGAGGAGCCTAGTTGCACCACTTTCAGCACGTCCATGCCGGTCGCAAGCAGTTGGTTAAAATAGCTGACCATGACCACGCCATTGAGCACGGCAATACCGAGCAGCGCGATAAAGCCGACCGAGGCCGGTACTGACAAATATTCGCCGGACAGCCATAAGGCGAACACGCCGCCGACCATCGCCAGCGGGATATTGGACAACACCAGCACTGCCTGGCGCACTGAGCCGAAGGTTGAAAACAACAGTAAAAAAATCAAGCCTAACGAGACCGGAACCACCAGCGACAAGGTCGCCGCCGCACGTTGTTGGTTTTCAAACTGGCCGCCAAATTCAACCGTGTAGCCAATCGGCAAGTCAATTTTTTCCGCCACGGCGGCGCGCGCCTCATCGACAAAACTGACCAAATCACGGTTCAGCACGTTGCTGGTGATGACCACAAAGCGCTGGCCGTGTTCCCTGCCCACCGACACCACGCCTTCGACTTTGTCTATTTTGGCGATCGCGGTAATCGGCACATGGCCGCCATCGGGCAGGGTAATTTGCAGGCTGTCAAAGGTCGCGGTATTGCTGTCGCCGCGCAAAATCAACGGCGTGCGTTTGATGCCTTCTTGCACCACGCCCAGCTTCAAGCCTTCAATCTGCGCGCGCAGTAAGTTTTCAATGCCGTTACTGTCCAACCCTAAGCGCCCGGCCGCCGATTTGTCGATGGTCAGCTGTAAAAACTGCATACCTTCATTTTGTTTGACGAACACATCGCTGGCGCCGCTGATGGCCTTTAATACTTCGGCAATGTGCTGGGCTTTGTCATTGAGCACGGCCAGATCGCTGCCGAATAATTTGACCGCGACATCGCCGCGCGTACCGGTCAGCATTTCCGAAACGCGCATTTCAATCGGCTGAGTAAACTGAAAAGCAATGCCCGGCGTTTGCGCCATCACGCTGCGGATTTCATCGAGCAATTGTTCTTTGCTGCCCATGCGCCAGTCTTCTTTCGGCTTCAGAATCAAAAACGTGTCGGTGTCGTTCAGGCTCATCGGGTCGAGCCCCAATTCATCGGAACCGACACGGGCCACTATATCAATGATTTCGGGGATATTTTTCAGCAGGTTTTTTTGCACCTGAATATCCAGCGTGACCGACTGTTCCAGCGTAATCGACGGCAGTTTTTCCAATTGCACAATGATGTCGCCTTCATCCAGCGTCGGCATAAAAGTGCTGCCGATTTGGCTAAAGACTAGCACGGTCGCTGCCAGCAAAACGCCCGCGCCGATAAACACTTTGTTGCTGTTAAACAGGCACCACGCCAACGCAGGCTGATACAGTTTTTGCAATTGCCGGGGCAGCCAGGGTTCTGCGTGCGACACCTTTTTCAACAAATACGAGGCAATTACCGGAATCACTGTCAGCGACAACAGCAGCGAACCGCTCAGCGCAAACACGATGGTCAGCGCTACTGGAGTAAATAATTTGCCTTCCAAACCCTGCAAGGTCAGTAGCGGCAAAAACACGATAATGATGATTAAAATGCCCGACACCACCGGCACGGCCACTTCGCGGGTGGCGCGGTAAAGAACGTGCAGGCGCGGCAGACGCCGGGCTTTTTCGGTATGCGCCAGATGCGTGATCATGTTTTCGACTACCACCACGGCGGCATCGACCAACATGCCGATGGCAATGGCCAGGCCGCCCAAACTCATCAAATTAGCCGACATGCCCATCGTGTACATCAAAATAAAGGTAAACGCAGCCGCCAGCGGCAAGGCCAGCGCCACCACCAACGCGGCGCGCAAATTGCCCAGAAATAACAACAGCAGCACCACAACCAGCGCAATGGCTTCAAGCAAGGCATGTAACACGGTATCGACCGCTTTATCGACCAGATTGGCGCGATTGTAGAAGACTTTGGTTTCAACGCCTTTGGGAAAGCCGGGGCTGATTTCAGCCAGTTTTTTCTCAATGCCGACAATGGTCTGGCGGGCATTGGCACCGCGCAAACTCAGCACCAAACCGGTGACGGCCTCGCCTTCGCCGTTTTTGCTGACTGCGCCGTAACGGGTCAACGCGCCGATTTTGATGGTGGCAACATCGCTGACAGTAATGGGCGTGCCGTTTTTGTTGTCAACCACGATAATGCCGACGTCGTCCAAGGTAAGGATACGGCCTTCGGCGCGGACAATCAGGGCTTCTTCGCCGTCAGTGATGCGCCCGGCACCGTCATTGCTGTTATTGTTTTGTAAGGCGGTGGCCAGCTGGTCAATGCTGATGCCACGCACCGACAAGCGGGTGTTGTCGGGGATGACTTCAAAACTCCTGACCATACCGCCCAGCGAATTGACATCGGCAACGCCGGGCACGGTGCGCAAAGCCGGCCGTATCACCCAATCTAACAGGCTGCGGCGTTCCATTAACGATAAACCGCCGCCTTCGACGGTGAACATGAACATCTCGCCCAGCGGCGTGGTCATCGGCGCAATGCCGCCTTCAATGCCGCCCGGCAAATCGCCCCACAGCGTATTCAAGCGTTCGGCAATCTGCTGGCGCGCCCAGTAAATATCGGTGCCTTCCTCAAAATCGACGGTAATGTCGGTCAGTGCGTATTTGGCGATGGAGCGCAACATAGTTTGATGCGGAATGCCCAGCAATTCGACTTCAATCGGCGCAGTGATGCGGGCTTCGACTTCTTCCGGGGTCATGCCGGGGGCTTTGACGATAATCTTGACCTGAGTCGGCGACACTTCAGGAAAGGCATCAATCGGAATATGTTTAAACGCATAATAGCCGCCGCCGGACAACAGCCCGACCAGCAACAGCATCAGCAGCCGCTGACCCAGCGCAAAGCTAATCAGCTTGGACATCATTCGTCACTCCCCAAACCCAACCAATTGGCTTTAAGCGCCACCGCGCCCTGAATCGCAATGTCTTCGGTGCCGGTCAAGTCGCCCTTAATAACCGATTCACTCTCCTGTTTGCCGACGACGCTAATCGGCGTCACCACAAAACCCTGTTCATTACGGATAAAAATAAACGCATGGCCTTCGTTTTGGGCGATAGCGGCGTTGGGGATTTTAAACGCCGCTTGTTGGCTAGCTTGGATAATGCGGGTGTTGAGCCGTTGTCCGGGACGCAGTGCTATGCTTTTGCGTTGTTTGGCAACCACGGCTCTGGCCAGCACGGTCTGATTTTCCGGGTTGACGCTTTGCCCCAGTAAGGTGATGGTTGCGCCCGGCGCTGCCGAATCGGCTGCGGCGCCGTTATCAATCAGCACTCGGTCGCCTAATTTAACGCTGTCCATGCGTTCTTGCGGAATGGCGATTTCCAGCCACAATTCATCCAGATTGGCGATGCGGTATAACGGCGCCATCATGTCAATACGGGTTCCGGCGACCGCCAAACGCTCCATCACCACGCCGGTAATCGGTGCATAGACATTGAGCTGGCGCGTCAGTTTATGGGTTTTGGCCAGTTGCCTGATCTCGTCGGCTGTCATCCCGGCCATTTCCAACAGTTGCTTGTGCTCATTAACTTCGGAGCCTAAAGATTGGTATTCGATGCGCGTTTCCTGCCAGCGGCGGTCGGCAATGACGCCTTCTTCCAGCAGTTTTTTATCGCGCTGAAAGGTGGCCTCGGCCAGTTGCAGTGTGCTGGCGGCTTTAAGGTATTCGCGTTGTAGGGTCAACAGTTCCGGGCTGTTCAGTTGCGCCAACACCTGGCCTTTGACGACCTTATCGCCGACGGCCACATTCAGCTTATCGATAACGCCGGTCTGCGCCGCACTGACAATATATTCCTGCGTCGGCGGAACCACCACTTTGGCAGACGCCGACAACAGCGGAATTTGCGTCACCGGTTCCAGTTTGCCCAGTTTGATGCCCAGGTTGGCGCTGTGTTCCTCAGAAATTTTAATGGTATTTTCAGTGGCGTAGCTGTTCAGGCTCAACAGCAACAGCATTGCAATAAAGGTTCTCATGGCGCCACACCCACGGCTTGGTTATACAGCGCTATATCGCGCTGCAGCATGACGCCGCGTTGTTTGGCATTTAACACCGCCTGCTGGGTTCTGGACTGGATTTTCAACAAATCCATCAGGTTGATTTCACCGACCGAAAAACTCAACTCGGTCATTTTTAAATGCGCTTCGGCCACCTGTTGCAACTCATTGGCAATGTCCAATTCGGCACGGTTGACCTCCAAACTGTGTTCGGCCTCGTGGTGCGCCTGTTCCAAATTGCGGCTCATGTGTTCGCGTTCCGCTATCAGCCTGTTTAATTCGACATTGACTGCGGCCAGCTGCGGCGCCAGGTGCGCCTGGCCGCCGAACGGCACGGTGACACCGATGCTGAAACTTTCGGTGTAATTACTGCGCTCATCGTTGCTGCCCCGGTCGCTGTTGACGCCGACAGCAACATGGGTTTGCCCGGAGCCGACCAATTTGACCGCATTGAGTTCCGCCTGTTTGCGCTGTATTTGGCTGTTAATCGCCACCAGAGCCGGATGGTTTTGTGCAATTTCGGTCAATGCCGCCAAGCGCTCGTGAAAATCGGCGGGGATTTTGGTCATTTGGGTGATGCTGGCATAGCGTTTGCGGGTGTGCATTAATTCCGCCTCGGCCAGCGTGACCACCGAGCGTTTTTGCAACGACTCGGTTTGCGCCAGCAAAAAATCGGCCCGGGGCAAGTCGCCCAGCTCCACCCGCCGTTGCACTTTCGCCAGCAACTGCTCGGTAATGGCCAACTCGGTTTTGGCCTGTTCATAACTGATGTTGGCCAGCGCCATATCCCACAGCGCCGCCCTGACCAATCCGGCCACCCGTAATTTGACCGCTGCCGCCTGCGACAGCGCACTGGTTTCGGCCTGTTTTGCGGTGTGTTGTTCGGCATCGCGCTGGCCGAGATTCCATAACGGCACTTGTACCGAGGCATTCAGATAATGCAAAGTGCCGCTGGTCGCCTCCTCAAAACCAAGACCGGCTTGCGAAGCGCCCGCTGTCCAGCTATTGCCGCGTTGCGCCAGCGCCGTCGCTTCCTGTTCCAGCGCATTAAGCCAGCCGGTATCGGGATATTTTTCCAGCGTCAGCTCAACCACTTTCGTTAAGCTCAACTGCGTATCGGTTTCAATCGGGTCGTGATGTTCGACAAGAGGGGGCGAATCGGCAAAACCCAGCGCGGTGCCCAGTACATAAACCAAGCCAAAGGCGCTGAAAAAATTCAGTAAAAACATAGAAATAAGCTCAATGCGGCGTAAGTGCCGCGCTAAATAAAATCAACGTAACTGCTTAGCGGTTGTTAAAAAGGACTCAATGGAACTCGGATAGCACTGATAATCACCGATTAAAAGCACAGCCCATTTTAAAAAATCCGTGTAAATCCGTTTGACCTGTGCTTTCCGTGTACCGAAGCGTGACGGGGTTTGTAACCCCGTCACTCACGGCCAACAAAGTCCCTTAACGGAGCCGAAATAGGTGGTGAAATGAGTGGGCGGGCGGTGCGCGAGGGGAAAGGGCGGGGATTAACAGCCGAGCAACAAATTGCTGCGGTTGCGGTGAAAAATTAACATCAAAAGCGAAGGTTACGGCGTTAACAAGCGGGATTTGTTGAGGCAAATAAGGGCTGCCAGTTACATCGGCATTGACTTGTTTATACTGAATGCCGGTATCGATACCGACCATGATGCCATCCGCGCTGAAATGAGGGTGTTGTGCCTGAACCGTCAACGCCCCCGGTTTTGCGCCATAGCCTTCAAGACCCGGGACATGCAGGCCCAGGCCTTGGCTTTCCTCACCGGTGTGCGCATGTACCAGCGGTGCAATCAATTGCACGATGGCTAGAAAAATAACGGTGAATTTGCGGAGAGTCGTCAACATGGGGCGAAAAAATGCCAAGGGTTGGCCTTAACCGCCCTGTTGTTTGTATAAGATCGACGAATACACCGACAACCCGATAAAGATTGCGCCCGCCAAGCCGGTGACAACTTCGGGGATGTGATGGGTCATGCTAATCAGCATGATGGCCGCCAACACGCCAATCGCATAATGCGCGCCATGTTCCAAAAACACATATTCATCTAAAGTGCCGCGACGCACCAAAAATACCGTCATGCTCCGCACAAACATCGCGCCGATAGCCAACCCCAACATGATAATGACCACATCCTGGGTAATCGCAAACGCACCGATCACGCCGTCGAATGAAAATGAGGCGTCCAGCACTTCAAGGTAAACAAAACTCATCATGCCGCTTTTTTTCAATACCGCAGCAACCTGTTCGCCTTCTTCCTCGTCTTCAAACAGTGCCGAAAGGCTATCGACAATAACAAATAAAATAACCCCGGCGACACCGGCAACCAGCGCATCCAAACGGATTTCTTCAGGCAGGAAGTTTTGTATGATTAACAGCGGGCCTAAAGCCATAATGATTTCAATGGCTTCCAGCTTGCCGAATGAGGCCATTTTTTCTTCCAGGTAACCCAGCCAATGCAACTCCCGGTTTTCATCAAAGATGAACGAATAAAACACCATCAGCAGGAACATGCCGCCAAAAGCCGCGATTTGTACGTGCGACGCAGTCAAATGTTTAGAGTATGTGTCGGGGTCGTTTAACGCCATTTCAGTCACGCCGAAAAAACCGATGCCGGTAGCCGCCGCAACAATCAAGATAGGGAACAGCAAACGCATACCAAAAACCGCAACCAAAATGCCCCAGGTCAAAAAATACTGCTGCCAGCGCTCATCCATGCGCTTGAGTATCGAGGCGTTCACCACCGCATTGTCAAATGACAAACTGACTTCAAGGACGCCCAGGATGGCGGCGATAAAAACACCCATTATTCCGCCCCAATAGAAGGCGGCCACCAAACAAAGTGCAGTGACAATAAAAGAAAGACGAAAATGTTGCATAGTAAGCTCGCTAAAGATGGATGATTTTTTGTTTGGCAACTATAGGTGTATTTTATTTAAAATCAATGTTTCTGTTGACCATGACAAAAATGTACATCTAATATGCACATTTATTTGTACATTTTCAGTTTATTATGAAACAAGCAACATTCACAGAAGTACGTAACCACGCTAAACAGTATTTTGATATTGTCGAGTCAGGCGAATCAGTGCGCGTTCTGCGCAATGGAAAAGCCATTGCCGATATTGTTCCGATAGCACCTGATTTGCCGTCATGGAAGCGACGCACAGCACAACCGCTGGTATTGGATGGTGTTGCCCTTAGTCGCTTGATTTTGGAAGAGCGCGATGCTGGTTTTTTTTTGATACATCGGCCTTTGCCAAGCGTTATGTCTATGAGCGTGGCACTGACGAAGTGCTGGTATGGTGTGATAAGGCAACAGAAATTGGTTTAGCAGGTATTGCGCTTCCTGAGACCATTTCCGCTTTTTGTCGCCTGCGCAGGGAAGCGCGGATTACCGATGCGCAATATCGGGGCTTCCCATTTAAAGCGGGACAAGTATGCCGAAGTAGACCTTCCAGGTTTTAAAAACCTGGAAGGTCTGTCCCGTGTTAAGTTGATAGCCAATATCGGCAGCTAAAAACGCTGTTAATGGCTGATATTGAAGATGCGGTTTTATGCGATCTTACCCCGGCAGTATTGGCGCAGGCGATTTCCAGTCTCGAAAACAATGTACTGCGGGCTATGGACGCCCTGCATATTGGTAGCGCGGTGACTTTGAAAGCTGATATGTTTGTATCTGCCGATAAACGCCAATGCGAAGCAGCTACCCGCGCCGGTTTGCGGGTTGAGCTGGTGTAACTCTGTAGCAATCTCTACTTATCTCGCCCCGTCTTGCGCCTCGTAGCGATAACCCGCACCGTACACCGAGTGTATCAGCTCGTGCTCGGGCGACAGTTCGGACAATTTTTTGCGCAGTTTCTTGATATGGCTGTCGATGGTGCGGTCGGAAACGATACGCTGATCCTGATAAATCAAATCCATCAATTTCGACCGCGAAAAAATGCGCCCCGGCTGATGATACAACGCCTGCAACAATTGAAATTCAACCGCCGTCAATTCCGTTTCCCGCCCGTCGATGCGTACCCGAAAGCTTTCCGGGTCTAGCGACAGCCGGCCATCGCTGCCGTTTATCACCGCTGGCGGCTGCAATCTGCGCAACACCGCTTTGACCCGCGCAACCATTTCGCGCGGGCTAAACGGCTTGCACATATAATCGTCGGCACCCAGCTCCAGACCCAGCAGCCGGTCGACTTCTTCGATACGGGCGGTGACGATGATAATCGGCACGGCGCTGAAACTCCGAATGTCTCGGCAAATATCCAGACCGTCCCGCCCCGGCAACATTAGATCCAGCAAAATCAGGTTGGTAGGATTTTTTTTGAGCCACGGGACAACGCTCAAGCCGTTATCAAGGCAATCGGTTACAAAGCCGGCGCTGTGCAAATAATCCGCCTGCAAACGGGCCAGTTTGGCTTCATCTTCGACAATCAAAATATGCGTCATGGCGTTACCGGCAAGGTGATGCGGAGGGTCAATCCGTTATAGGACGAGGCTTCGGCTGAAAGAGTGCCGCTGTGCGCCTGGACAATGTTCGCGCAAAGGGCAAGGCCCAGGCCCGCGCCGCCGCAATCACGGTTGCGCGAATTTTCGACGCGATAAAAACGCTCGAACAAATGCGCCATTTCCGGCTCGGGCACACCCGGCGCGCTGTCGGCAAACTCGAACACAAGCTGCCCGTTTTTTTGCAGCACCGTGATGTCCAAACAACCGCCCGCATCGGTATATTTGGCGCTGTTGTTCAACACATTGCGGAATAATTGCGACAATCGCCCCGGATCGGCATAAATGCGCACCGCCTTCGGCAACCGGTTAAACAATTGCACGCGGATGTGTTTGTTGTCGAATTCCGCTGCCATGGAAGCAATATCACTGCGCAGCACCGCCAGCGGGTCGGTCTGTTCCTTACGGTAACTGAGCGCGCCCTGATCCGACAAGGCCAATTGATACAGGTCATCGGTCAGGCGGTTCAGCCTTCTGACATCGCTGAGCAAGGAGTCAACGGCTTCCGGCGTCAACGGCCTGATGCCGTCTTGCAAGGCTTCCAATTCGCCGTGCAGCACCGCCAGCGGCGTGCGCAATTCATGCGAAACATCGGCAACCCAGCGCCGCCGCGATTGTTCCGCACCTTCCAAAGCCGAGGCCAGCTGGTTAAAATCCTGTGCCAGCCGCCCCAATTCATCGGACGATTCGACCGGCAAGCGGATATCGTAATGCCCTACCGCCAGCGCTTTAGCCGCTGCGGTAATGCGTTTAAGCGGACGCCCCAGCATATAGGCCAGCAGCAAGGCCAAACAGGCGGACAGCAACACCATCAGCAGGGCAATCCATACCAACGATTTGGCCTGCCCTTCGATAAAGCGTATTTCGCCGGGCTGGTTGACCGGTTTTCCCGGCAACAGGCCCAAATAGCCGACAATGCGGTCTTGATGGCGAATGGGCTCCAGCGCCAATTGCCGGACGGCATCGGCGCGCCCGAAAATAACCGTTTGGTCGGCGCGTAACAGCATCACGCTCAGTTCCAGCGGCGTGTAACGCCTGTTGCGGTGAATGTCCGCCAGCGCGGGCGGCCACACGTCAGCCGGTTCGTTTTGCGCCTGTTCGAGCACAGCCAGCGGAGGGTGGCGGTGGCGCGGATCGGATTGCCATAATAATTGAATCCAGCGCTGTTTGTCGCCGGCCAGCGGCTCCCAGCTTTGTGCGTCGGCATAGTAATCGCTGAGCGATTCTATCAGTGCGGTAACGCGTTCTTGCTGTCTGGATTTGACGAATTCGCTAAAGCCGCGATCCAGCGACCAGCGCATAAAAACATACATCCCCGAAACCAACAGCAGCGTGGTCAGCAGAAAAGTCAGGAATAATTTGAGTCTAATCGATTGGCGCATAAGCTATTTATTAAGCGGTTAACCTGATTAATCAGGCACGGCAAATTTATCGGCCAGGCCGGTGACGCGCTCGATTTTTTGCTGAACCGTCTGCTTAAATACCGCTTCATCGGCAACCAGTTTCAGGCTTTTTTTCGCCCTGGTAATCGCGGTGTACAGCAGTTCCTTAGTCAGCACCGGGTTAATGGCCTCGGGCAACGCAATCAGCACTTCCTCGAATTCGGAACCCTGGCTTTTGTGTATGGTCATCGCGAAAACGGTTTCGCAATGCGGCAGGCGGGCGGGCAGGTATTTTTTAACGCTGCCGTCGGGGCGCTGGAAATACACCATCAGCTTTCCTATCGAATCGATACTATCTTTCATGCAAATGCCAATATCGCCGTTATAAAGGTGCAGCGCCGGATTGTTTTGCGTGACCATGACCGGCCGTCCCGGATACCATAAACCGGACAGGTTGATGCGCTTTTGCGCGGCCAGTTTTTGTTCGACCCGATAATTGATGTCGGCGACGCTGTTTTTGCCCTGCCGGTTGGAACACAGCACCTGAAAGCGGCTGAAGGCCTGAAAAACCGGCCCGAATTCGGCGTCGGCCTTAATCAGCTTTAAATATCCGGCTTGCTGCGCGGCCACGTAATCGATTAAATCGCCGTCGAGGCATTGCACGGCTGCATCGTTGCCGTCGGTTAAAATTTGCCAGGCTCGTTCATCGTGTTGATCATTCACGGCGTCAGCCAGCTGTGCTATCGCGCCGCCAAAACGGTGCGATTTCTTTAAGGTGTAGACAGTGTCCTGCAAAGCCCCGGTACCGGCCAAATCGGCCAGCACCGCACCGGACTCGACCGACGCCAATTGATCCTTGTCGCCCAACAGAATCAGGCGCGCACCGGGTTTTAGCGCATCCAGCAACTTGCTCATCAAGGCCAGATCAACCATCGATGCTTCGTCAATAACCACCAGATCGTAAACCAGCGGTTTGTCGGCATGATGTCGGAAATACGGGGACGGCGGCATCGCGCCCAGCAAACGGTGCAAGGTGCTGACGCTTTCCGGGATGTGATTTTTGATGGCCTCCGAACACGGCAGTTTCGCCTTGCTAAAGCCGATTGATTCCTGCAGCCGCATCGCCGCCTTGCCGGTTGGCGCCGCCAGCGCGATATGCAGCGGCTGTTCCGCCAATTCCTGCAACAGCGCCAGAATCTTAACCACGGTAAAGGTCTTGCCGGTTCCGGGGCCGCCGGTAATAATGCAAAATGACTGTTGCACGGCCATTTTCGCCGCCTCGCGCTGGTCGTCAATGACGTCGACAAAATAACGGTTCAGCAGGGTTTCGAATTCTGCCAGCGGCTGCCCGACCTGGGTCATCGCCTTGATTTGCTGCGCCAGCCGTTGTTCATACTGCCAGTAACGGTGCAGATACAGGCGGTTCTGTTCGATAACCAGCGGCAAAGTCCGGTCCGGCGTTGCCGATAGCGCTGCCGCCAGTCCGGAAGCCAGCACTAATGCTTTCGTATCTTCGTCTATTTGAATACAGTTGTGGCCCTGATTTTGCTCGTAAGACAGGGTCATCAGCAGGTTCTCGAAAGCCTGTTTTTGTATCGGCCCGAAACCGGTACGCTGGCTCAGGAATCGGGCAAAGGCGGCATCCAGCCGGGTGAACACTCTGTCTTGATCTAACACGACTTACCTCCAAACAATGCCGCCAGGGCTTCAACCTGCGCCAAATCGGGGCGATCCTGATAAATGCCGCTCATCGGCTGATCCGGCGTCATGCCGCGCACGAACAGATAGCGCACGCCGCCAAAATGGGTGTCGTAGTCATAATCCGGCAGCCGTATTTGCAAATAACGGTGCAATACGACGGTGTAAATCCAGTATTGCAGGCCGTAGTTATGTTCGCGCATGGCCTGGGTTAGGCTGTCCGGGCTGTAATCCGGCAGGCCGTTGGTTTTATAGTCCATGACAAAATAACGGCTGCTTCCGGAATCGGGATACGCGCAAATCAGGTCGATAAAGCCGGTCAGATAGCCGCACATCTGCTTGGCGGTCAATGGCTGAAAAGCCGGTGTGTCCTGCAAAATATCATTGATTTGGACGGCGTCCATCGGCTGCATGGACAAATAAAACGGCATTTCCTTGAGGCACTGATTTTCCGCCAGATTCATCAGGCAAAAATGAGTGTCGCTTGCAGACAGCGACGTTGACACCACGGCTTGCAGCAGTTCATCAAGCAGTTCCGGCCGTTCCAGCTTTAAGCCGTAACGCTGGCAGGCTCTGTCCCGTTGTGCTGTTATGTCTTTACGCTGCGCCAAGTTGATGAAGGCATTATTTTCCAGCAAATCATGCACGACATTGCCGGTATGCGCGCCCCGGGGCAATTCCAACGCGGCGCTGCCGGGTTCGGGCTTGGCCGCCGGCATCTGTTCACCGGCCTTGTCTTCCGGCAACTCCGGCTCATCATGCTGGCTTAAGGCCGACAAGGCAGTGTAGCTGCTCATTTGCCAGTGAGTGTACAACGAGCGTTTAAGTTGTTTGGCCTGCAATGGAGCCGCCGCAACGGGATTTTGATAATGGCCGCTTAGCTCGCCCGGCACTTCTAGTAAACGGTAATCGGCGTGGTCTTTAAAGCTTTGCAGGATGATTTGTTGGGCGGGAAAATCGGTATCGGCAAAATCCAGCAGCCAGGCCATTGCCGAATCGTTGGCCTTCTTTTCCGAGCGCACATCAGCCCAGGCCAGATAACAGCGGTATTTGGCGCGGGTCACGGCGACGTAAAACACCCGCAAATCTTCAGCCAGTTCTTCCGCCAAGGCCAGTTCGCGGCGGCGTTCAAAATCGTCCGAACCCAGATCGATTACGGTCTGATCGCCTTCATGGCAGGTAATCAGCGATTTTTCCTCTTTTAAATAGGGCGAGCGGTACCAAAGATACGGGCAAAATACGATTGAATATTCCAGGCCCTTGGAGCGGTGCATGGTGACGATTTTGATCGCATCTTCATCGCTTTCAAGACGCAACTGCTGGTCTTCCGCGCTGCCGGCTTTAGCCATCGCGCTACGTAGCCAGTCCAGGGTTTTATTGATACCCAAATGCTCATCCACCGCCGCCTGCTGTACCAGCTCGATAAGATGATATAAATTAGTGAGTTGCCGTTCCGCCATCGGTGTTTTTGATATATTGGCCCGGACGCGTTCCTGCGTCAGCAAATGCTGCATCATCGCCATCAGACCGCTTTTTTGCCAGTCCTGAAAATAACCGAGAAAACGCGACATCCAGGCGTCCAGCTCGATCTCGCTGTTAATCAGCCGAAACAGCGTCTGCCCATCCAGACCGAACCAGTCCAGGGTCAACGCCTGCTTGAGCAAGCCGCTGTCGCCCGGATGCGCCACCGCCTGCAACAGGCAATATACATCAGCCGCTTCCTGCGCCGAAAAAACCGAATCGACGCTGTTCAGCACCGAAGGAATGCCCGCCAGGCGCAATGCGGCCTGATAATCCCTGGCCTGACCATTGGTTCTGACCAGAATGGCGATGTCGTTGGGCTGCAAAGGTCGGCCGGACGGTTGCAGGCTATAATCGCCGGTCAGCAAATCGACAATCTCATTGACCACGGCAATGCTGATTGTTTCAGCCGCCTTGCCCCCCGACCAATAGCCTGCTTTGGTGTCGCTTTCCGGCAACTGCCACAACACCATAGTTGAGACCGCCTGTCCTGCATGATGCAGCTCACCGTTATCCGACGACAGGCCGGGTTCCACATCGATAAACGCCAATCCGTCCAGCAAAAACGCGCGCTCCCTTTGGAACAACGCATTCACCGCCTTGACCAGTTGCGGGTGCGAGCGCCAGTTATAGCCCAGGGTAAATTGATGTTCGGCGTGCCGTTGCGCGTCCAGATAGGAATAAATATCCGCGCCGCGAAATTTGTAAATCGCCTGTTTGGGGTCGCCGATTAAATATAAATACTGGCTGGGTGCGGCAAATAGCGAGGAAAAAATAAGCCACTGGCTGTCATCGGTGTCCTGAAATTCATCAATCAGGGCAACGGCAAAACGCTGTTGCAATTCAGCCGTCAACAGCGCGCCTTTTTCACTTTTCAGCGCCTCGGCCAGACGCTTGATCAAATCATCGAACGACAGCACATTAAGCCGTTGCAGGCGCTTGTCCATGTCGTCGTGCAAACTGTCCAGCAGGGTTCGGCGCAGGGCTAAATTGATCTGTTTAAGTGCCGCAGCCAGCGCATCAAACGCCGCCGTGTCAAGGGCAAGCCCCGCCAGATAATCAGCCTTGCGCTGTTCGCCGGACTGGGTCTTGTTGGCTTTGAATTTAGTGCCATTCAATGCCGCTATCAGCCCCTGCTGGCTCAATAGCGCAACGGCATCAGCACTTGGAATGTCTGTGGACTGGCCCTGCAACCAGGCACTTAATGCTTGATAGTGCCCTTCAAAATTATCGCTATAAGCGGGTTTGAACTTTTCATCGGCGAAACTGCCGCGCAAAACAGTTGCACAGCCGTCCAGCTGGCTTTTTGCCGACTCAGCCGCCTGTTGTAATTTTTGCAGGGTGCTGTCCAGATTATCGCAGTCGGGATAAACGCCAATACCGGCGCCATTACCCGGAAATCGGGCAACACTGGCAAGCAGGTCATCGGGGGTTTTAAAACTCGCAGTCAATACCGCCACTTCCCAAACCGAACGCGGGTAAATCTGCCGTCGCCAAAAATCATCGGCACACGCCTGTTTAATCGCCGCCAACTCATCGGTCAATTCGGCATCGAATAATTGCCCGCTTTCCAGCGCATGTTCTCTTAACACCCGCTGACAAAAACCGTGAATGGTGAAAATACCGGCCTGGTCTATATCCAGCAAAGCCGCTTGAAGACGCGTCTTGATTTGATCCGGCCCGATCTGTAGCCCGACTTTGTCCAGCCAAGCTATCATATTACTGTCGATGTTTTTCGTCTGCCCGTCTAAAGCGCGTTTGGCTTCAACCAACCTTGAGCGCACCCGGTCTTTCAGCTCTTCCGTTGCCGCCTTAGTGAAAGTGACCACCAGCAGCTGTTTAATATCAATGTTTTGCTCGACCACAAAGCGCAACACCAACATCGCAATAGCATAGGTTTTCCCGGTTCCGGCGCTGGCTTCAATCAGGTTTACGCCTTTTAATAACTCGGTGTTAACCGGATCGAAATTTTTAATTTTCATGCGCAAAGGTTACCCTTGAATTCATATAATAAATGCAACACCTCTTAAAGAGGCTAGATGGTATAGTTTCCGTCTACCAAAACAAAAAACTAAAGAGGTGTCCCATGAGAACATTCACCCATCTAACCAAGGAAGAAAGATACCATATCTACCTAATGCATAAGAAAAAAGTTTCCCTGGAAGAAATAGCCAAAGACATAGGCCGGAGTAAGTCCACAATCAGTCGCGAACTGCGTCGAAATAAGGGTAAACCTGGGTTAGTAACAGATGTTATTAATCTAAAACTATATGCTATATGCTATAACCTGTAATTATTAAAAACAGATTTATAGGCAAAGGCTGGAGCCGTCGGGAGCGGCTCCAGTAAAAACCTGGAAGGTCTGTCCCGTGTTAAGTTGATAGCCCATTTTTTGCCAATTACGCTCGCGTAGGTACTTAAATAGGCAAGCCTATTTTACATTGGAGTCCAATAGCTTTAGCTATTGGCGTTAAAACAGCTAAGGAACGTGCATGTTTTAACTTGAGCAAGTTTGCATTTGAACAGCACGGTACTAAAGGGATCAGCGTTTCAAGTTGCTCAAGTTATTTCGTGCACGTTCTTAAGGAATGAAAATTTATTAACTTGTACAAAAAAGAACGCATTAGGCTTAGTTTCTGGCTTTGCAGACACAATTGTTCAAGTTGTTTTATTTTCATTCCTAAAGCAAATGAGTTTCCTTGGACACTGGATGTCACCAAGTGCGCACCGCAACAAGCCATTAAAAACACGGGTGTTGCTTATAAGAACTTCTGGAACATTTACTAACCTTTGTTGGGTTAGCTTATCCCGAACTCAGGTTATTTAGGACGTTAACATGACAGCAAATATCGGCTTAATCGGCCTCGCGGTAATGGGGCAAAACTTGGTGCTTAATATGAACGACCACGGTTTTAAAGTGGCGGTTTATAACCGTACCGCTCACGTCGTCGACGAATTTTTAGCCGGGCCGGCAAAAAACACTTCCATTATCGGTACACATTCGCTGCAGGAGTTGGTCGATCAGCTGGAGTCGCCGCGCATTGTGATGCTGATGGTCAAGGCCGGTCAGGTGGTTGATCAGGTTATCGACAGCCTAGTGCCGCTGTTGTCACCCGGTGATATTGTTGTCGATGGCGGCAATTCGCTGTTTACCGACACCCATCGGCGCACACTCGCATTAAAGGAAAAAAATATCCTTTATCTGGGCGCAGGCGTTTCCGGTGGCGAAGAAGGCGCGCGACACGGCCCGTCTATCATGCCGGGCGGCAACAAAGCGGCGTGGCCTGCGGTTAAACCAATTTTCCAGGCGATCAGCGCACAAGTCGATGGCCAGCCTTGTTGCGAATGGGTGGGCGACAACGGCGCCGGACATTATGTCAAGATGGTGCATAACGGTATCGAATACGGCGATATGCAGTTGATTTGCGAGGCTTATCAGCTGATGTCCGAGGGCTTGGGTTTAAGCGCCGCGGACATGCAGGCGGTATTTGCCGAATGGAATCAGCGCGAATTAAGCTCTTATTTGATTGAAATTACTGCGGCTATTCTGGCTTACAACGATGCAGACGGCCAGCCCTTAGTCGAAAAAATCCTCGACACTGCCGGGCAAAAAGGCACCGGCAAATGGGCGGGCATTAACGCGCTGGAATTGGGCATTCCATTAACCTTGATTGGCGAGTCGGTGTTTGCCCGCTGCCTGTCTGCGCAAAAAGACGAACGGGTTAGGGCGGCGGCGGTCTTGCCAAAACACGCCCAGCCTTTTACCGGCGATAAAAAAGCCGCGATCAAGGCGATTGGTGACGCTTTGTATGCCGCCAAGATTGTGTCTTATGCCCAGGGTTTTCAGTTGATGCGCCAAGCATCGAAAGACTACGACTTGTCGCTTAATTACGGCGATATTGCGTTGATGTGGCGCGGCGGCTGCATTATCCGCAGCCGGTTTTTAAGCGACATCAAGCAGGCTTATGTTGTCGATCCGGGCTTGGAAAACCTGTTGCTGGCCGATTTTTTTGCCGATGCTCTCAAGCAAGCCGATCAAGGTTGGCGCAACGCGGTGATTTTAGGCATTGAGCACGCCATTCCAACTCCGGCATTCTCGTCGGCGCTGGCCTATTACGACGGCTATCGCAGTGCACGCTTACCGGCCAATTTATTGCAGGCGCAACGGGATTATTTCGGCGCGCATACCTATGAACGGCTAGATCAACCCAGAGGCCAATTTTTCCATACCGATTGGACTGGGCGTGGCGGCAAAACCGCTTCGACGACTTATACGGTTTAGGCTTAGCTTGCCCACGGCTATTTCTTGTTCGTACTAACGTATAGCGATTTCTTTCGCCAACAAAGAAAAGAGATAATAATGGCAATACCCGTACAAGAGTTGGCAACAATGGATTTTAGCGACATTGCCAGCGGCGAAAAAATACCGTTCCCTACGCCCGGTGACGTGCTGTTACATGATTTTCTACAGCCTATGGGCATTTCACAATATCGCCTTGCCAAGGAAATTGGCGTGCCTCAGCGCCGTATTGGCGAAATTATTGCCGGTAAGCGCTCAATTACTGTGGATACCGGTTTAAGGCTATCGCGTTATTTTGGTATGGAAGATGGCTTTTGGACTGTTTTACAGCTTAATTACGACACCCGAAAAGCCAAGCAAGCCCTAAAAGAGGTTCTTTCGGGTATCCATCAATACAATTCGGAAGCGGCTTAGCTTATTTTAACAGCCCAACTATTTCCCCAAACAACCACGAGGCGCTACCGCTGATGAAAGCCGAACCCTGTACTTACACTATTTTTGGCGCGACCGGAAATCTGTCCCGGATCAAGCTGATGCCGTCGTTATATCATCTTGATGCCGCCGAGCGTTTGCCTGAAGGCTCCCGCATTCTGGCCATTGGCCGCAGGCCGTGGGATCAGGAAACCTGGCTGGTCGAAGTTCGGCGCATGATTGAAGACAAAGCGCCGGACGATTTCGACGAGGCGGTTTTTCAACGCTTTAGCGCCCGCCTGCATTACCACCAGGGCGACATAACACAGCCGCAATGCTACAGCGAACTGGCGACCCTGCTTAACGAGGCCAATCATTTCCCTAAAAACATCGCCTTTTACCTGTCCATCAGTCCCTCGGACTTTGGCACGGTGATGGAGCTGTTAAGCAATAACCAGCTGTTCGATGAGGAATACGGCTGGCGGCGGGTGATTATCGAAAAACCGTTCGGTTACGATTTGGACAGCGCCCAGGCTTTGCAAAAGCGCATCAGCCGCTATTTGAGCGAAGAGCAGATTTACCGCATCGACCATTATCTGGGCAAAGGCATGGTGCAAAATGTGCTGGTGTTCCGTTTTGCCAATGTGATGCTGGAACCGTTATGGAACCGTAATTATATCGATCATATCCAGATCACCCATTCCGAGGACATCGGCATCGGTAGCCGCGCCGATTACTATGACCACGCCGGTGCCATGCGTGACATGCTGCAAAGCCATTTGCTGCAACTGCTAACACTGGTGGCAATGGAGCCGCCGGTGTCGATGGAAGCCGAATCGCTGCGCGACGAAAAGGTCAAAGTGCTGAAATCGATCCGCCCGATTCCCCGGGAAGCGGTACACGGCCATTCTTTCCGCGCCCAATACGGCAAAGGTAATATCAACGGCGAGCGGGTCAACGGCTATTTGCAGGAAGACGGCATAGCGGCGAACAGCATCACCGAAACTTATGCCGCAATGAAACTGTATATCGACAACTGGCGCTGGCGCGGTGTGCCGTTTTATCTGCGCACCGGCAAGCGCATGGCCAAGACGCAATCGGTTATTTCGATTTGTTTCCGCCATCCGCCGTTGCAGTTTTTTCGCGGCACCGAGGTGCAGTGCATGAACCCCAACTGGGTATTGCTCGGCATACAGCCGGAAGAATTTATCCGCATCGAAATGACGGTCAAGGAACCGGGTCTTGAAATGCGCACCCGTTCAAGCAGCCTCGATGCCAGTTTCCGGCAGGAAAATGAAAAAGCCATCGACGCCTACGAAGACCTGTTATTGGACGTATTAAAAGGCGACCGCTCGTTATTTCTGCGTTTTGATGAAGTAGAATATGCGTGGCGCATTGTCGATCCTATCCTGCAAACCTGGGCGATAGAACGTGACCATATCGTCACCTATCCCGCCGGTTCCTGGGGGCCGGAAGACAGCCGCCGCTTATTTGACAAAGACAGCCAAACCTGGCGCAGTTCACTAACCCCGGAGTGTAAATAAATGCAACAAAACAGCCGCTGGCACACTTTAGAAACCGCAGATGACGTAGCTTTTGCCGCCTGCTCGCACATTCTTAACGCCGCCGACACCGCCATTGCCGAACGCGGCAAATTCAAGCTGGTATTGGCTGGCGGCAGCACCCCGGAAAAAGTCTACCGACTCTTAGCCGAGTCCAAGGCTGATTGGGCTAACTGGCATATTTATTACGGCGACGAACGCTGTTTGCCTGCCGATCATCCCGACCGCAACAGCCTGATGGCAAGCCAAGTTCTATTGGATAAAGTCGCCATTCCGGCAGCGCAAATATTCACCATGTCCGCCGAACTGGGGCCGGAAGTCGGCGCCGACCGTTATCAACTCGCGGTCAGCAAGGCCGGCATGTTCGACATGGTGTTGCTGGGTATGGGCGAGGACGGCCACACCGCCAGCCTGTTTCCCGGCCATCAACACCCGCAAGACGAACTGGTTCACGCGGTTTACAATTCACCCAAACCGCCGCCGGAGCGCATTTCAATCAGCGCCAAGGCTTTGGGCAACACGCGGGAACTGATTTTTTTGATCACCGGCGCGAATAAACAGGACGCCGTTCAGCAATGGCGTTCGGGCGCGGATTTGCCGGTCGCGGCTATCGTGCCGGAAAATCCTGTTGATATTTATATTGATAACGACGCTTATAAGCCGTAAATTTGGCGTAACGGACTCCAATATGTGGGAGTTAGCTGTTTTAGCGCCAATAGCTAAAGCTGTTGGGCTCTAATGTGGGAGTAAAACAGCTTTAGCTGTTTTAGCATCAATAGCTAAAGCTGTTGGGCTCTAATGTGGGAGTAAAACAGCTTTAGCTGTTTTAGCATCAATAGCTAAAGCTATTGGACTCCAATGTGGGAGTAAAACAGCTTTAGCTGTTTTAGCGCCAATAGCTAAAGCTGTTGGACTCCAATGTGGGAGTAAAACAGCTTTAGCTGTTTTAGCATCAATAGCTAAAGCTGTTGGACTTCAATGTGGGAGTAAAACAGCTTTAGCTGTTTTAGCGCCAATAGCTAAAGCTGTTGGGCTCTAATGTGGGAGTAAAACAGCTTTAGCTGTTTTTTAGCATCAATAGCTAAAGCTATTGGACTCCAATGTGGGAGTAAAACAGCTTTAGCTGTTTTAGCATCAATAGCTAAAGCTATTGACTCCAATGTAAATGTTAAAAGAAATAGGCTTACCTACTTAGCCGTCGCTGAGCCGTTACAATTTGGCTTTCTCCCCATTAACTTTTCATCTTAAAAACCATGAACATCGGCAAACTGTATATTATTTCCGCCCCGTCCGGCGCCGGTAAAACCAGTCTGGTTAAACAACTGGTTGCCGACCTTGACCACCTGAGTGTATCGGTCTCCCACACCACTCGCCCGATGCGGCCGGGCGAAGTGCACGGCCAGGATTATTACTTTGTTTCCGCCGCCGACTTTCAGGCGATGCGCGAACAACAGGCGTTTCTTGAACATGCCCAGGTGTTCGATAATTTTTACGGCACCGCACAGAAAACCGTAGAAGACAACCTGAAACAAGGCCTGGACGTGATCCTTGAAATCGACTGGCAGGGCGCCGAGCAAATCAAAAAACTGCTGCCCGACAGCCTGTCCATTTTCATCCTGCCGCCTTCGACTGATGTGCTGTTGCAGCGCCTTAGAAATCGCGGCCAGGATGACGAACAGACCATTGCCCGCCGGATGCGCGATGCAGTCACCGAAATCAGCCATCATGACGAATTCGATTATCTAGTGGTCAACGATGTTTTTGCCCAGGCACTGACCGAATTAAAGAGTATCATCATCGCCAATCGCCTGATTCGGCAACGGCAATTGAACAAACTGCGGCCTTTATTAACAGCGCTGCTTGAATGAAGATGTCATAAAACATTAATAATAGGCTGTTACATTTAAAGGCTGACGATGACGACTCGAACCTACGCAGTGATAACTATGCCGTTACAATTTGAATGCCCCACGGCTGTAAGTGCTGAAAAAGTCATCAGCCAATTACAGCATGAGGCGGCCATACGCCCCCTATCAAAACAGTCGGTTTGCAAAACCTATTACGACAGCTTCGACTGGCGCCTGTATGCAAACGGCCTCAGTTGCGAATTTAACCGGACAACATTAGCATCGTCGCTGATCCTCAGAAGCCTGAACAGTGGCCGTATTATCGCCAGCACCGCGCTGAAAACAATGCCGGTTTTCGGCAAGGAATTGGAACCCGGACTGATACGCGACACGCTGGCGCCCTTGCTGGACATGCGCGCCTTAGTGCCGCTATGCAGCGTCGATGTTGTGCTGCATCAGCTCGCCATTATGGGTGACGATGAAAAAACTGCCCTCCAGCTGTTGATAGAAGAATACGGGGCACTCAATACCCGCATACTGCTGCAAGCCGAAAAAGGCCGACGCAAAACTGCCAAGCATATTGCCCGGTGCTTAATGGCAATGCCGGGTGTCACCGCCACCGATAAACCCAGCCTGCTCGCCGCGCTGCACTATCATGGCCGCAAGCCGAAAGATTATTCATCAAAATTGAACATCAACCTGGTGCCCGACATGCGCGCCGACATTGCCAGCAAATACATTTACAGCCACCTGCTAAAAGCCCTGAAAACCAATGAACAGGGCACCATTGCCGACATCGACAGCGAATTTTTACATGACTTTAGGGTGGCGGTCAGAAGAACCCGCGCCGGGCTCAGCCAAATCAAAGGCATATTTCCCGCCAATATCGCTGCACGCCATGCCGATTTTTTCTCCTGGCTGGGGCAGATTACCGGGCCGACGCGGGATCTGGATGTGTACCTGCTGAATTTCGCACGCTATAAAAGCAGCCTGCCGGAGTCAATCCGGGAAGAGCTGAACCCCTTATATGATTTTTTGCTGGTCAAACAGCAAAAAGCCCAACAGGAACTGGCAGCAAAACTGCAATCGCCTAAGTACCGCTCTGCCTTAGCCGAATGGGAGCAGTACCTTAAAGAACCTTGCTACAAACAAGCACTGGAACCCAGCGCCAAATTGAGCATTAAACAACTGGCCGACCGCAGACTGTGGAAAGTGTTTGCCCGCGTATTAAAAGAAGGCAAGGCCATTACTGGCACATCCGAAGCCGAAGCGCTGCATCATTTAAGAAAATCGTGTAAAAAACTGCGCTATTTAATGGAATTTTTCCAAAGCCTGTACCCCGAATCAGAGATAAAACGCCTGATTAAAAACCTGAAAGGACTACAGGAAGTCTTAGGCGACTTTCAGGATTACGCCGTGCAGGAACACACGCTGAAACAGTTCAGTGACGAAATGATCGCGCAGGACATCCCCGCCGCCACTTTTTTAGCGATGGGCGTCTTGATACAAGACCTTGATGCGCATCGATGTAACGCCCGCAACGAATTTGCCGCACGCTTTGAGGACTTTAGCCGGGCAGAAAACCGCGCCGCCTTTAAGCTGCTGACTGCGCCTAAGTCCCCCGATTAACAGCCCAAGGGTGGAATACATTGATTGTATGATTTAAACTGGAACATAGCGTTGTTACACGTTTTTTTACATCCTTAGGTTAGCATTATGAAAAAAATTAAATTGATTGGCAGTTTGTTATTGGTGTTGTTGCTTACAGCTTGTGCGGGGGGGGCAACATATGAAAGCACCGGCGAATATCTTGACGACTCAGTGCTGACAACTAAAGTAAAAACCTCAATACTCGGCGACTCCCGGCTTAAATTGTTGCAAATCAGCGTTGAAACATTCAAGGGTGTTGTGCAGTTAAGCGGCTTTGTCGATTCTGAAGGCGCCGCTACCAGAGCCGTCGAACTGGCAAGAACAGTTAAAGGCGTCAAGTCGGTCAATAACAGCCTGATTGTCAAATAATAAACCGCTCAAGCCATTACCTCCCCAGCTTTATTTCACCGCAGATTTTTTGGCTACCCACTTAAGCCGGGACAGTTTTAAATGGGTGGCCGGGAACGCCAAGCCCCAGCTTGGCGCGAACACTCGCCAAGCTGGGGCTTGGCGTTCCCAGTTTGTCCCTACTTAAGTGGGTAGCCGATTTTTTTGTGCGACGTTGCAGTTTGTTTTGGCGTTCAAAGCCGGCTTTGAACGCGTTGCACGTTCCCAATCTCCAGCTTAGGAACGAGCATAATTTATATGCGTTCACCCTGCAACGAGATGGCTTGAGTGTATGCCCCCGTCTTAAATTTGATATAATCGCCCGCATTCGATACGCAAGACCTATCGATTCATTTCCCGGCCTAACTGCCGGGCAGACCGAACTACCAACACCCCTGGAGTCACCATGAAAAAAATCAATAAAACACCTTTTGCTGCGGCAATGGGCGCTGCTTTCCTGTCCACTTTTGCTGCCACAGGCGTTAATGCCGAAGCCAACCCGTTCGGCATGACCGAACTGTCTTCCGGCTACATGCAAGTTGCCGAAGCCGATAAAGCGGCTGAAATGGCCTGCGGTGCAGCAATGGGCGGCATGGAAAAACCTAAAACAGCCGAAGGCGCTTGTGCGGGCAACAAAGCCGCTGGCAGCGCAAAACCCGCTGCAAAAGCTGCCGATGGCGCTTGCGGTGCCATGATGAAAGGTAAAGAAGGCGCTTGCGGCGACATGATGAAAGGCAAAGAAGGTGCTTGCGGCGCGCAATGCGGCGAAGGCATGAAAGGTTGTGACGCAGCAAAAACCAAAGAAGGCGCTTGCGGTGCCATGATGAAAGGTTGCGGTGAAGGCATGCAAGGTTGCGGCGAAATGATGAAAGGCATGGAAGGCGCTTGCGGCGACAAAATGAAAACCGACGGCGCAAAAGCAAAAGACGCAGCGGGTCATTAATCCACCCTCGTTGCAGTGCTGGGGGCATGAAAGTCATGCCCTCTCACCCCCACCCCATTAACTAATGGTGCTCCGATGGACACAACCCAACATCTCGTTCACGGCGCTGGCTTAGGTTTACGGCGGTCTTTTTTAACCCAGATTGTCGAAGCGCCGCCGGTAGGCGTCGGCTTTTATGAAATCGCACCGGAAAACTGGATCACCATCGGCGGAAAATTAGGCAAACAATTCCGAGCCATGACCGAACGCTTCGACTTCATTTGCCACGGCTTGTCGCTGTCGCTCGGCAGCACCGACCCGCTCGATGAAAAATTCATCGGCGAAGTCAAACAATTCATCGCCGAACACCGCATCAAATTTTACAGCGAACATTTAAGTTATTGCAGCAAAGACGGGCATCTGTACGACCTGATGCCGATACCCTTTACCTCAGAAGCGGTCAGCCACGTTGCCGGACGCATCAGGCGCGTGCAGGACATTCTCGAACAAAAAATAGCCATCGAAAACGTCTCCTATTACACCGTCCCCGGCCAGGAAATGGCCGAAATCGATTTTTTCAACGCGGTCATCGAAGAAGCCGACTGCGACGTATTAATCGACATCAACAATATTTACGTCAACAGCGTCAACCACAGCTACGATGCCGAAGCCTTCTTAAAAGCCATGCCCGCACAGCGCATCGCTTACGCCCACATTGCCGGGCATTATGTCGAAGCCGACGATTTTTTGGTCGACACCCACGGCGCCGAAGTCATTGACCCCGTATGGAAGCTGCTGGCCAAAGCCTACGAACTGTACGGCGTATTCCCGACACTGTTAGAGCGCGACTTTAACATCCCCCCAATGGCCGAACTGCTCAAGGAAGTCAGCACCATCAGCGCCATACAAGCCGCCTGGCATCACCAACATACACGGCAAACCGCCTGAGGCTACCCCATGAGCATCGACTTTAACGCCAAACAACGCGAATTTGCCGCCCACATCCGCGACCCCAAACACAACCCGCCGCCTGCAGACGTGCGGCCGGAACGCATGGCAATGTACCGTGAACTGTTTTTTAACAACATCGACAGCTTTCTTTCCGCCAACTTCCCCGTGTTGCACACACTGCTTAGCGAGCAACAATGGTTTGAACTGGTGCAGGATTTTTTTGCCCGGCACGCCAGCCAATCGCCGCATTTTTCCGAAATCCCGGAAGAGTTTTTAGCCTACCTGGAACACGAACGCGACAGTTCAGCCGACTTTCCGTTCATACTGGAACTGGCGCATTACGAATGGGTAGAAATGGCCTTATCCATTGCTAAAGGGACAGTCGCAAGCCTTCAGCAACCCGTGGATAACCTGCAACATCGGCACATCGCCCTGTCGCCCTTGGCATGGCCTTTAGCCTACCGCTATCCGGTACAGAAAATATCGCCCGATTTTTTGCCCGACACCGCGCCGGAGCATGCCACCTTCCTGATTGTTTACCGCAACCCCAATGACGACGTTAATTTTATCGAAATCACCCCGATCACCTACCGATTACTGCAAATCATTCAAGAACATGAAGTGATTTTAACCGGCGATTGCCTGGCACAAGTTGCCGAAGAATTGCAGCAGCCGAATTCCGGCATGATAATCGCCGCCGGCCTGCAGATACTCAAAGAACTGGCCGAAAAGACCGTTATCACCCTTGTTTGATAAGTAGGTAAGCCTATTCACATTGGAGTCCAATAGCTTTAGCTATTGGCGGTAACAGGTCATTTCCTAAAAAAGAAATCGCCTTAGCAGGGACAATGGGGAAACCAAAGAGCTTAATGCAGACCTATTGAACAAGCGGACATCCCGAAAAACGCTCAGGTTAAATGCGCTAAAAACCATTCGAGCAGACGGACGCCCATAACAATCGTACCCACCGAGCCTATCACCCACAGCGTTTGTTGGTGAACAGTTTTAGAAAAACTAACTTCAATTTGCTTGATTTCAATGCGCGTTTTTTCAATTTCCTTTTGTAAATTCGCCTCAACCGTTTTGATTTCAAGCTGCAGATTCGCTTCGACCGTTTTGATTTCAAGCCGAGTTTGCTCTATTTCTTTTTGTAAGCGCAATTCGGTTTCGCTCAAATTATGCCGAGTAGCCACTTCTCTAAGATTAGGATAACGCTCCTCCAATTCGCTAAAAGCTTCAACAATTGCTTTTGAGCGCGCTTTATCATCAGGCGCTTCATTAAGTTTTTCGTACAAATGCAAGGCTACAGCACTCATAAAATTACCTCCCATCCATCCGGTTCAAATTTGGCGAAGTATAGCATTATCTAACCGCAGAGCTTCCTTATATACAAAGCGCCGAGCTTGCAATCATACAAAGCCAGCGTTGAACGCACAAAAGTCTCACAAAAAAACTCTGCGAGACTCTGCGTATAACTCAGCGTTACTCTGCGGTTAAAAAACGCCGCTTAAAAAATCCCGGCCGGTTTTATTTAACCGCAGAGTCGCACAAAGTTAAGCGCAGAGTAGCGCAGAGCTTGCAATCATACAAAGCCAGCGTTGAACACACAAAAGTCCCACAAAAAAACTCTGCGTTACTCTGCGGTTAAAAAACGCCGCTCAAACTAAACCAACAAAAACAGCCCACTAACCAAAAAAACCAAAGTAAATTATCCTAAAAATTTGCATTTTATTGAGTTAGCTATAAAATTCAACCCTGAACCCGTCCCAACCAGCCCCCAAACACCACCGGAAACTAAATAGCAAACCATGTGCGCACAATCACACCGACAAAACCCAAGCATCGGCTAGACTACGCCCCACACTGAAAAAACCAACCGTACTGCAGCAAACGCATTTAACCCCAGTGCCTTTGCTCGAGTACAGTTCGAAACTAACTCGGCTTTTTGCAGAAAGTTTTTTTTAACATCTTTAAAGGAGGCCACAATGGCTGATTTTTCACTAGCAACAAATGAAGTAATTATTGCCCGTAACGCCGGTTCACTGTACGGCGTTATCTTAGGCAATGCCGCCATGACCAGCCTGGTTGCCCAGGCCGGCGTACTGCCCGGCGCACTGCTAAACTCTTTCTACCTTAACAGCGTCGGTGATGCCCCAGCAGGCCTTGTCGCTGACGCACTGATCAAAAACGTCGGCATCACCGGCCCTGTCGCCGTTGCTGAAGCAAAAGCCTACATCGTCGGCATACTGGACGCAACACCACTTGACGCACGCGGCGTTGCCGTTAACACCATGCTGGTCAACTTTTCCGGCCTGACTGCTAACCCTACATTCGGCGAAGCCGCCACTGCCTGGAACGCCAAAATAGCCAGCGCAATAGCCCACGCTTCTGTGCCAACTTCAGTCAACACCACCTTTATCAACGGCTCAACCTCTGCGTTCTTCCTCAGCACCGGTTTTGACAACCTGGTCGGCACAGCAGGCGACGACGTCTTCACCGCCCGCATCATCGACAACCAAAACACCCTGCAATCAGGCGACGTCATCAAAGGCGGTGCCGGTAACGACACACTGATCGCAGACATCGGCGACTCACAACGTTTCGCCATCACCGCAGAAACCGATAGCGTTGAAAACATCCTGATTCGCGCACAAGCGGTATCAAACGACAATGCCGACAACAACCCGTCCGTGACCAACCGCGTGCAAATCGACGCACAACGCATGGCCGGTGTGACCCATTGGGAATCCAACAACAGCCGCGCTGATTTGTTGATCGAAGACGTGCGCATTGCCGACGGCTTAAGAACCAAAGACGTCACCATCGCCATGGTCGAAACCGATGCCGGCAACGTTGATTTTGGCGTCTATTTTGACCAACACTCACTGCGCAACCTGTCTAGCGGCAATACAACACTGACCATCAACCTGATGGATTCCGGTGCTGCTGCCACCGCAGGCACTGCTGACAAACCGCTGTTGAACAACCCTTATGACCAATTCAAATTGTTTGCCAATGGCGAATTAGTCACGATTCAACTGAACACAACAGATGACAGCAAGCTGAAAGTTGGCGATGCCGACACTTACGAGCAATTATTGCAAGTATTCCAAGATGCACTGGCGGGTAACCCAAACTTAACAGTAAGCCTGGGCGCTGATTTCACCATTATCGACCCTATTACCAACACAGCCGTTACCGGTAAATCAATCGTAGTGGTGGGTAGTCAAGGTACTATCATTACAGCACCAGCAGGTTCCGGCTGGTTCAACACCACCGGCGCGTCCGTACCAGCGACCTCCAACATCTACACCACTTATAACGACGTAGAAACCACCATCACCGAACTGGTCACCAGCAAAATCATCCTTGATGACGTAGGCCGTGGCTCAACCGGTGGCGACTTAGTGGTTGGCGCCATGTCGACCGGCGACACCTCAACCTCACGCGGCGTAGAGCGTTTTGAAATTGAAGTGCGCGACAACAGCAAACTGCAAACCATCAACTCAACCAACAACGCACTGCGTGAAGTGGTCATCACCAACGGCGAGACCAGCAGAGTGCATCAGCAGAATGCCGGTGCTTACACCGACACCGTGCTTAATGAAGGCAACCTGACCGTCAACGGCAACGCACTGGGTCAAGCAGAAGTTGGCAGCAACATCGCCCTTCCAGGCGTTGAAAACAACTCCCCAGCCGGTATCCACCACGGTGTTGGCGCAGCCGGTTTCACCGATGTCCGCCTGATTGACGCCTCAGCGTTCAACGGCAAATTCGAGTTCACCGCCGCCGTCACCACGGATGCTATCAGCAAATACATTAACGCGGTTGATACCCAAGGCAATCCGTTTGCCGATATCGCAGGTGCAGGTAACGTCAACTTTAATGTCCCAGGCGCCAACTTCATCTACACTGGCGGTAGCGACAACGACATCATGAACGTGACCATCGACGGCGCTGTTGCAGCCAGCCGCAGCACAGTGGTTGCCGGCAAGTCCGACTTCACTTTCAACATTGACGGCGGTGCCGGTGATGACAACATCACTGTTAGAGTGATTGATCAAGTGCTGACCGGTGGCGCTCAAAACTGGTACAACAACCAAGATTTGAACAACAACATCACCATTAACGGCGGCGACGGTAACGACACCATCCGTACCCCAGGTGCAGGCGATGTCCACATCTTGGCGGGTGCCGGTAACGACACCGTTTACACCGACAACACCGGCGTTCAACGCATTGTTACCAATGCGGTTGCCGGAACAACTGCCGATGTATTCGCTCACTGGATCTTCAACACCAACGACCAAACCGTAACCGGTGCTGCATCGCGCAACATCAACGACGTGCGTTCAGACCTTAATGACCTGTACAACCTGCACGGCGGCCGTTTAACCGTAAACTTCAGAGGCATAGCCGCGACCGTCAACATCGCCAGCACCGATTTCAGGACGTCCGACCTGCAATACAACCAAGCGATTAAAGATGCGATTATCAACAATGCGGTTCTATCCAAATTGTTAGTTGCAAAAGACGGCCCAGCCAACAGCCTGATTGTTGAATCATTGATTGACGGCGTCCACTTCGCCAATGACTTAACCCTCAGCATCGTAGCGCCAACTACCTTAACCGCTAGCGACATCGCTGCTGCCGGTGCGGCTTACGGCCTGGTTGCCCCAACTGAAGCCACCGTCCTAGCGGCGATGAATGCAGCCGTTCTAGCGTTTAACGGCCCTGGAAGCGACTATGCCAGCGCCTTGGCGACAGACGACTTCCTTAACGACATCGCCGGTGCCAACAGCATCACCACCAGCGACAACATCATCACCCCAGGCGCCGGCAACGACGTCATCGTTTTGGGTACCACTGTTGGTATTGATACCGCATTGTCAAGCAACGAAACCCTCATCTACGCACCGGGCTTCGGCAACGACACCGTGGTTAACTTCGACGCCGCCGGTAACGGCATCGACCATTTTGACTTTACAGCACTGGGCGGCACTACGCTGAACAATGACTTTACTGCCAACCGGTCGATCACCATCCAAACTTTCGATGTTAACCAAGTCAATGCCTTAACCCTGATCCAAGCCAACTACGCCGCCAACAACGTTGCCGCCCAACAGCACGTTTTTGTTGCCGTATCGGCGCACAACATCGCATCGGTTTACTCGATTGCCAACCCAGTGGGCGCGGCTAATGCCGTCGCGACCTTGGAAGGTACTATCGACCTGGCCGACACCGCATGGGGCACCTTGACCGCAGCTAACTTCACCAACGCTTCTGCAGCTAATTATCATTTGCTGGAAGGCGCGACTGGAGCTGTTGTTGTGCCGGGGCCGCCAGTAGTGGGCGCAATCGTTTTAGTGCCAGGCACCACAGCACCGGTTGCAGCAACTGCGGCAGCTGATGTATTCTCTTTCAACGTAGCAGCGGCGCAAGCCTTAGCGCCTAACACTCAAATCACCATCACAGGTTTTGATGCTGCCGCTGATTCATTGATTATCGACACCGCAACTGCCAGCCCTCTAGTCACCACGCTAGCAGGTTTGGCCGGTATCGATGGTATTGCAGTGCAACCGAATGCAATCACCAATGAAACATTGATTAACTTTGGTCCCGATGCCGATGGCGACATCATCACATTAACCTTGGCAGGTATTGTTGACCCTGCCCTGGTCAATATCAGTGTAATATAAGACAATAACTTTATGCCCCTCTTGGTGATAACCAAGGGGGGCGTGGGTTAATCTTTTTTATCTTTTTGGAGAATACAGATGGCTTTTACCCCAGGTAATGATATAAATATTTTACAAGCAACCGATAGCCTTAATGTCGGTGCAGGTGCCGGCGACGACAGATACATTCTGTCGGCGAATCAGTTGACCGCTACCCAAGTGATCAATATTTCCGATACAGAGGGTGCTAACGTCCTGCATTTGATTGGTGGCTTGACCATCGCTAGCAGCAAAGTGTCCGCTAACGCAATTCAATTGATCTTGAGCAATGGCGCGACCGTCAATATTTTTGGTGCTGATACTTTCACCTATTGGATTGGCGGTGATTCCTTGACCGGAGTCGGTGCCGTTGAGAGAACCTTCGCCAGTTTTGTCACCGCTTCTTTGGGTCTTGCAGCCGTGCCGACCGGCGCAGCCGTGGTTGATGGCCCTGCAAATGTGGATGTTAAGACTGATGGCACCACTACATCAGGTGGCGTGGCAC
Organism: Methylobacter sp.; assembly: GCA_030684815.1. GTDB lineage: Bacteria > Pseudomonadota > Gammaproteobacteria > Methylococcales > Methylomonadaceae > Methylobacter_A. Next base: position 3,201 of record JAUXXQ010000038.1, on the reverse strand, counting down.
CGGCGACCTTTACCCTGACCAGCGTAGACAGCGTCAACGAAGGCGAAGCGGCGACGTTCACCGTCACCGCCTCGGCAGCCGTTGTAGCGGACACCACAGTGACTTTCCAGCTGAAAGCCGGTGATGCGACCGCTGCTAACCAAGGCACTACCACCACTAACTTGAATGATTTTGGTGCCGGTGCGTTTAATCTGGTGACCAAAATCATTCCGGCCGGCCAAACTAGCGTGACTTTTGATGTGACTGCGTTGGCGGATAACATCACTGAATTGACTGAGACTTATTCGGTTGAGGTTAAGGTCGGTGCTACTACGCTGACTAAGACGGTTAGTGTGTTGGATGGTGGTGCGGGTGCTGGGCAGACTTTTGTGCTCACTACTGCTGCGAACAACTTCGTTGGCGGAAATGGCAACGACACGTTTGACGCAGGCCTTGTTGATCAAGCAACCCCCGCGAACAGCACTCTTACGGCTGCTGACGTAATCAACGGCGGTGCTGGTATTGATACGCTTAACGTTACTGGCGTGGGCACCACGCTCGACATTCTTAACGGTGCTTCTGTGTCTAACATCGAAATCATTAATGTTCGTGCAACAACCGCCAACTCGCTCGACGCAAGCAATGCGCCTGGTCTGACGACCGTCAATGCAAACATGGGTGCCGGCACCTTGCTCGTGACCAATCTTGCTACTGGCGCTGAAATTACTCTGACGGGTAATGGTACGGTTGTTCAGGGTGAGGTTGCCTTTTCTCCCGCGACCGCTGCAAGTGCCATCAAGTTGAACTTCGCCAATGGTGTCAAGCAGGCAGCGGGTGCCGACAGCGTTACTGCTGCTGTTACCATCGCTGCTGGTAACGCGACTGGAACGGCGACAACGGCCACTATCACCTCCACTGGTGCCGCGAACGTTACCGGTACAGTCGATTTGGCGAACGCAACGCTGACATCCGTCACTATTGATGCGACGACCAACCTGAAGGGCGACTTCCTGTCCCAGGCTACAGATCAGGTTGCTACCGGTGGTGTGCTGACGGTTAAGGGTGCGGCTACAACGGTTGAACTGACTGCGGCACTGGATAACGACATTGCCACTATCGACGCTTCCGGTCTGACCGCTGGCGGTCTGATCGCAACGCTGGGTACGTTGTCAACGATCAAGGTGACTGGTGGCGCGGGTAATGATACGTTTACCACAGGCGCTGTGCTGACCACTGGCTCGGTGAATGCTGGCGACGGTATCGACACGCTGGATATCGGTGCCAATGTCGGCCACGCTAACACCGCTTCTTTGGCTGCAAAGTACACCAACTTCGAGACCCTGCGTGTTAACGGTACCTTTGATGCGTCTCTGATTGCAGGCATCACGGCTATCGAGTTGTCGGGTGCGGTCAACGCCATCACCAAGATGACGGCTACTCAAGCTGCCGCAGTGACTGCACGTGCTGACATCGGTGCGACCACACTTGCTCTGGCGACTGACACGGGTACCAGCGATGTGCTGAGCATCACCACCGGTATCGGCGGAACCACGGCGGCAGCTGCAACCAACATCGGCGCGCTGACTGTCACTGGTTTCGAGACGCTGAACGTCACTGCAGCTCCGGGTTCCACATCCACTACTGGTGCCAACCGGACTACCACGATTGATTCGTTTGCAACTGCCACGCACCTGACGGCGATCAACCTGAAGGGCACTGCTGTTACGCTGGCTGACGCTGCCACAGTCAAGGCCGTCACTATCGACGGTACGGCGCTGACCGGCAACGGTGCAAACGCGCCGATCGGTCTGACCATCACCGGTAACCTGGTCGCAGGCTCTGTGGTCAAGGGCTCTGCCACAGCCGGCAACACCTTCAACCTGGGTACTGCAGGCTCCACCTACACTGGTGGCGCAGGTAAGGATGCGTTCAACATCACAGCTGCTACACAGCTGCGCAACGGCGCAACTTACAACAAAATCGACGGTGGTGCGGGCGAAGACACCCTGACCCTGACGGCTGGTGCCAATGTAGTGACGATGGTTGACGATGACTTCAAGGAAATCGCCAATATCGAGAAGCTGGTTGTGGGCAACACGGGTGCCAACGCCATTAACATAACCACGGGTGGTTGGTATGACGCGAGCTTCAAGGCAGCGGGTTCTGATCTGACGATCACAAATAACGATGTAGGGAGTGCGGTGAGCTTCACCGGCGGCACCTTCACGGGGAATCAAACCCTAACGTTGACGACGGCGGCAACGGCGGCAACGACGTCGGTTCTGACCGGTTCAGGCAACGACGTGGTTAAAGTCAATGCAACCGCTGCCACTATCGGCGACATCACCATCAACACCGGCGCGGGCAACGATACCATCGAACTGACCGTGTCTGCCGCTTTGGCCGCTGGCCAGTCAGCCACGATCAATGGTGGCGCGGGTAAAGACGCCATCACCATTACGGGTTTGGATGCTGCTGACGCGGTGTATGTGAGTGTTGTCGTAGGTGCGGGTGAATCGACCGTTGCCAATTACGACTCGATCACCGGCTTTAGCATGGGTGCTGCTACCCGCTCCGTGTTGCTTGATTTTGCAGATGCTGCAGTTGCGGCGGGTAATCTGGGCAACACCGGGATTACCGGTTACACGGCAGGCGAGCTGGTTTACAGCATCACGAACGGTGTTCTAAGCTTCTCGGGAACGTCGGCTGCGGGTTTGACCTTGGGGCAAAAGGCAAACTTGGTGGATACTTTGATCACCACAAACCTCAATACGGTAGCGTTTACACATAATACGAACACCTATGTGTATAACGAGAACGTTGCTGGTGACTCGCTGATTGAACTGGTGGGTATTACTGGTGTGACCAACCTTGGTGTAGTTGGTGATGGTACAACAACAACAACTACTATCAACATCGCCTAACCCGCGTAAGGCGGATTCGCCGCTAGGCAATCCGCCATATTGTCTCGTTCCCAAGCTCCGGCTTGGGAACCCGCGTAAGGCGGATTCGCCGTGAGGCAATCCGCCATATTCGTGGTGATGCAGAACAATAGGGGACAGACCCCTAATGGCACTAAGTTAATTTGGCGCAAACCCGCGTAAGGCGGATTCGCCGTGAGGCAACCCGCGTAACCCGCGTAAGGCGGATTCGCCGTGAGGCAACCCGCGTAAGGCGGATTCGCCGCTAGGCAATCCGCCACACTCGTGGTGATGACAATTG
>JAUXXQ010000029.1 GCA_030684815.1 Methylobacter sp. | reverse complement strand
GAAAGTAACTGCGTCATTGCGAAATGGGGTGGAGAGCAACTGGAAGCGAAAGGGCAGTCCGTAGGATAACGAATCCGATTCGGCAGGGCAAGGCGGCGAATCTGCGAGCGCGTGATGAAGCCTGAAAATCATCAGTTACGTTGAGCTTGGTGAATAAACGATAACTGAGCCTACCAAGTGGTTGGGAGCGGAATGCCAAGAAGGTAAGTTGAAGTAAGTGGGGAGACCTGCCGCTGAGGTGACAGCGGCAGGAGTCAGAACCCTCGTAGTAGCGATTCAGTCAGTTGACTCAAGGCCACAAAAAAAAAGCTCACAGGGGGAAGCTAAAAAAAAAATCTCCTACAACAAGACGTTGTGTGAAACTTGCCTTGAGTTACACGTCCAATTGACCGGAAGAACCACGGGCAGCAAAACCGTGGCGAGCGAAGGGGGGGTAGGAAGAGAAAAAAAATTGGAGGAATAAATAGTATGCAGCTAAAAGAAGCTATTTCGTCAGTGTTGGAAACAACTAAACAAGAAACAGAAACCCAAGACTCTTGGGCTTGGGTGGAAGCATCAGTATGGACGGCTCCTATGTTGGCAGCACTGGTTAACGGTGTGAAGGGCGGCAAATGGTTTAGTTTGATAGATAAAGTCTACGCTTTTGCGACCTTGAATGCGGCTTGGCGACAAGTACGAAAGAATAAGGGCAGCCACGGCGTTGATGGAATGGGCATAGAACGCTTTGCGGCAAAAGAAGGGCACTATCTTCTTGAGCTGCAACAGGCGTTGAAAGAGGGAAGCTATCAACCGTTACCCGTAAAACGGGTATTTATCCCCAAAGCGGGTGGCGGTAAGCGTCCATTGGGCATACCTGCGGTGAAAGACCGAATTGTACAAACGGCTCTGAAAATGGTTATAGAGCCTATCTTTGAGAATGAATTTGTCAATCACAGTTACGGTTTCCAGCAACTCAGAGCATCATAAAAATTCAGTAAAGCGATCTCTTATATTTTTATTCCGAACACACGCTCGCCTCTCCATGGCTAGAGTCAGCACTACTTCGCTATCATGAGTGGAAATCTGGGTGAGGCCTCCTCGAATCG